>CAZGZR010000011.1:0-51725 GCA_964529745.1 uncultured Candidatus Bathyarchaeia archaeon
GCCTCTTCCTCAGGCACCCCGGCGCAACCCGGCGCGACTATGAGGAGCTGGCCCGCGTAGTCTCGGAGCAGGTGGGGCTCCCCATGTCCGTCGAGAACGTGTTCAGGTACTTGGTGCTGTTGCCCCAGAAGGGCGAGCCGGGCATGGGCGCCGCCAACAGGTACTACGGCAGGACCCTCGAGGGCCGCTACGTCTACAGGGGCATAGAGACACGGAGACGCGACACCGCGCCCTACGTGGCCAGGGTCCAGCGGGAGGTCATCGACGCCCTCCTGAGCCACGGCTCCGCCGAGGAGGTCGTCACCGAGGGCGTCGAGCAGGCGCTGGGGGTCCTAGACCTGGCGTGCCGCCGCATACGCAGGGGCAGGGTGCCCCCCGGGGAGTTGTGCATCACCACCACCCTGAGGCGGCGGCCCGGCGAGTACAAGGCCAAGCTGCCCCACGTAGCCGCCGCCGAGGCCTTGGGCATGGCCAAGATGAGGGTCGAGGAGAGGACGCCCATAGAGTACGTATACGTGGACGCGACTCACAGCAACAGGTTCCGCAGGGTCCGGCCCGCCCTCTACGGGGGCAGGGTGGACGCCGACAAGTACGTGGACCTGGTCACGGAGGCGGGGCGCAGCGTGCTGCTGCCCTTCGACGCCGACCTGAGCCGGGACCATGGGCTGCAGCTCAGCCTGACGGAGTTTACGTAGCCGCGGGGAAACCTTCTATATGCTTCGCGGCGCTTTCAACCCATGTTCGACGTCATCCTCGTAGGCGGTAGGGTGGTGGACGGCACGGGTAATCCATGGTTCCGCGGCGACGTCGCCGTCAAGGACGGCCGCATAGCAGAGATTGGACGAGTGATTGGCGACGCCGAAAAGGTGATCAAGCTACAAGGCGAGGCCGTCGCGCCGGGATTCATCGACACCCATAGCCACTCCGACCTTTTACTGCTCACCGAGCCCAGTGCCGATGCCAAGATCATGCAGGGGGTGACCACGGAGATCGTGGGGCAGGACGGCCTTGGCGAGGCACCTATAAAGGAATCCGATATCGCGGAGTGGAGAAGATACCTCTCGGGGCTCAACGGCGACCCAGACATAGAGTGGACATGGAGGACCATGGGTGAATACCTCAGCGCCCTAGATGAAGCCAGGCCGTCCATCAACGTGGCGAGCCTCGTGGGCCACGGTAACCTCAGGCTGGCCGCCATGGGGATGGAGGACAGGCGCCCGGAGGCTGAGGAGCTCGCAGAGATGAAGAGGCTTCTCGCCGAGAGTCTGCGTGACGGCGCGGTGGGCCTTAGCACCGGCCTCATATACGCGCCATGCATCTACTCGGACACCGCCGAGCTCACCGAACTCTGCAGGGCGACGGCCATTCACGGAGGGGTCTTCGTCGTCCACATGAGGAACGAGGGCAACACGCTGCTGGAGAGCATAGACGAGGTGGTGGAGGTGGGGGAAGCATCCGGTGTACACGTCCATGTGAGCCACTTCAAGGCGAGCGGCGAGGCCAACTGGGGCAAGTCGATCAACTCGCTTAAACGACTGGAGGAAGCAAAGACGCGCGGCGTCCAGGTATCCTTCGACCAGTACCCCTACACGGCGGGCAGCACGTTCCTGAGCAGCCTCCTACCCACTTGGGTCCACGCCGGGGGCGTCGAGAAGCTTCTAGAACGCCTCAGCGACCCCGACATCAGGCAGAGGATAAGGCAGGAGTACACGGCTGGCACGTCGAGGACGCCGAGGTGGGATATGCTGCTCGTCACCAACCTGCAGACAGAAGAGAACATGGTCAACGAGGGCAGGACCATGAAGGAGATAGCGGGGGCCCGCGGCCAGACAGAGGTTGACGCGTTGATGGACATAGTGCTGGAGGAGAGGAACGCCGCCAGCATGATCAGCTTCACCATGAGCGAGGAAGACGTCACCAGGATAATGGCCCACCCCCTCGGCACCGTGTGCACAGACGGCCTCCTCCTCGGCAAACCCCACCCAAGAGCCTACGGTGCCTTCCCAAAGGTGCTCGGCAAGTACGTCCGGGAAGGCGTGCTCAGGCTGGAGGACGCGGTGCGGCGCGTGACCAGTCACCCCGCCCAGATACACGGTCTAAGAGACAGAGGCCTCATAAGGCCCGGCTACGCGGCGGACATCACGGTGTTCGACCCCAACACCATCGAGGACCTCTCGACATACAAAGAGCCGAGACGTCACCCAAGTGGAATAACCCACGTCATGGTGAACGGCTTCCTGACTGTAGAGGACGGCCAGCACACAGGGGCGAGGGCTGGCCGAGTCCACCGCCACAAACCCTAGTATAAAGCCAGCGTTTACCACTCGTGCTCATGTTTTTACACGCATAGCGCGTCTTCTATCACATGTCGATAGGAATCAAGGGGAAATGGGTCATCGCATACGACGGCGCCGAGCACAGGCTCCTCAGGGACGGCGTCGTGGTGACAGAGGGCAACAGGATCAAGCACGTGGGCAGGAGCTACCGGGGGAAGGTAGACAGGTGGATAGACGCCTCCCACCACGTCGTGATCCCCGGCATGATCTGCACCCACACCCACGCCAGCACCGCCCCCAAGGACAAGAGCTTCATCGACGACACAGGCGCCCGCCACTTCTACATGAGCAGCCTAGGCGAGAACCTCACCGCCCTGGGCAAGAGCATACGCCCAGAGGATCACCACGTCTTCGCACGGTACAGCATGGCCGAGCTGCTGACGAGCGGCTGCACCACTATGCTGGAGATAGGGATGGTGGGTAACCTGGGTGCCGAGGCGACGGTCAAGCACATAGGCGAGCTGGGGATACGCGCCGTCGAGGGCTGCAACATCGAAGACGGACGCTGGACACGAAGCCAAGGCGCCAACCTGGAGACCGAGTGGCTCGGCCTGGAACACGGCATGGAGCTCCTCGACGAGGCCGAGCGCTTCGTAAAGAAATACGACGGCGCCCTAGGCGGTAGGCTCATCGCCGCCCTCTACCCAAGCACGGTGGACAAAGTAAGCGGGCCCCTCCAGAAAGAGGTGAGGACGAAGGCGGACGAGCTGGGGTGCCCCGTCACGATACACGCAGCCCAGTGGGTCGTCGAGTTCCAGAACATGATCAGGATGTACAGGAGGACGCCCATAGAGTACCTGAGCGACACCGGGCTCCTAGGCTCCGATCTCATCATAGGCCACGGATGGGCGGTGGCGGGGCACCCCCTCCTAGCGTATCCACCCGTCGGTGGCGGCGATCTAGAGCTGCTAGCGAGGAGCGGAGCCACTGTCAGCCACGACCCCCTGGTCTTCACCAAGCGGGGGAACAAGATGCACAGCCACAGCGGCTACCTGGCGGCGGGGGTCAACGTGTCCATAGGCTGCGACACAAGCCCCCAAGACATGCTCAATGAGATGCGGATGGCCAGCTACATGAGCAAGGTGGCGGACTGGAGCTGCTTCAGCGGCAGCGCACGCGAGGTGTTCACCAGCGCTACCCTCGGGGGCGCCAGAGGGTTGAGGAGAGACGACTTGGGGAGGCTTGCCCCCGGCGCCCTTGCGGACATAGCCGTGATAGACATGGAGACACTGAACAACGTCCCCTGCAGGGACCCCGTGAAGAACCTCGTGAACTCCGCCACCCGCGAAGACGTGGAGTACGTCATCGTGGACGGCGAGCTGGTGGTGGATGAAGGTGTCCTCCTCACTGTGGACGAGGAGAAGCTGGTTAAGCAGGTCCAGAAGACGACGGAAGCCATCTGGGACAGGATACCCGAGAACCACTATCTGGGGCAGGGCAGCGACGAGGTGAGCCCCCAGAGCTTCAAGCCCTGGGAGTAGTAGCCCGCTCCCTGCCTCACCTAGGTTTGCAGAGTATCTCCTTGATCCTTCTACCCTCCTTCTTCGACTGGAGGGTGGGCACGTCGAAATGGAAGAAGTCTTCGCTCCTGACGGCTTCTATGATGATGGAGGTGTCCGCGCCTCCTCCCTGTTCGAAGCCGTACCTACCCGTCCCAGCCACGGCGATGACCTCCTCGCCGGTGGCGAGCATCCCGAGGTCTGTGGCTATCAACGTCATCTCCACGCAGACCTTCATCCCCTCGCAGAACCTCCTCAGTATCTCCCAGGCATCCTCAGGGTATGAGAAGTCGTAGTCTGAGTTGAACACCGCGCGGTGTCCACCGTTCACCAGTCTCCGGTACAGTTCGTCCGGGAAATCCTCTTTATTGCCGCCGACAAAGATAATGCTGTAGCCTGCTCCGAATAACTTTAGAGCCTTCTCTGCTGTGTGACCATAGGTGGAGGCTATCAGCAGGGTCTTTACCCCGGCCTCGTCGGCTCTCCTCTTGGCTATCCTGAGCGTTTCATCCGTGTTCGTAATGCCCATGTCTTTGAAGTAGGTGATCGTTCTCTCCAAATTGACTGTCACTCTAAAATGTTTTATCAAATACCTTCAAAAATATTCCCTACATGGGCAGTAGGCTATGGCGTCGAGTAGAGCTTCATCCACTTGGTTAATCCCGCTTTCTCCACGTCGTCACAGGTGATGAGCCCCGTGCAGTCCGTCTCTCCGAGGTCGTGGAGCCACGGCCACATCAGTAGCTTGAGGTCAACTCCCCTTCCTGTCGTGAGCCCAAGCAAAGACGATATGAAATCGGCTTGCGCCTGCTCTCCTCCAAAGGCGTCCATGGACGGCCACGCGATCTCGCTGAACCCGAACGGCTTCCCGGGCATCCTCTCAGCGACGCCGCTGTAGTAATCGGATGGAATGTCGCTGGGCCTGTTGACTCCTTGGACGCTATGGGGGTAGCTCGTCATCACCAGCATATCGAGCTTCTCCGGGTCGAAGAGGTCGAGCACGGCCATGTCGGCCTCCCTGTTCTCGCTCACCATCTCCCTGCTGAAGGTGCAGAACACGTTGGTCTCGGGGCTAAGCTCCTTGACCTCGTCGTATATCTCCTCGTAAAGGCTCACCCAGTGCTTGAACCCGTTAGCCCCATCCAACCCATACTTCTCGTACCACCTGTTCACCTCGTTCCCGACGCTTAGATACCTAGGTCTTGACGCCTCCACCGTCTCCACGACCGCCCTCTTGTACATGAGCCTCCACTCCGTATCGCTAAGAGTGTAGCCAGCGCCCGGCGGGGCGCTGAGAGTCATGCCTTCACCTATGAAGCTGAAGTGTACGAGGGGCGCCATGCCGTTGCCACGGGTGAGCTGCTCCACGAAGGTCTCCCCCCAGGAGCCGCCGAGGTCATCAGCCTTCTCCCAGAACGGCGAGGGCTTTCCCCAGACGGGCACGACTTCGCATGAGTCCGTCGCCCACGCGTACACGTCGTCGAAGCCCTGCCCATCACCGGGCGTCGGCAGGTATCCCATGAGGTAGCCTCTGCCGGGTGAGTAAGCCTCGTCGGCCGGCTCCACCGTGGGCTTCCTGTACGCAACGTAGATGTCGGCCTCCAGCATGACGCCGTCCCTGTAGTAGTGGTGGACGAAGTAGATGTTACCCTCGCTGTCCAGGTTGGGCTCCCCGGCGAAGCTGCTTACGATGAGCTGGGGCTCGCTCCACCCGCCGTCCACCCACTTTGACCTCCACGTACCCGGCGAACCCATGTAATTCTTGTTGATCCAGAGCTCGCTCATGTCCTGTGTGAGGTATGGGTAGCCCTCCATGTCTGGGCTGTTGACGGCCTCCACGTTCACGGGCTCGCTCCAGCCGTCCCCCGTCCACTCCGTCATCCACACGTCCATGCCGCCATGGCCGTCCTCGCGCGTGCTGTGGAAGTATATCTGCTGGCCGTCGGGGCTGACGTGGAACTCGCCTAACCCGACCTCGAGGTTTAGCTCCTCGCCGCCGCTTCTTACGTTCGTCGGGCCGTCCTCGGTGAGGTCAGCGATGTACAGGTCGATCTCCCTCATGTTTCCCAGCCTAACAGACATGAACCATATCTCGTCGTCGCTGACGTAATGGCACCCGTCGAGGCTCAGACCGCCTTCGATGAGCCACACCCTCTCAGCCTCGGCCCACTCCCCGTCCACTTTCTTGCTTACCCATATGCCGGTCATACCATCGATCAGCTGCTTCTCGACGGGAACCCTGACGTCCGGCGTGAAGAAGAAGTAGAAACTCTGGTCGTCCGGGCTCACGAAGGGCGAGTCCTCGGCGCCCGCCGTGTTGACGCCCCCCGGCACCGGCACGGGTTCCTCCCAGAGGAAGCTGTGAAGCACAGGCGGGTACTGATCCATGTCGGGAGTCTGCTTCACCGCGTCGGACGGTATCTTGCTGAACCGGGTCACGACCGGCTCAGGCTCCTCCTGTTCAGGGGTCTCCTCACCTGTAGACGTCTCCTGTTCGGGCGTCTCCTCGGGCTCCTCAGCTGGCTTGGAGGAGAGGATTCCTATCGTCGTGACGGTTATGATTAAGACTAAGACGACGGCTATTATGGTCTTGAGCTTTGACAACGGGACCGCCTGTCAAGGCGGACCCTAGACAATATAAAACGATTGTTGAAGACTATGAGACTACTTCCCTGTATGCCTCCCTACCCAGGTCGAAGGCCCTCATGTTAAGCTCGAGGAACCGTGGCCTCAGGCTGTTCTGGAGCGTGGAGAGCATCGTCTCCTCGCCGAAGGGCAGCTCACCGCTCTCGGTGAGGGCGCCGAGCATGACGACGTTTGTGGCGATGGGGTCGCCCGCCTCCTCGGCTAGGCTCGTGGCGTCGAAGGCGACCAGCCTCTCGGTGACTTTCCTAAGCAGCCCCATGAGCTCACCTATCTCCGGGTAAGGTACTAACCCTGATATTACCTCCACGGGGGCCGTCACACGCTTGTTCACCAAAGCGAGGCCGCCGTCCTTCAGGTACGTCACACCACGGCGAATAGCCTCCGCAGGCTCAAACCCCACGAGCACGTCGGCCTCCCTCTTCCTTATCTGAGGGTTATAGGCCATGCCCCCTATCTGGATGTGCCCCATCACGGGGCCCCCGCGCTGCGCCATCCCGTAGGTCTCCCCGATCTTCACGTGGAGCCCGGCGTTGATGGCCGCCTCGGCTAACAGCCTCGAAGCCAGCAGGGTTCCCTGGCCACCCACTCCTGAGATCACCGCCTTGAACGAGTTCAAGCGTCGTCCCTCCTGTGGATGGCGCCGACGGGGCAGACTTGGGCGCAGCTGGTGCACCCCATGCAGAGAGTTGTGTCGATGCTGGCTTTGAGCTCGTCTTCGTCCCACATCAACGCGGGGCACCCATAGGTGTTCAGACACTGCTTGCAGCCGATACAGGCCTCATGATCTACGATGTATACTGGCGGCCTCTCCGGCCTCATGTTCCTAACGGCTACCATGGCGCACTCCCTGCGGGCGATCACCATGGCGACGCCGTCGAACTCCAGCATCCGCTTGAACGCCTCCTCCGCGGCTTCTAGATCGTAGGGGTCCACGACCTCGACTTGTTTTACACCCGAGGCCCTGGCGATGTCCTCAATCATGATGGGCTCAACCTCGTCGCCCGTCGCCGTCCTCCCGAGCTGGGGGTTGGTCTGGAAACCGGTCATGGCGACCGCCTGGTTGTCCGCCACAACCACCTTAATGGGCGCCTTGTTGTGCACCGCGTTCTGGAGGGCCGGGATGCCGGCATGGAAGAAGGTGCCGTCCCCTATCCAGGCGATGGTGTCAACGCCGAATCTCTGCATGCCCTGGCTGACGCCTATGCTGGCCCCCATGCAGAAGTATGTGTCCTCGAACTCCATGGGAGGCGCGTGCGCCAGCCCGTAGCAGCCTATGTCCCCGTTGACCACAACGTTCATGAGGTCGCCCTTTATGGCCTGCACCGCCTTCTTCAACGCGTAGAGGCTGGACCTGTGGGGGCACCCAGCGCACATGGTGAGCATCCTGTCGAAAAGGAGAGCAGCCTTGGCCTCCTCCAGATCGCCCCTGGCCTCTGACGGCAGCTCCACGCCCGTGAACTCTGCTATCCTAGCGTCTATGACCTCGTGGCTCAGCTCCCCCTCGCGTGGTATGAAGCCATTCATCCTGCCGAGAACCTTCACGCCAGGGTTAACGTCCTTGGCGAGCGCCTTAACGTGGAGCTCTATGAATGGGTCCACCTCCTCGGCTATGATCACCGTGTCCACCTGTCCGAGGAGCCTGGCGACGAGCCTCTCGGGCATCGGGTGCGTCGTGACAAGTTTCAGCCACGCAACCTTGTCCTCGACGCAGAGATGCTCCAACGCGTCCTTGACGTAAGTGAAGGCGAATCCGACGCCTATCACGCCGATAGACTCTTTCCCGTCTAACTTCAATTCGTTGAATCCTGAGTCCTCGAATATCTCCTGCACCGAGTCTATTTTGCCGTGGCGCTCCCGGTGGCGCCTGAAGAGCTTATCGAAGCCAGCGACCCTGTAGCTGAAGTCGTCCCAGTCGAACGTGGCCTCCCTGTCCAGCTCCTGCATCTCCCCCAACTCCACGTCGCTCCGCATGTGGCTGAGCCGGGTCACGGTTCTGATCATCACCGGCAGCTTGACCCGCTCAGAGAGCTCGAAGGCGTACTTGGTGAGGTCCTTGGCCTCCTGGGGGCTGCTGGGCTCCAGGATGGGCACGTCGTTGTGCCTCCCCAGCCACCTGTTGTCCTGCTCCGTGCGGCTGCTGTGCTGGCTCGGGTCGTCCGTGCTTACCAGTACTAGACCGCCCTTGACGCCCCTCAGGGTGATGGGGTTCAGTATGTCCAGCGCGACGTTGACGCCCACGTGCTTCATGCTGCACATGGCCCTCTGGCCCACCATGGAGGCCCCGAACGCGACCTCCAGCGCCACCTTCTCGTTGGCGCTCCACTCGAAGTGGATTCCCAGCTCCTTGGCTACCCTAGCGAAGGTGTTGCCGATCTCAGACGAAGGCGTCCCCGGGTAACCCGATGCGAGAGCCACTCCGCCCTCGACGGCGCCGCGGGTGATAGCCTCATTACCCATCAAGACAACTCGCTTCCCCGGTTCATCGAGTGAGACAGGATGCGACATATGAATCGTATTCAGGGTGTTCCACCACTTTTAAAACCTATTCAGCCACACGCTGAGGTTTTTAACGAGCCGACCGTACATTATCTAGATCATTTTGAAGGAGATAACGCTCGGGAAGACGGGGCTAAAGGTGAAGTCCCTGGGATTCGGCGGCATACCCATCCAACGAGTCACGGAGGAAGAGGCGATAGAGGTGGTCCGGCGATGCTACGATCTGGGCCTCAACTACTACGACACGGCCAGGGGCTACACCACCAGCGAGGAGCGCATAGGAAAGGCGCTTGAGGACGTAAGGGAAAACGTGGTGATCGCCACAAAGAGCCACCAGAGGACGGCCGAAGGAATCAGGTATGAGCTGGAGATCAGCCTCAGGAACCTGCGGACAGACTACATAGACGTCTATCAGCTCCACAACGTCCAGACCGAGGAGCAGTGGAGCCAGGTGAGGGCGCCTGGCGGGGCGCTTGAGGCCGTCATGGAGGCTAAGGAGCAGGGTAGAATCAACCACGTAAGCTTAACAAGCCACAACCCTGACCTCGCCGTCGAGATGGTAAAGACGGGGCTCTTCGAGACCGTGATGATACCCTACAACTACCTCACCACGAAGCCCGCGGAGACGCTGCTGCCGACGTGCAAGAAGCTGAACGTGGGCACGATAATCATGAAGCCCTTCGGCGGCGGCGCCTTCAGCAACGCCAACACGGCGTTAAAATACGTGCTCAGCAACCCCGATTGCGACCTTGTGATCCCGGGTATGATGAGCGTAGCTGAGGTAGACGAGAACCACGGAGTCTGGATGGGCGACCACACCCTAACCGCCGAGGAGAAGACGCTAATCATGCGAGACAAGGAGAGGCTGGGAGACCAGTTCTGCCGAAGCTGCAACTACTGCCAGCCATGCCCCCAAGGCATCCCTATAAGCACCATACTGAGAACCGAGTCGCAGGTGCTCAGACGCATGGGCTGGAGCGACAGCAGAGTCAAGGCGGTAAAGGACGCCAAGATGAAGCTGGAGACCTGCATCCACTGCGGCGAGTGCGAGAGCAGGTGCCCCTACGGCCTCCCCATACAGGAGCTACTCCCCCAGGCCATGCAGCGCCTCTGGGACCTCATGGAGAGCCGGACTATCCCTGAACCCTAAATCTTTTCTTCGCTGAACTCAACCCCTAAGCATGGATCTAGATAAGATATCCCGGCTAGCGGAAGAAGCCGAGAAAGAGGTAACTGAGCTCTGCTCGGGCCTCGTGAAGGTAAACTCCGCGCACCCAGACGGACACACCGACGAGGTAGTGGCCTACATCAAGAAGTACCTCGACGAGCACGGCATCGAGAACGAGGTTCACGCCAGCGACCCCAAGAAGCCTAACATCTTGGCACGGATAAAAGGCGGTGGGAAGAAGAAGGTGCTCTGGGTGGGCCACATGGACGTGGTCCCCGAGGGTAAGCCCGAGAACTGGACATATCCGCCGTACAGCGGCACCGTCGCAGACGGCTGCGTATGGGGTCGCGGCTCCAGCGACATGAAGGGCGCGTGCGCCGCCGCCATGGTCTCCGCCCGTCTACTCAGCGAGATGAAGGACGTGCCCAACACCGTCGAGTTCTGGTTCACCGCCGACGAGGAGATAGGCGGAGGCGCCGGAGCACGGTGGCTCGCCGAGACGGGCAGGTTCAAGGGCGACGTATGCGTAATCGGCGACGGCAACGGCGGAGGCCCAGAAGCCCCCAGCATAGACCTTGGCTGCAAGGGAGGCGCAGGCGTCAAGCTCATAGCCAGGGGGCAGACGGCCCACGGCAGCACACCCTACCTCGGCGACAACGCCATAAAGAAGCTCATAGCCGGCATCCCCTACGTGGAGAAGATAAACGACTTCCAGCTGGACTTCCCAGAAGCCCTCAAACCCGCAATACTGGACAGCATCGAGTACTACAAGAACACCCAGGACCTCACCCCCGCCCAGGAGAAGCTCATGGCCCACAACTTCTACACGCCAAGCGTCACCTGCAACATAATCAACGGAGGCGTCAAGATCAACGTCATCCCGGACTACGCCGAAGCCCAGTTCGACATACGTCTGACCCCAGGCAGCCACCAGCTAAGAGTGGTGGAACGGATAAAAGAGCTGGTGAAAGAGTCAGGCATCGACGGACTGGAAGTAGAACACCGAGACTTCAAACCCGAAGACACCGCCGGCTTCAGCGAGACCCCCGACACAAGCTTCGCCAAACAGTTCAAAGAAACGATCCACAGAATAACCGGCAAACCAGTAAACACCAAGATACTCACAGGAGGCACAGACGGCATCAGCACCAGCAGAATCGCGGGAATCCCCAGCCTCGGCTACGGCACAAGCCTCACAGGCCAAGCCCACCAACCCAACGAACACATAACCATAGAAAACCTCGTCCTCGGCACCAAAATATACACAGCCTTCCCCCTAAACTACAAATAATTTTTTCCGCTATTACAAGTAACATGTAACAACAAACCCCCTCCGAAGAAGATTAGTACAACCAAAACCCACCATAGATCATGTTCGAGATAGACAAACTCGTCATAGACGGCAAAACCTTCCAGGCAATGAAATCCACCCTCCCAGAGCTACCCCCCCTCCTCCTAATCAAAGGAGAAAAAGGCTTCATCATGTGCGGCTACCTCAACATAGAGGTAGCCGAGAAGCTAGGGGCAGCCGCCGCCACGGTGAGCGGCGTCAACTCCTTCACCGACGTCCTCAACGCCGAGATAAAGGCAGCCACCAGCAAAGCCAAGAAGCTGGGCGTCGAACCGGGAAAAACAGTAAAGACGGTGATATCGAAGCTCGGCTAGGTGCAGGCCCTCAGCGCCTCCATCAACTCAACCAAAACAAGTCAACCCCAACCCAAGCGACGCGCCCCTAAAACCCGGCTACTCAAGCACCTCAAAAACCTTCCTGTTACTCGTGTGGCCCCTGACAAGCGCCACCGAACACCCCAGATGCTTCTTCAAAAGCTTCGTGATAGCGGCGTTCGCCTTACCCTTGCGGGGAGGAGCCCTCACATGGACCATGTAATGTCCCTCCTTTATCAGCTCTACAGAGTCCCTGTTGGAACCCGCCTTGACATCGACAGTTATCAGAACCATATGCAATAAAAAATATGTAAAATAATATAATAATCTTGGAGCTAGTCGTGGAGCCTCTCCAACGACCTGGCGTCGAGGTTGGACTTTATAGCCTCCAAAGTCTGTTCAGGGAAATCCTTCATCAGACTCCTGAGCACAGTGGACGCCACATACTTCTTGAAAGCGGCCTCATCCATTCCCTTTCTATACCTTCTCCTCATCCCGCCTTTACAGGTCTCTTCCTCGAAATCAAGGACCCCTTCGTCGCACATGGCGTTGAGGAAGTTTATAATAGAGGCACGGGAAACGCTCCTACCTCCGTTGAGGCTCTCGTTTACAGCCTCGTAAACCTCTCTCGATGTTAGTCCTGCCCCATCATGTTCCCACACGTGACTTAGGGCCTCGATCTGGTAGTCTCTAAGAACCTTTTCCAAGCCATCCTTCGATGGATCGATCACTATCGGCATGTTGTACACCTGAACTTCCCCACAGTTAACCTTTAACGTATAAAAAGCTTAGCGATTGAAGTTAACACTATACCATCTAAATGTCTAACACGTGCCTCTCAAGCACGTAGCACACCATGACACCCCTCAACACCACCCTATCGTCAACCGAGACCTCCACCGAGACGTCACGCCGTTTATCTTCCAATGACTCAACCATGCCAGTGGCGACCATTCTGTCTCCGACCTTCACCGGGGCCGTGAACTTCACGTTAGCTGAGCCAAGAACTACGTAGGGATCGTTGACGGCCAACATCGCGGCGTAGTCAGCCAACCCAAACGTGAAACCACCGTGAACCAGGCCCCTATCGTCAACGACCATCTCTGCAGTTGACGTTAACTCGACGACAGCCTTACCCTTCTCTAAAAGGACCGGTTTCCCCAGTAGCCTAGTGTTGGCTTTCTCATGTGTATATACTTTTTCCATGGCATATTACGTGTTGTTCACGGATAATTCGTTTACCTTCCACGGTGAATAGTGTTAAAAGTCGATGCATTCCTCAATATTTGACATGAAGCTCGTCACATATAAAACAAAGAAAGGATACGGTCTTGGGGCCGTAATAGAGGACTATGTTCTAGACCTCGACAAAGCCCTGGGATCGAAGCCGTCCATGCTTAAACTGCTAGACATGGGAGCCAAAGGGATGGAGAAGACTGGAGAGGCCGTCAAAAAAGCTGAAAAAAACTTGGCATCAGGGAAACTTAAAGGCTTAGTGAAGCTAAGCGATCTCAGCCTCGCCGCCCCCATACCTCGAACCAGGAAGAACATAGTCTGCATGGGTCTCAACTACGCTGATCATGTGAAGGAAAGTGACAGAAACAGGCCTTTGCCGCCTCACCCAGTCTTCTTCACCAAGCCCCCAACTTCCATAACTGGCCCCTACGACCCTGTCATCTACAACAAGGCCGTGGAGAGGCTCGACTACGAGGTCGAGCTGGCCTTCGTCATCGGGAAAGAAGGCAAATACATCTCCAAGGACGAGGCGCTGAACCATGTAGCTGGCTACATGGTGTTCCAAGACATATCCGCGCGTACGCTTCAACGACAGCACAACCAGTGGTACAGAGGCAAGAGCCAGGACACCTTCGCGCCAATGGGCCCATATCTGGTTACCGCGGACGAGGTGGAAGACCCTCAGAACCTTGATCTATGGTGCAAAGTCAACGGCGAGACCCGTCAGAAGGCCAATACAAGCGACATGATCTTCGACGTAAAGACGATAATCAGCACCCTGAGTGACGGCATAACGCTGGAGATTGGAGACGTTTTCGCCACGGGAACGCCGTCCGGTGTAGGCTTCGCTCACCCATCTGGGCTCCTAAAGGTAGGAGACGTGATAGAGAGTGGCGTAGAGAAGCTGGGTGTCATGAGGAACGAGGTTATTTCCGAGAAATAACGCGGAAAAGCCTCTGTTTACCCTCCACCGTCAGGGTATCGCCGTAACCAATGTAACGAGTTTATTAATCTTCTCCTTAAATAAGAAAATGTTTATATCTAGTCTCTTTGGTTTGGGTAGTAGCTCCGAGGTGCTTGTTTGTCCCGTTCATCGACTGCCACACATAAAAATGAATCCGACAACAAAAGCCTCGAGAAGAAAGAATGTGTTTGAGCAAGGCTTGAACTCATTAAATCATGTTGAAGCGATCGAATTGAGTGACGATGTGATGATAGGGCCCCCGAAGCTGACACGCTTCGAGAGGGCGAGAATAGTAGGAGCCAGAGCGTTGCAGGTGTCGTTGGGCGCCCCGATACTTGTCCAGCTATCTAAAGGGGTCAGCGACGCAATAGATATAGCCATACAGGAGCTGAACGAGCGCGTTCTACCAATGACTGTGAGGAGAACACTTCCTGAAGGCACATTCCAAGATATACCCTTAATAGACCTCCTCGGCTCCCAGTGAGGATATTGTTAAACAATATGCCCAGTGATAAACAGTCATGGAGAACGACTGCTATAGCCATGACGTTTTTTTCTTTCATCATAGGCCTCATACAGAGGACAAGTTACATGTTCCTTGACCCCATATTCGAAGTATGCGTAATCCATATCCCAACAATTTTAGCTCTAATAATATATTATCGGTTGCCAAAGAACTCCGGCAGCTAGCCATATTATAAAACTAAAGAGTCCTTGTCGTTGTCACCATTTCGGTCACAGTCACTCCTCTCTCCCTGAGGCTGCCAAGGAGTTCATCGCATAGTTCACCCTGTATCACGCGCACCGGCCATTGTATTCCCTTCTGCTCGATCGCTCCCCGCCCAAGCATCCTGGCTATCAAGGCAGCTGTGTAGCCAGTGGTCTTAGCCATAGAGGTTATCTGGTTCTCCTCATCGTAGAAGTCAACCATGTCGTAGCTGAATACGGTCTCGCTACCGTCCTTGGTTCCCGAGACTCTGACCAACAGCACTGTTAAGTCCCTGTCGCCTTCACTGGTGTCGAACCTCACAAGGGGATACACAATCTTGTAGAATAACTCCCGGGGGACTACCTCAACCCCATCGTAGTCAACGGGCTCCTCGCTGATGAGGCCGAGATCGTTCAAGAACATGATCTTGTCAACGAACCCGGAGTACCTTATAGTCTTCCCCCTGAAGTGCTGTATCCTTTCTTCTAAACACAGCTTGAGCAACGACGAAGGGTAACCGTCTACGAAAGCCTCCATGGGCTCAAGCCCTTCCACGAATATGGACTCCACCTCGGAGTACCTTTCCATCTCAAGCTCCTCACCGTCGACGATCATAGGCACCTTTCCTGGGCGGACAGGCATCCTGGTCCCGCCGAACACTATCTTGTAGTCTAGAGGGGGCTCGGGATCCTTGGGGAGACCTCCGCAGGCGAAAAGCACCTCGTCGGCTTGGTCCAGCAAACGTATGGCTTGACCTGAGAGGATGTCTATTAGTCCAGGGTCGACTCCGCACCCGGGCATCGCGGTAATCCCTGCTGCCTCCACCTCGTCATAGATGGCTCCTTCCTGCGGATATCCGCCGCCGGCTAGATCCACTATGTCTATCTTTGCCTCCATAGCGGCTTTTAGCGCGTTCATGCTGAACCTTGAGGCGGTCCCATGGATGACCACGTCGTAGCCCTTCATGATCTCAACGAGTCCGTCGTGATCTGTTACGCTGACAACGGCCGTGTCAAACTTGGCGCTATCCACGTAGTTCTTGGCTTCCTCTAGCTTCATTGAGTCGATGTCGCATCCGGTCACTTTGGTGACCTCTGGGTCGGCGCAGCAGTCTTTCGCTATCGTTGGACCCATGAGCCCCATCCCTAGAACGAGGATGTTCATTAGTTAAACGACCACTCGAACTGAGACGCTATGGATATAAAGAGTGCTCGACGAGCCAACTCCAGTCTAAGGATATTTCACTCGATTACGAAGCTCTTATATGCGCTGTGGGTAACTCAAACAGAATCATCTGGTGATGAAACTTGATAGATTTCTCGTTCACAGAGGAACAGGAACTTTTCCGTGAGGCGATGAGAGAGTGGCTCTCGAAGAACTTGAGCCTTGAGCAAGTCAGGGAGAACGACACGAACCACGAGCTACCCAAGAGCCTGATAAAGGGCATGGGGGACATGGGCCTCCTGCTGCTCACCATACCCGAGGAGGACGGGGGCTCAGGCGCAGACTGGGTCACCGCGACCATAGCCGCTGAGGAGATGGGATACGCTGACATATCTGTGGCTTCGGCGGTCTTCTATCTCGTTCAGGCCAGCTGGGGCTACGTGGTCAACAGACTTGCCTCAGACGTTGTAAAGGAAGGCTATATTAAGAGGGCAACGCGAGGAGAGGGCTTCATAGGCATAGGCGTAACAGAGCCGGGTGGAGGCAGCGATGTCGCGGGCTACAAGACGGAGCTTAAGTCGGACGGCGATGGCTGGGTCTTGAACGGCGAGAAGAGTTACATCAGCGGCACCGCAGAGGCGGCCGATATGGACGGAGGGTACTTCGTTTCGGGATACAACGACAAATCCAGGGGACACCGCGGCATGACGGCGGTCTTCCTGCCAATCAACCATGAGGGCGTGGAGATCACAAAGCGCTTCGACAACATGGGTCGGATGGCCATAAGCACAGGCGGCTTCAAGATGACAGACGTCAAAGTGCCCAAGGAGTACCAGCTCGGGGAGACCAACCGCGGCTTCTACCTAACAATGGAGGGCTTCGACGCTGCTCGTCTCCTCGTTTCAGCAAGCTGCATAGGCGCAGCCCAGAGAAGCCTTGAGATAGGTATGGACTACATCAAAGAGAGGGAGGCTTTCGGTCAGCAAATTGCCAAGTATCAAGGTATTCAGTTCGACTTGGCGGACATGGCTGCTCACGGCGAGGCGATAAGGCAGCTGATCTATAAGACTGCCTGGATGCTTGACCAGAAGTACCAGCACGGTACCTTCACTGCTCTGGAGTTGTCCAAGTACATATCGATGTGCAAGTACCTTGCGCCTCACCACGCCCTCGACACCTTCAGGCGAGTCATGTACTGGTTCGGAGCCTACGGCTACACCAAGGAATGCCCCCTAGAGATGGGCATGAGGGGCGTGATGAGCTACTGTATAGGCGCCGAGGGCTCGCAGAACATACAGAAGATAGTCATCGCCCGTGAGACTCTAGGCAGAGACTGGACCAGAACCCGCTAAACCCCTCTTTCCCATTTTTTAGATAAGTATAAAGCGCAGCTACATGGTTTTATCTGCGATATACATGTCGGGAATAACTCAGCTTCCTCCTCAAGTTCAGGAACGTCTGCAGCGGCTACAGCAGCTACAGAACACCATGCAGCAGCTCCTCCTCCAGAAACAGAGAATAGAGATGGAGATGGTCGAGTCGGACAAGGCGCTGGAGGCACTGGAAGAAGTCGAAGGAGAATCAAAGGTATATAAGAGCGTCGGGGCTGTCCTCGTGGAGAAGGATAGAGAGACGGTGGTGAAGGAGCTCAAGGAGCGAAGAGAGTTCCTTGAGATGAGGGCAAAGGTCCTCAAGAAGCAGGAAGATAAGACGCAGGAAAAGATGACGACCCTGCAGGAGACCCTCCAAAAGGAACTCGGGATCACCCCATCTTAATTCACAACCCTTAATCTTCTAAACATACAAATATCCCTGTCATAGGCTACGGTGTCTGTATTGCAGTCGGAGATGGGCGATTTCCGTGGCGTCATAGAAGGCAAGGTCATTGTTCTATGTCATCACAACGCTGATCCAGACGCGCTGGGAGCAGCCCAAGGCGCTAAGGAGCTGATACAAACCTTGACGGGATTAGAACCGAGCATCGTAATTCCTGACGACGCCAGTGTTCTATCAAGAAATATAGCATCTATACTGGGGATAGAGTTATGCGAGACGGCTTTTAAGGAAGCAGATGCCTACGTTGTTGTAGATACTGGGAGCTTTAATCAACTCGGCGGATGGGAAAAACCGTTAAAGAAGACTGACGCTAGGATCGTTTTCATAGACCATCACTTACCGGACAGCGAGATATACGAGCTGTCAAAGCTATATTTTGTGGACCCCGAAGCCTCTTCGGCATCAGAGATAGTTTACATATTGTATGATTATTACGACGTGACGCCTTCAGAGACCGCGTCAATAGCATTACTTGCCGGCATCGCTTATGACACCAAGCACTTCTCCCTGGGAGGATCTAACACGTTCCGGATAATTTCGGCTCTCCTCGAACAAGTTGGGGATGTGTCAAGGATCAAGGATTTGTTGACTGTCCAATCCAGTAAATCTGAGAAGATAGCGAGGCTTAGAGCCGGACAGCGTGCGGAGATAGAGGTAATGGGAGACTGGATACTGGCTTTCAGTCGCCTCGGCTCATTCCAGTCTTCCGGGGCGAGGGCTCTCCTATCCTTAGGTGCGGACGTAGCAGCCGTCGCTGGTAAGAACAGAGGCACGCTGAGAGCCAGCTTCAGATCAAAGAATCGGTTTCACAGGCTTACTGGAATCCATCTAGGGGAGGTTGTGGGTGAGCTTGCCTCAAGTCTCGGCGGCTCAGGGAGCGGCCACCCAACAGCGGCCGGGTACAACGGCGAAGGCAACATCGAGGATTTTATGGATCAAGTCAAGATGCTATTTAGGGATGAGTTGAACAGGCGAGGCTCCCAGCAAGTATTATAGGTTAAACTATTATATCACAGGCTGCGTTCAATAGAGAAACCCGGTTTCGTGAGGGCCGCAGAGTTGGGACTGATCGAAGTAAAAGACCTGAAGTACACGTACCCCCACTCCGAGAAACCCGTCCTCAACGACATCTCCCTCACGGTGCAGCCCGGCGAGTTCATTCTTCTGACGGGCCCCAGCGGCTGCGGCAAGACCACCTTCTGCAGGTGCCTCAACGGCCTAGTACCCAAGTTCTATAACGGCGTCATGGAGGGATCGGTGAAGGTCGCCGGCTTGGACACTAAGGAAAACCCCATCATGAAGCTTGCGCAGCACGTTGGCCTCATATTCCAGAACCCGGACAACCAGATATTCGCGTTGACTGTAGAGAAGGACATTGCATTCGGCTTGGAGAACCTTGGAGTACCTAAAGAAGAGATGTACAGGGAGATCGAGTGGGCTGCCGAGACCACCGGACTCCAACAACTACGGCAACGGGCTACACACGAGCTATCTGGCGGCCAGAAACAGAGGCTCACCATCGCCTCCGTGCTCGCCATGCGCCCAGACATCATCGTCATGGACGAGCCCACATCCTTCCTCGACCCCGTAGGCGCGGAGCACATCTTCTCTGTGCTGGACTACCTGAATAAGGAGCTTGGCATAACCATCATACTCATCGAGCACAGGATGGACCTCGCCGCGAAACACGTGGACCGGATGATCGTGTTAAACGAAGGCAGGGTCGTACAGGATGGAGAGCCAACAACGGTTTTCGCTGACTATCAGACTCGCCTCTTGGGCGTTGGCATCCCCCGTGTGTTCGAGCTAGCTAGAAGACTCAACTCAAGAGGAGTACACTTTAACAGGCTACCGGTCTCTGCAAACCAGTTCTACGACGAATTTAAATCAATGCTCACCGTGCGTCAATACCTTAGAGCCGAAAAGATAGACGATTTATCCGGGTTCGTTGGCGAGTATCACCACCAGCCCGCGATCGAGGTAAAAGACATATTTTTCACCTATCCAGGTGGTGTAGAAGCCCTCAGAGACATCTCGCTGACGATCTATCAAGGAGACTACATGGCTATAATGGGGGAGAACGGCGCCGGGAAGACAACTCTCGTGAAACACTTCAACGGCCTACTAAAGCCTTCAAGTGGCGAGGTGATGGTCAACTCTGTGGACGTTTCAACGTTGAGCGTCGCCCAACTGGCGAGGAACATAGGGCTAGTGTTCCAGAACCCGGACGACCAGCTTTTCGAGGAGACAGTTGAAAAAGAGATAAGCTTCGCCCTCAGAAACTTCGGCTTCGATGATTCTGTAATAGAGCAAAGGGTGACTTGGGCATTGAACCTCTTAGACCTCACAGAATATAGGTGCAAGAGCCCGTTTACTCTAAGCGGTGGCGAACGCAAGAGGGTGGCTCTCGCCTCTGTGCTTGCCTGGGACCCGGAAATACTTGTGCTCGACGAGCCTACGATAGGCCAAGACTATGGACAGAAGGAGAGGCTGAGGCATTTCCTTACACATCTACGATCACAGGGGAAAACAGTAATCATAGTCACGCACGACGTGGAGTTCGTGGCTGAGAGCCAGCCGAGGATAGTATTAATGGCTGGTGGACGCGTTATAGACGACGGTTCCTCGAAGGAGATAATGACCCGCTTAGAGACTCTGAATAGATGCAGCGTCGCTCCACCGGAGATAACGCGGCTGTTCTATAGCCTTTCTAGTTACGGCTTGCCGAGAGACGTGCTGGACGTCAACGAGGCGTTCGACATCCTGATTAGAAACATGGGGGAAGCGACGACGTGAGCCTTCTCGAGAGCCTTCGATTCACAAGGGGCGACACCTTTATACACAACATGGACCCGCGGGTCAAGTTCCTCCTGACCCTCGTCTCCTTCACCGCCTCGATAATGTTCCTAGAACTTGTGCCCCTAATCGTGATCTTTCTAATCCAACTGCCTCTCATCGTCGCAGCGAAGGTCGTGCGAGAGTGGTACAAGAGCATTAAAGGAGTCTCGGTCATCGCCGTCATCATATTCGCGTCTAATATGTTGAGCTTTTATTACTTCAGGGGTGGACAGCTCACCTGGGCTCTCGTAGAGTATAGTCTCGCCCTAACGGTGCGGTTCATAGCCTTGATTACGTCATTCTCCGTCTTCTTCTTGACCACGTCACCTGACAAGCTGAGCTTGGCCCTAGAGAAGGCTAGAATACCATACGAGTTTAACTTCGCGTTCATAACCGCCATACGTTTCGTGCCGGTCCTCGCCGACGAGGCTCAGACTATAATGGACGCCCAACGTTCAAGAGGACTGGAGCTAGACAAAGGCAATTTCATTACCAGAGTTAAGAACTATATTCCCATATTGCTCCCCCTAATCATCAACTCTATCCGTAGGAGCCTCGAGCTGGCTGAGGCCATGGAGTCAAGAGCCTTTGGCGCGACAGATAAAAGGACTAACATATATGAGCTGAAAATGACTGGCTCAGATTACGCTGTTCTCATAATCGTACTGTTTTGTCTTGGGGTAATGGTATACGTCAAGCTGTATCTCCCGCCTTTTCCTGGGCTGCTAGGAGAAGGGTTAATTACTTAACTCGTATTTTAGTATCTATTAACATCCAGAAAATACAAAAAGAATCATTTATATATTATCTATTAAAAACATTTCCGAATAATGACCATAAATACAGATGCCTTGAATAAAACCCATCGAATGATGCTTCGTGAAATAAAACCCGTTGATATCTATGGTCATTCATCAGGTGAAAAACTTGGAGCCTAGAAAAGTACAGAAAGTGGGGTACTCGACTCTCTCGGTCTCCTTACCCATGAACTGGGCGAAGAAGACTGGGATACAAAAAGGCGATGTGGTGTTCATATCTGAAGAGAACGATGGAGCCTTACGGCTCACACCGGAGCCCGTCAAGACAGAGGATAGCAGCGTATACGTGGTGAACGTAGACAACTGCGACAACACCAAGGTTCTGGAGAGGGTTATCGTCGGTAACTACGTCCTCGGAAGAAACCTCGTCAGAGTAGAGAGCTCAAGGCGGCTCATGAGAGAGCAGATAGAAAGCATAAGGCAAGTTACGCAGAGGCTCCTCGGCATCGGTATCATCGAGGAGAGCGACAGACACCTGTTGCTCCAGTGCAGCATAGACCCCAAGAACTTTCCGTTAGAGACCGTCATAAAACGTCTCCATATAATCACTAGCATAATGTTCAAGGAGAGCATTGATTCCCTAATCGATAGGGACATGGAGCTGGCGAAGGACGCCATCACACGCGAGTACGAGGCAGACACCATATTTTGGCTCCTAGCGCGCCTCCTCGCTAGCGCACAGCAGTCAAGACTGATCTCAGAGGCCATAGGAATAATAGACCCGATGGAGGTGGTTGAACACAACCTCATCGCCTGGTATCTGGAGATGATCGCGGACAGGCTGAACGCTATAGCTGGCAACATAATTTTACTTGAGGAGAGGAGAGACGAAAGCGACGAGAGCCTCATAGAGCGGTTGAGCCAAATCGGTATGATCTGCTTCACGATGTTCGACCAAGCAATGAGGAGCATGTTCGACAAAGACCTGAAGCTTGCCAGCGACGCCGTAGATCTCTATGAGGCTGTTGGTCGTGAGGAAGAGTCTTTATTGAAGGAGTTCCAAGCGAACCACGATCCCGAAGTATCCGCGTATGTGAACGAAATAGCGTGGGAGCTAAGGATAATCGCGGAGTACGCAACAACAATAGCGACCATCAGCATCGACAACGTGCTCAAGAACGAGAACGAGATATGCTCTATAGAGGATAGAGAAGAAGCGTAAGGGTTCACCATATACTCGGCTAACTTAATTCTTATGTTTTATCAAAATTATAGGTAACTAAGATTAACAATTAATTGTGATGGCTGTTTGTAACTTTTCCAAGAAAGTATCTGGGTCAATTGGCTTGAGAAAAACCTCACAAACAGTAAAATCTAGCTCATTTTCTATGTTGGATAAATTTGAATGCCCTGAAAAGAACATGAACCTGATGTTTTCACCTTTTTTATGTAGAATCTTGGCTAATTGAACCCCTGTAGTATCTTCTAAAACATAGTCTAAAATAGCAAAATCGATGTTTTTTTCTTTCACGATTTTTTCTGCTTCTACTCTGTTGCTTCCTGTGTAGACTTTGTATCCCTCTGACTCCAGTAAAAAAGTTAGACTGTCCAGTATGTCTTTTTCATCATCAACTAGAAGAATATTTAAACCCATTTTCGTCAAACCTCAAATCTTTGTGCATCGATTCTAGATGTGGCCAGTGGGGTCTTCAATAGCACTGTGTTCTTTCTCATTTTTCCTTTTACCTCTTCACATGGATATATAATAATAAGAACCCGGAGGAACGTCGTGGAACTCTCTGGAACCAGGGTTTATAAATTTAAAATTAAGCTCAAATGCACCATTCACGGTATAATCAACCTAGTTTTTTTCGTCACTTCCGCTCCCGTACTTTTTTTACCGTCATTACATCGGCTACTTTAAATGTAAACCCGAATCTGTCGTTTATCTAATAATAGTTTTAACCTAGTAGTGGTCTATTTTCGGATTGTTATGAGCTTCGTAAAGGAAGTC
Source organism: uncultured Candidatus Bathyarchaeia archaeon (assembly GCA_964529745.1). Taxonomy (GTDB): domain Archaea; phylum Thermoproteota; class Bathyarchaeia; order TCS64; family TCS64; genus RBG-16-57-9. The sequence goes on from CAZGZR010000011.1 coordinate 23,330, forward strand.
TCTTCATGGATTCTCCAAGGAATCAACGGCATAATACACGACACCAGCGACGAACACATAGAGGAAATGATCCAGCAAATACTACGCGCGAAGGGCAAGAAGATCCTCGTGTTGGGAAGCGGTAGAAGCGGTTTTGTCGGAAGAGCCTTCGCTTTACGGCTCATGCAGAGCGGCTTCAACGTCTATGTAAGTGGGGAGACCATCACGCCTGCTCTTAGCCCAGACGACTTAATACTGGCGATCTCCGGGTCAGGTACCACAAAGGTGGTCGTTACACAAGCAGAGATAGCTAAAGAGATGGGTGCAAACATAGTCTCGTTGACATCTCACCGCGACAGCAGGTTAGGGCAGCTCTCCGACCACGTTGTGGTCATTAAAGGCAGAACAAAAGAGGAAGTTGACATAGACTTCGTACGCCGCCAGATCACAGGCGAGTACGACATGGCGCCCTTGGGGACCATGTTCGAGTTGAGCGCCCTTGTGTTTCTTGACGGTGTAATTGCAGACATAATGAAGAGGCTTGGACAGAATGAAATAGACTTGAGGAGAAGGCACTCCCATACTCAATGAAGTAAGACGTACATAGTTTCCTTAGTAATTATTATGTCCATAACTATATAGATCAACGGATTAATTGAGGTAGATTTTATTGATGGGAAGGGTTTAAAAGACTCCTACTGGTGTCTATAGTCAACTTACGGTAAAAAGGATTAGATCATTAATGCCACGGTTCAAGCAGACTGAAGAAATCTTGAAGCTGATGCATAACCAAGAAAAGGTCCGGAACATCGGCATCATCGCCCACATCGACCACGGGAAGACAACGATGAGCGACAGCCTCCTAGCCATGGCCGGCCTCATGGCGCCGTCAAGGGCAGGAGAAGCCCGAGCCCTCGACTTTCTTGAGGAAGAACAGAGGCGAGGCATCACCATCAAAACGGCGAACATCAGCCTCCTATACGAGGAGGGCAAAGAACAATACGTCATCAACCTCATAGACACCCCAGGCCACGTGGACTTCTCGGGAAAGGTAACAAGAGCAATGAGGGCGCTGGACGGATGCGTGCTCCTGGTGGACGCCGTGGAGGAGTTCCAGATAATGACCGAGATCAGGCTCAGGGTAGCCTTGGAGGAGTTCGTGAAGCCCGTCCTATACATAAACAAATTCGACAGGCTCATAAAGGAGTTGAAGATGGATCCTAACTCTATCCAGAACAAGCTCCTAAGGATAATAAACAAGTTCAACGAGATAGTTCAGACCTATGGGTCTGACGAGATAAAGAACGAGTGGACCATCAACGCAGCCAAGGGCGAGGTTGCGTTCGGGTCCGCCCTCGACCGATGGGGCTTCACCCTACCAATGCTCCAGGAGAAGGGTTTGACTCTGCCGGACATCATACAGATGTACAAGGAAGACCGGCTTGAGGAGCTTCAGGAGATGCTTCCCCTCAGCGAAGCCATCCTTGGTATGGCTGTTCACCTGCTGCCTAACCCCAAGGAACACCAGCCCAGGAGGATAAGGCACATCTGGAAAGGAGACGAAAACTCCGTGATGGGTAAGAACATGCTAGCCGTCAACCCAGACGGCCCCCTAGTCATATGCATATCCAACGTCATTATTGACCCTCAAGCGGGTGTGATAAGCACCGGACGCGTGTTCAGCGGAACCATCAGAAGAGGAGACAACCTCAACCTAGTTGGCGCGGAGAAGTGGGCGAAAGCCCAGCAGGTAAGCATCTACATGGGCGCGTACCGCGAGGTCGTGGACGAGATACCGGCAGGTAACATAGTAGCTCTCATGGGGCTGAGCGAAGCAAGGGCAGGAGAGACGATAGTATCGGACGACATCAAAGACACTGCGACGCCCTTTGAGTCTATAAAATACGTCTCGGACCCGGTTCTCACCATCGCCGTAGAGCCCAAGAAGCCCACGGATCTACCTCGCCTCATCGATGCACTCCAGAAGATGAACCTACAGGACCCCAACCTCGTGACCACCATAAACCAGGAGACCGGGGAGTACCTCATGGCAGGGATGGGCGAGCTGCATCTCGAGATCGCGGTCAAGGACATTAAAAACCAGTACAACCTCGACATTATACAGAGCGAACCCACAGTAGTGTACCGCGAAGCCATCAGGTGTGAAGCTGGCCCCTTCATGGGTAAAAGCCCAAATAAGCACAACAGGGTCTTCTTCACCTTCAAGCCTTTAGACGAGAAAATCGTTAAGCTGATTCGTGACGGCGAGCTAAGCGAGATACTCAGCTCTAGCCGAAGGGAGGAGGTGCTCAGAGAGAAGGCGGGGTGGACACTCCGCGAGGCGCGGCAGGTCTTCGCCATCAACGAGAACGCCAACATGATGATCGACACAACAGTCGGCATTCAGGGGCTCAGGGAGGTTAAGCAGCACATAAGCGGAGGCTTCCAGTGGGCCCTCGGAAGCGGTCCCCTGGCGGGCGAGATAGTCCGCGGCCTGCTCGTCAACATGGTGGATATAAGGCTACATGAAGATCCCGTTCATCGTGGACCGGCTCAGATGATGCCCGCTGTACGACAGGCGCTGTTCGCGGGAATACTTAGCGCAGACCCGACGCTGCTGGAACCAATCTACAAGATACAGGTGCGTACACCAGCCACCGAGATGGGGAACGTAACAGGTCTTCTCAGTAGGAAACGGGGCAGCATACATAGCGTCGAACAGGACGGACCCATAGTCAACGTAATAGGCATGGTTCCGGTGAGCGAGACGCTGGGCTTCAGCCAAGAGATGCGTGCCGCCACCAGCGGGACTGCTTTCTGGCAGATGACCTTCGACCACTGGTCACCGGTCCCCAATAGCATGCTGCTCGATTTGATTAGGAAGATCAGGACGAGGAAGGGCATGAGTCCCGACCCGCCTAGGGCAAGCGAGTACATCGTACGCGAGTAGCCCCTAAACTTTTTCCTTTCAACAGATATACCTCATTTATCCGAGGCTTGCTTCATGTTTAAGAATCGTCAACAGCTGTTAGAAAACGCCTCCACACAGAAAAATCGAAAGATGCGGGAAGACGCCTTGACCATACTTGAGGCCGCGTTAAACGCGGTTGACCCAAAAAACGCTGTAATGGATAAACTGAAGGTAATAGAAGGAAATATGGTGGTCGATGGCTTCACCAAGCCCCTTAGCGATGTAAATAGAGTGCTGATAGTGGGAGGGGGTAAAGCCGGTGGCCCCATGACCGAGGCATTGGAGGAGGTCCTGGGAGATAAAATAGAGGGAGGAGTGGTAAACATACTGAGGGGCACAGAAACAAGGTACAACGTTAATCGAGTTCAGCTTAACCCTTCTTCTCACCCTGTCCCAGACGACGAGGGCGTCAAGGGGGTCCAGGACATGATGTGCCTCACATCGAATCTTTCCCAAGAAGACTTGGTGTTCGCCCTTGTTTCAGGCGGTGGCTCCTCCCTCATGACGTTGCCAGTCGCCGGAGTCTCCCTTGAAGATGTCCAAGATGTGACGAAGAAGTTACTCAGCTCGGGCGCCACGATTAACGAGCTTAACGCGGTCAGAAAGCATATTTCAGCATTCAAGGGTGGATGGCTCGCAGCTAACTGTTACCCCGCAACCGTAGTCAGCCTAATACTCTCCGACGTCGTCGGCGATCCTCTAGACATAATCGCTTCTGGACCCACGGCGCCGGACCCTTCTACCTACCAGACAGCGTACGAGGTTCTAGAAAGATACGGAGTTTGGGGTTCTGTGAGTCCAGCGGTGAAGAAGAGGATCGAGCAAGGACTAAGAGGTGAGGCTGATGAAACACCCAAACCAGGCTCCCCCGTCTTCGATAATGTTCACAACATAGTCGTAGGTAACAACCTGAAGGCGGCGAAAGCCGCCGCTGATAAGGCTAAGAAACTCGGCTACAATACTGAAATCCTTAGTACGTTTGTTGAGGGCGAGGCGCGTCATGTGGGTACCGTGTACGCTGAGATAGCTAGAAGCCTCGTTATAGACGATCTACCCGTTAAAAAGCCTGGGGCTCTTATAATCGGAGGCGAGACCACTGTGACGGTAAAGGGTTCAGGCAAAGGCGGCAGGAATCAAGAGCTCGCGTTAAGCGCGCTTATGAAGATAGCGGACCATGACTGTGCAGTCCTTACCTTCGCAACGGATGGGATCGACGGCCCGACGGAAGCCGCCGGGGCCATAGTAGATGGGGCATCGCTTGTTAGAGCAAAGTCCCAAGAACTAGATCCAGAGACATACCTCGAAGAGAACGACTCATACAGTTTCTTCAAGGAGCTGGGCGACGCCGTATTCACTGGACCAACCGGTACAAACGTCAATGACTTGGCGTTGATTCTGGCTGCTTGAGGTGGCTGCGATGCGTTCAGCAAAAAGTAGGAAACAGCTGATAGAGGAGATGAAAGAGCTTCTATCAGAGATAAGCGAACTAGTTGATGTGATTGTTGTCGAGGGGCTGAGGGACGTGGAGTCCCTAAAGAGACTCGGCTACACCGGTGAGATCGTTACATGCGCCGCCACCGGCATCAACGACTACGACCTGATGACGGAAGTCTCAGAAAAGTATGGCAGTGTTCTGATCCTGACGGATTTCGATCAGGAGGGAAATATACTCAACAAACGTTTCGCCGAGATGCTGGAGCATAAAGGAGTTAAAGTCGAGAAGGGTCTCAGGAGGATGGTGGGCAGACTCACTGCTTCCCTCGGTATTTACGCGATAGAGTCCGTGGACAACCTCATGGACGCTGCGGAACGTGACGTTTAGAGTGTTTTTATAAATAGCCCCGTATTCAGTGTCTTGTCCATCGATGACCGAGCAGCTGATCCGCCCGTCGCAGTCAAAAGCAATACTATGCATGCTAAAGACCGACGTCCACGATCACGCCATATACAGGATAAAGCTGGATGAGCTGAACAAATTAGTGGAGACACTGGGAATCGAAGTGGTAGGCGAGGTGATACAGAGCAGGTACCGGCCTTTCTCTAAGTTCTTCATCGGCAGTGGCAAGGTGAAGGAGCTGGGGCGGAAGGTGAGGCGGCTAGGAGTAGATCTGGTCATCTTCTATAACATACTCAAGAGCAGCCAGAAGCTGAACCTCATACGTGCGCTTAACTGCGACGTCATAGACCGTTACGAGCTTACACTGGAGATATTCGACCAGATGGCGTCCGACCGGCTCAGCAAGCTCCAGATACAGGCCGCGCGGCTGGAGAAGCAGGCCCCCTTCTACAAGCTCCAGGCGTCCATCAACTACAGGTACGACAGGCCTTTCTTCAGGGCCGGTGGCGAGTACGCTTTCCACGGTCAGATGAGGGAGCTGAGCAGGAACCAAGCCAGGGTGCGCGAGGAGATCGATAAGCTCATCGAGGAGAAGAAGCAGCGCATATGGAACAGGCGGAAGCTAGGTTACCCTGTGATCTGTATAGTCGGCTTCTATAACGCCGGTAAAACGAGCCTATTCAACGCCGTAACAGGCGACAACAAGCCAGTCAGTGACAGACCCTTCACCACTTTATCTAGCAAGTACCAGAAGAGGTTCATCGATCTCGAGACCACCGTGCTCTTCATAGATACCATCGGTTTCGTCATCGACGTCGATCCCCGCCTCATCCAGAGCTTCAAGCTCAACCTCCTCGACATCCGTAGCTCTGACATTGTCATACTTCTTCTGGAGATCACTGATCCTACGCTGATGTTACTGATGAAGCTCAACGAGGGGATCAGGCTGTTGAAGGACATAGGGGTGCCCCATGATCGTATATTGCTCGTCTTTAACAAGCTAGACAAGGCCCCCGAAAAGGAGGAAAGGATCGCCGAGGAACTCGGCCTAGAACAATGGGGGATTCCTTGGATAGCAGTATCAGCTTTGGAGCGCTGGAACCTACAAGGCATGCTAAAGATGATAGCAGATAGGCTGAGGGAGTTGAAGATGAAGCCTCCTGAAACCGAGGAGCTGTCAGTGTTCCAGCGTACCGAGACGGCGATAAACCGTCTGCTGGAGCATTACCCCGTTAACTATACCACAAGTGGATCTGACGCGTTCCGTGGGCTTGTCTCAACGATACTAAGCCAGAACACAAACTCAAAAAACCAGAGAACAGCGTTCAACCGCCTCGAAGAGTCAATAGGGATTACTCCATACAACATAGATTCAGCGACTGATGAACAGATAATCGAAGCCATAAAACCCGCCGGTATGTATAACCAACGTACACGCACACTCAAAACCGTGAGCAGGGAGGTAATAGAGAAATACGGGGGAGACATTCAGCTTGTCTTCGACATGACCTATCCGGAGGCAAGGGATAGACTGATGGATCTCCAAGGGGTTGGTGAGAAAACCGCTGACGTGGCCTTGATGTTTGTGGCTAAACACAGAGTCATTCCGGTGGACCGTCACATTGAAAGAGTTACCAAGCGTCTAGGAATAGTGCCACAGAAAGCAGGCTACGAGGAGATAAGGAGGACGCTGGAGGATGGCTCGACACCCGACAGGTTTAGAGACGTGCATCTTTCCATGATACGTTTCGGTAGGGAGACTTGTAGAGCCCGGAAACCACGCTGTATCGAGTGTGTGCTTAACGACATATGCCCCTACCCAGAGAAGGCTGGAATAGATTATTCTGAAACAGAAAACTCAGACCAGTGAATATTACATGTTCAAGCAACTGAACAGGAATCTAATTCTTCTTTTCGCTTTGAATATCGCTTTCGGCCTCACGATGCAGCTCATAAACCCTTTGTTCCCTTTGTTCTTGGATGAGGTGGGGGCCGACGAGATTAAGAACGCCATGGTGATCTCCGTCGGAAACCTTGTAGCGACTATGTTCATGCTGCCAAGCGGTCTCTTGATAGATCGGGTGGGTAAGAAGACTCTGTTAATACTCGGTGCGGGGCTGTCTACTGTCTCGATATTCATGTTATCCATGGTGAACAACTGGGTCATAGTGTTCCCTCTGTATATGTTGTTGAGCATGGCCGGAGCTTTTTTTATTCCTTCAAGGATGGCAATGATCACAGAGAACACCGAAGTATCAAACAGGTCCTCGACCTTCGGTATCATGAACATGGCTTGGCCAGTAACCGGTATAATAGCGCCGACGCTAAGCGGCTTCTTGGTGCAGTATTTCAGCTGGAGATATGTCTTCCTCATCGCTGGGGGGATCAACGCTCTGAGCCTCATCCCAACTTACTTGATAAAGAGGAAGGGAGCGTACAAGACTAAAAGGACTAAAGCCTCGTTTAGAGACGTGTTCGGGCGAGGGGTGTTCCCCACCCTGGCGTCATTCTTCTTATTTCATCTGCTCATGACGACGGGGCTAGGCGGAGTAAACATGATCCTACCTCTATACCTTGAGGATGTGCACGGGCTGTCTCCAACGCTAATAGGAATTTTCTTCACAGCTCCAAGCGTCGTCATGATGTTCACACAGGTCCCATCTGGTGCATTGGCTGAGAGATTCGGAAAGAAACGTTGGATACTATCATGCATCGTTCTAATACCTTTCCTGTACCTATCCTGGGTGTTCACAGAAAACTGGGTCATCATGCTTGTAGCTTACTCTTTACTGTCAGGCTTATGGAGCATGACTTGGCCGGCCACGCTTACATTGTTGTCTGAAAGCGTGCCGGAGGAAATCCTTGGCGCGGCCTTCGGTTTCAGGATGACCTGTGTAAGGATGGGGTTCACAGTAGGGCCTCTGATTGGAAGCTACCTATATAGCACATATTACGCGTCGAGCCCTTTCCTCGGTGCGGCAGGTTTCACCCTTCTAGCAGTGATTGTCGCATATACTCTACAGGACTATGTTCGTGAGGTTTGATCAGTGTTTTAAGTGTTCAAAACATGCATCCTCACAGGCACTCGTTTTCTTCCACACTTTACGAATCCTTTAAATCTGAGCCCTGTTGATTCTTTACAGCCTATCAAAATAGGAGTGTCCACAATTGCCAAGAACAAGATCACCTAAGCGAGGGTCACGGTCCTACTCGCCACGGAAGAGAGCGAGTAACATTAAAGGACGCGTCTCCTTCTGGCCATCCCTGGACGGCGAACCCGGGCTGGTCGGCTTCGCTGGCTACAAGGCAGGGATGACCCACCTGTTCTACGTCGAGGATAGACGAAGAGTCCCAGAGTACGGTAAGGAGGTGAAGGCCCCCGCAACCGTCATCGACACTCCGCCTATGCTGGTCGTCGCCGTCAAAGCCTACGAGAAGACAAACGACGGGCTCAAGGCCGTGTCAGAGGCGTGGACGGCGAACCAGCCGAGCGACTTGTATAGAAAGATAAATTTCACTACGGACCCGCGTCCGGACGTAAAACTGGCTGAGATCGAGAAAAACCTCGATAGGATCTCAGAGGTAAGGGTAATAGCGGCCACGCAGCCAAGGGAGACCTCGATCTCACAGAAGGCGCCAGACCTCATGGAGATACCCGTTAAAGGAGGCTCCATGGAGGAGAGGTTAAGCTATGCCAAGGATCTTTTAGGGAAGACCGTCACAGTGCACGACGTTTTCGAGCCCGGAGAGGGAATCGACGTAATAGGGGTGACCAAGGGCAAGGGGTTCCAAGGACCAGTCAAGCGCTGGGGAATCAGGATATTATCGAGGAAATCTAGGAAGCAGAGGAGGGCCGTAGCCTCTATTGGACCGTGGGTGCCAAGGGGCGTAATGCCTCAGGTGCCTAGAGCAGGCCAGATGGGTTTCCACAACAGGACAGAGTACAACAAAAGGATAATGCTTGTGGGCGAAGAGACTGACCGCGTCAACCCTAAGAACGGCTTCAATAACTACGGCTTCGTGAAAGGCGACTATCTGATGTTAAAGGGAAGCGTCATGGGGCCATCCAAGAGGTTGATAAAGCTCAGGAAGACGACTCGCAAAACAAGGTACCCCGAGGAGCCTCCGCAGATTACCTATCTTCACACAGAATGGCTCAAGAGGAGCGTAGAATAGTGAAGGTACCTGTACTTAGCCTGAAGAACGAGAAGATCGACGAAGTCGATATGCCAAAGGTCTTCGAGACTCCTGTTAGGTATGATGTCATCAAGCGAGCCGTTCTAGCTTTACAGAGCACGAGGTTCAATCCTCAGGGCAGGGACCCCATGGCGGGTAAGAGAACGACGGCAGAATCCATGGGAACAGGCCGAGGCATAGCGCGTGTCCCACGGATCAGAGACGGAAGACGCGCCGCCTTCGGGGTGAGCACCGTCGGGGGTCACCAAGCCTTCCCACCACGCTCGGAGAAGGTCATAGTTAAACAGATAAACAAGAAAGAGAAGAGACTGGCAATCAGGTCGGGGATCGCAGCCACCGCCGTGAAGGAATCTGTAAAGCGTAGAGGCCATAAGGTATCGGACGTGAAGCAGCTTCCCATCGTCATCGACGACGATGTGGAGAGCCTCACCAAGACAAAGGAAGTTGTGGAGCTATTCCAGTCTCTAGGGATATTAGAGGATGTTGAGAGAGCCGACCGGAAGAAAACTAGGGCCGGGAAAGGCAAGATGAGGGGACGAAGCAAGAAGACCGGGAAGGGGCCACTCATCGTAGTGTCAAAGGATAAGGGAATCACTAGGGCAGGGAGAAACCTGCCTGGCGTTGATGTTGCTGATGTCCAGAGCCTTAACGTTGAGCTGTTGGCTCCTGGGACCCACCCAGGAAGGCTAGTGGTTTGGGGTAGATCAGCTTTCGAGAAACTAGATGAGGTGTGGGGGAACTAGAATGGAGGCTCACAAGATAATACAGTACCCCCTAATGACCGAGCGCAGCGTCAATATGATCGAGTACGAGAACAAGCTAGTGTTCATGGTGGCACGCACAGCCACAAAAAGTATGATAGCAAAGGCCATCGAGGAGCTCTATGAGGTAGAGGCAGAAACAGTAAATACCCTCATAACAAGAAAAGGCGAGAAGAAAGCCTTCGTAAAACTCAAAGAAGAGTACGACGCGTCAGACGTCGCCATCCGTCTAGGAATACTGTAGGTGTGAATAATGGGTAAGAAGGTAAAGGTACAGAGACGAGGCCGTGGCACAAGCCAGTTCAGAGCCGCCAAGAGGAACAAGATCGCGCCAGCCAAGTATCCAACACCGGTGAAAAACAACAGGACGGGAACAATCAAGGAAATCACACACGAGCCGGGCCGGGGCGCGCCCCTGACATACATAGAGTTCGAGCCGGGCTCGGGATTCTATTCATCAGCGATCGAGGGAACCCACATCGACCAAGAGATAACGGTCGGACCTAACGCCCCCCTTAAAGTGGGAAACGTAACTACGCTTAGAAACATCCCCGAGGGGACCATGATAAGCAACATAGAGCTAAGACCAGGGGACGGCGGCAAGATAGCGAGGAGCTCAGGCAGCTTCGGCACGGTGATAGCCCACACCAGGACTCATACGTCTGTGAGGGTTCCCTCGAAGAGAACGGTGACCATACACAACGACTCGAGGGCCACCATAGGCATAATCTCAGGGGGAGGACGCAGAGAGAAACCGTTCCTCACGGCGGGCGAGAAAGTGCACGCCAAGAAGGCCAAGGGACACAAGTACCCGGTTGCTCACGGCGTCAAGATGCCAGCGGCTATGCACCCACACGGCGGAGGCAGGCACAGGAGACCAGGAAAATCCACAACGGTCTCAAGGCACGCGCCCCCAGGAGCGAAAGTTGGACTAATAGCCGCCAGAAATAGCGGGAAGCGCCAGAGGAGGAGAAACTAAGGGTTATATAACCCCCGTTTGTAAAGGTGAGTGAAAATGCCCAAGGACTTCAAGTATCGAGGGAAGACCGTCGAGGAACTTCAGTCGATGTCTATGGACGAGTTCATACGGCTCCTCCCATCTAGGATGAGGAGAAGCCTACGCCGCGGACTGAGCGCAGAGCAGAGGATAATATTGGAGAAGCTGCGAAGGGACTCGGAGAGGCCTCTAAGGACCCACGCCAGAGACATGATCATACTGCCAGAGATGATCGGTAGAACGATCCAAGTATACACCGGGAAGGAGTTCAAAGAGATCAACATCACGGAGAAGATGGTGGGGCACTATCTAGGAGAGTACGCTATAAGCATGACGAGGGTCCGCCACGGCCGCCCAGGAATAGGGGCGTCTCGCAGCAGCATGTATATACCTCTTAAGTAGCTCCAAAACATTATCTTACTACATCTTCTATTCGTCTTATTGTTTCATTTATTTTGCATATTTTTCATTATCACACATTCCATGTTTTCAAAGAAGTTGCTAGAATCTACAGTTTCCCGGAGATATGTTTAATTACATGAACCTTTTTATATCAAGCCTCGATTCAGAATAGGCGAACGGTGCGTATATGCCAAACTGGAAATACTCGGTGCAAGGGCTGGACCCAGACAAGACAGCGTTAGCCAGCGGCAGAGATCTACGGGTAAAGCCGAAGGTAGCTAGGGAGATCTGTCACCACCTCAAAGGGATGAAGCTAGAGGACGCGAAGAACTATCTCGAAGGCGTAATAGATCTAGAGAAGCCGGTGCCGTACTACCGGTACCGAAGGAAGGTACCTCACAGGAAGGAGCTGCAGGGGCACGACGCCGGCAGGTTCCCGGAGAAAACTGCGCGGGAGATATTGAAGATACTCGAATCCGTGGAAGCCAACGCCGAGTTCAAGGGGCTATACGCAGATAGGCTACGAATAATCCACATGGCCGCCCATCGGGGGAGAGTCATAAGAAAGTATATCCCGAGAGCCTTCGGAAGCGCCTCACCGTATTTTAAGCACATGACCCACATCGAGGTTGCAGTTGAGGAGTATTAATGTCGGTAGTAAAACGAATTATCCAAGACAGCATCGAGCGTGTAAAAGTCGACGAACTCCTACTTGACGAATACGAGCAGGCGGGCTACGGCGGCATAACGTTAACAAAGACCCCGTTGGGTGCACAGATTAACCTTTTCGCCATGAGGCCGGGGCGGGTAATCGGTAAGAGAGGGAGGGCAATAAAGGCAGCTTCGGCACGCCTAGAGAATGAACTGGGGCTACCTAACCCCCAGATAACCGTTGTTGAGGTCGAGGTTCCAGAGATGAACCCCCAGATAATGGCTTCCCGTATAGCGAACGCACTTGAACGTGGTGTTCACTACAGAAGGGCAATCTTCTGGAGCCTTCGTAGAATCATTGACAGCGGAGCCATAGGATGCGAAGTTATTCTCAAAGGACCACTTAGGAGCGCCAGGTCGAGGTTCGAGAAGGTCGTCGAGGGTTACGTGCCGAAGTCAGGAGACCCCGCCTTGAGGCAAGTGCGCACTGCGACCATACACGTTAAGATGAAGAGAGGCGTCATAGGCGTCACGGTGAACATTGTGCCACCCGAGGCCAAGTTCCCTGACAAGGTGGAACTAGATGATCTCCCTGAGATAGAGTACGAGCCACCGATACCCGTTGAACCGGAGACACCTGAAGAGGAGGCTCAGCCTGAGTCAGAGAAGCCACAGCTAGAGGAAGCTGAACAAGCAGAGCAACCGGTGACCCCTGAAACAGATGAGACGAAGGAAGAGGCGGATATCGAGAAAGAACCAGCCGCAGACGACGCATCCATCGAAGAGGCGAAGGAAGAGACTATCAAGGAAGAGGAACCAGAGGCGGAGCCTGAGACCGCCGAGGTCCATGCTGCTGAGGAGCCAGCAGGGGAAGAAACGGGAGACTCTGAGAAGGAAGAGCCCGAGAAAGAGGATGAGTAAAGATGCCTATTCTTCGCATGGACGAGATACGTGATATGGACGACGAGGAAAGGCAGGAGAGAGTCCAGGAGCTCAGAACCGAGCTCATAAAAATCAGGACCATGATCAAAGCAGGAGGATCAGTGGAAAACCCTGGAAGAGTCAAAGCCCTGAGGAAGACTATAGCGAGAATCCTGACGGTAATTAACGAGGAGGGTCAATGATTTGGTTCCCCCAACCCCCGTTAACATTACCCGCCACGAACTCGTAGGGCTGGAGGCCGAGGTTCTCCGTGACACCAACCCCTGCAACATTAACACCCGGGGAATGGTGGTGGATGAGACCATGAACACCCTGGTCATCGATGGCGGCGAGGAAAAGCGTATAATAAAGAAAAACGCCGTGTTCAGGTTCAGGCTCAAAGATGAAATCGTCGAAGTAGAGGGCTGGGCCATATCAGGTAGACCTGAGGACCGGGTAAAGAGAAAGATTAAACGAAGATGGTAGGCGAGACACAGATTGATTACACTTAAGAAACCGGAGCTGGAGTGCGACGAGGTAGACTGCCCCTTTCACGGCACCTTGGCGGTCAGGGGAAGGGTGCTAGAGGGTACAGTGGTGAGCATAAGGATGCAGAAATCCGTCGTGGTCCAGATGGCATACACGAAATACTACAACAAGTACGATCGATACGCGAGGATGAGGAGCAGGATAACGGCCCATAGCACCCCCTGCATCCCAGTGAAGGTGGGCGACACGGTGAGGATAGCCGAGTGCAGGCCCCTAAGCAAGACCAAGAGCTTTGTTGTCGTAGAGGTATTGAAGGAGGCTTAGCCGTATGTCGAAGAGGATCAAGAGAAGGATACTGCCGAGGCGGAAGGTATCGGGCGGCCTCACCATAGGAAGCATGATCAACTGCGCCGACAACACAGGCGCCAGACGCCTCAGGGTTATCCAGATGTTGGGATACAAGGGTAGAAAGAGAAGGCTACCAACCGTCGGGGTGGGCGACCTCGTCATCGTCTCGTGCCGCGAAGGCACACCCGAGATGAGGAAACAGCTATTCAATGCAGTGGTCGTCAGGCAGAAACGCCTATACCAGAGAACCGACGGAACCAGAGTCCAGTTTGAGGACAACGCGGCGGTCATACTGACGCCTGAAGGAACGCTGAGAGGCTCTGACATCAAGGGCCCCGTAGCCAGGGAGGCAGTTAACCGCTGGCCACGGCTGGGTAACATAGCGAGGATGGTGGTATAGGTGAAGAAGGGATCGAGGAAACCGTCGACAGCGAGGCGCAACATGTATAATGCGCCTAACCACAAGAAACGGAAGTACATCTCAGCGCCGCTGTCACCTAACCTTAGAGCCGAGTACGGCACAAGATCGATGCCAGTCATAGCAGACGACACAGTCAGCATCACCAAGGGCGACAGGAAGCTCGCCGAGGGCAGAGTCCTAAGGGTGAACACAAAGGACTTTAAGATATACGTCGAGGGCGTGACTAGGACACGGCAGGATGGGTCTACGGTTCAGATCCCGATAAAGGCCGAGAACGTCATGATAACTAGGCTCAACCTCGACGATTCTTGGAGGAGGGACATGCTGGAGCGCAGAAGCTTCAGTGCGGAGGAGGAATAGACATGGGAAAGAAGGGACCCTCAAGGCATCTCAAGAGACTCCCGAGCCCTAGTTTCTGGTCCATAAGGCGCAAGAGCGGTAAATGGATCATGCGGACGAGTCCAGGCCCACACTCGCTACAAACATCGATACCAGTGGGCGTCGTTCTCAGGGACGAGCTGAAGTACGCAAAGTCCGCTAAAGAAGCTAAAACCCTTGTATTACAAAGGAAGATACTCATAGACGGCAAGTCCAGGGTCAACGAGAGGTACCCCGTCGGCCTTATGGACGTAATCAGCGTACCAGACTCGAAAGAGTTCTTCAGAGTCCTCCCGGACCACGGAGGAAAGCTCAAGTTTCTACCCATAACTGAAGACGACGCCAAATACAAGCTGGTCAAAATCACAGGCAAGAAGACCCAACCGGGTGGAAAGACCCAGCTGAATCTCCACGACGGCTACAACAAGGTTGTAGCCGCTGAGGAGGACAAATACAGGGTAAACGATGTCCTGAAGATCAACGTGCCGGAAAAGGAGATAGTCGACCACATCGAGTTCAAGGAGATGCAGCAGAGCATAGTAACCGGGGGCAGAAGCCAAGGCGCACAAGGGATAATCATAGGTCTCGGCCCCGAGCCTGGCTGGAAGAAGACGTGCACCCTCAGAACGGCTGAAGGAGAAGACGTCAGGACCCTCGCCAGATACGTGTTCGTTGTAGGCTCAGGGGAGCCAGTGATAGCGTTGCAGGCTGGTGAAGAATGATGATGCCGGATAACCCCATGAAGCAAGTGAAGATTGGTAAAGTTGTCGTAAACATCTCAGTAGGGGCATCTGGTGAACCCCTCGACAACGCTATGACCATCTTGAGACAGATCACGGGACAGGAACCGTGCCAGCGTGTCGCCAAGCAGACCATAAGGCAGTGGGGTATAAGAAGGAGGGAGCCCATGGCGTGCCTTGTGACGCTGCGTGATGAGAAAGCTGATTCTTTCCTGCAGAAGGCCTTAAGGGCCATCGGAGGAAGGGTGAAGCCAAACAGCTTCGACGACAACGGTAACTTCGCTTTCGGTATCAGAGAGCACATCGACCTTCCAGGCACTAGGTACGATCCTAACCTCGGCATAACGGGGATGGACATAAACGTCACCGTGGAGAGGCCGGGCTACAGGGTTAGCAGAAGGAAGAGAGCCAAGTCTAAAGTGGGCAGCGCCCACAGAGTGACCCCGGAGGAGTCTATGGCTTTCATAGCAGAAAGGTATGGGGTCAAGGTAGGTCAAGATCAATGAGTAATCAAATAGAGCCCAAGGAAAGAGAATACGGTAAGGGAAGCCGCAGCTGTGTCAGGTGCGGTACACGCGATGGCCTCATCAGACGCTATGGCATAAATCTTTGCCGCCAGTGTTTCCGCGAGGTCGCGGAGAAGATGGGCTTCAAAAAGTATAGGTGAGAACATGGACCCCCTAGTAAACGCGTTAAACACCATCATGTCCCACGAAGGAAGGCGGAAGAACGAGTGCATCATCACACCCGCCTCCGGCCTTGCTGGGAGAGTGCTCCGCCTCATTCAAGGTAAGGGATACGTGGGGGAGATAGAGTTCATCGACGATGGTAGGCAAGGCAAGTTAAGGGTCCAGCTGTTCGGCAGGATAAACGAATGTAAGGCAGTGACTCCGCGGTTTAAGACCAAGGTCTCTGAGCTGGAGAAATGGGAGAAACGTTATCTGCCGAGCCGAAACCTTGGAGTTTTGATACTAAGCACTCCCAAAGGCGTCATGGACCACACACAGGCGAAGGAAGAGAACGTGGGCGGCTTGCTACTGGCCTACGTGTACTAAGGTGAATGATGTGACTGTTCAGATCGTAGAAAACTCTGTAACGGTACCCGAAGACATAGACCTGACCCTAGATGGGCATAAGGTCGCAGTCACAGGCGCCAACGGAAAGGTAGAGAGAGACTTCGGCCACACGAAGCTTAACCTCGAATATAAAGACAGGGTGTTCCGCGTATGGGCGGAGAATCCGAAGAAGAAACAGGCCTCATTGGTCAACACTATAACGAGCCACGTAAAAAACATGATCAAAGGCGTGACGGAAGGCTTCACTTACAGGCTCAAGATAGTGTTCATACACTTCCCCATGAACATGCAGGTGCGTGGAAACAAGTTAGTGATAAACAACTTCGTGGGTGAGCAGAAGGCCCGTGAGGCAAAGATCCTTGAAGGCGTGCAGATACACTTCGAAGGGGACGACATACTGGTCACAGGGCCCGACATCGAGAGAGTGGCCCAGACAGCCGCCAACATCCAGCAGGCTACACACATCCGTAACAAGGACCTCCGCAAGTTCCTGGACGGCATATACGTCTACAAGAAGGAGTGAGGCAGATGAGCGAAGATAAACAGAGATTAATGAAGCTGAGAAAAAGGATCAACAAGAAGCGGCCCCACTTCAAGCGGTTTGAGTCTTGGAGGTTCGTTAGGATTAAGGACCAGTGGAGGAAGCCAAGGGGCATCGATAACAAGATGCGCACCGAAGAGTCAGGGTGGCCTAAGTCAGTCAAGATAGGGTACCGGGGTCCAGCCGCCGTGAGGGGCCTCCACTCCACCGGGAAAGAAGAAGTTATGGTTTGGAACCCCGAAGACGTTGAAGATGTGGACGTTGAGACGCAGGTAGCCCGCATAGGGAGTTCCGTGGGCGGCAGGAAGCGGGAAGCCATACTAGAGAAGGCTAGAGAGCTTGATGTACACGTCCTCAACCCCGGAATAGAAGAGCCTCTCGACGAGTTCGAGGAGCTCGTCACGGAAGACGATGAAGAGCTGGTTGAAGAAGACCATATTGACGAGATCGATCTCAAGGCCATGACGAAGAAAGAGTTGACCGCTTATGCAGATGAGGTAGGGATCAAAGTCCCATCTAAGGCTAGAAAAGCAGAGATCGTCGAGCTGATCCGGAGCCACGAAGAAGAGGAGGACGACTAGGGATGAACCTGCGAACCCAGCGAAAGTTGGCCGCCAACGTGCTTGACTGCGGAGTGAACAGGGTCTGGATAGATCCGGAGAAGGCCGACGAAGTAGCCATGGCAATCACCCGAGAGGAGATCAGGAAACTCATCCATGATAAAGCCATCAAGGCGCTCCCTGAGAACAGCCAGAGCAGGGGAAGGACGCGCGTCCTAGCTGAAAAGAAGAAGAAAGGAAGACGAATCGGCGCAGGCTCTAAGAAAGGTAAAAAGCACAGCGTAGTGTCCAGGAAGACGCGGTGGATGAACCGAATAAGGGCGCAGCGTAAGAGGCTAACGGAGCTGAGGGAGCGTAGGATAATCACCGTGAGCACATACAGGAGCTTGTATCGTAAAGCGAAGGGCGGAGAGTTCAGGAGCATAGCTGAGCTAGAAAGGTACATCAACGAAAACAACCT
The DNA here is from genome assembly GCA_964529745.1 of uncultured Candidatus Bathyarchaeia archaeon. GTDB lineage: Archaea > Thermoproteota > Bathyarchaeia > TCS64 > TCS64 > RBG-16-57-9. The sequence goes on from CAZGZR010000011.1 coordinate 41,059, forward strand.
GAGGAGGCGTACCTTTGGCTAAGGGACCGCGGTATCGCGTGCCATACAGGCGCAGGCGCGAGAAGAAGACAGACTATGCCGCTAGACGGGTGATGGCCACGGCTGATAGCCCAAGGTTCGTCGTCAGGATAACGGGGAAAAACATACTGGTTCAGGTGGTAAGGTCCGAGATAGAGGGAGACTACGTCGTCGCGCAGGCTAGTAGCAATGAACTGAAAAGCTACGGCTGGAACGCCAGCGGCAAGAACGTCCCAGCTGCCTACCTGATTGGAGTGCTGGCAGGCAAGAAGGCTAAGGCAGCCGGCGTGGAACACGCCATCCTAGACATGGGCTTAAAGAGGTCCACGGCTGGAAACAAGGTGTTCGCAGTAGTGAAAGGCGCCTTGGACACAGGGCTAGACATCCCCTGCGATAGCGACATAACTCCATCACCTGAAAGGATAAATGGCAGCATAATCGCTGAGTACGCTGAGCAGATGGAAGACCCCCTCGAGTACGAGAGACGGTTCTCAGTCTATCTCCGTCGCGGATTGAGACCGGAGGCCCTGCCGGGCCACTTCGAGGAGGTCAAAGCACGCATAGAGGAGAACGAAATTGAGTAGAAGACGGGGTAACCCGCTTGATTACTGGGAGCCGAAGACCCAGCTTGGTAAACAGGTGTACGAGGGGCAGATCTCCTCGATATACGAGATATTCGAGGAAGGCTACAGGATAAGGGAAGTGGAGATAGTTGACGTCCTTGTGCCTGACCTCAAAGACGATGTGATCAACATCAACCTCGTGCAGAAGCAGACTGACGCGGGCGAGACGAGCAGGTTCACCGCCCTCGTTGCCGTCGGGAACGAGAACGGCCTCATCGGCGTGGGGCTGGGCAAGGCTCAGAGGGTTAGGAACGCCATCGAGAAAGGCATCAGGCTGGCGAAGCTCAACCTGCACCCCATAAGGATGGGCTGCGGCAGCTGGGAGTGTGACTGTGGCGAGGGTCACACGCTGCCCTTCAAGGTATCGGGAAAGGTTGGGAGCGTGGTGGTCACGCTGCTTCCAGGTCCCCAGGGGCTGGGTATCGTGGCCGGGGACACCGCCAAGGCCGTGCTGAAGATGTCGGGCATCAAGGACTGCTGGAGCAAGAGCGTGGGCAAGACCACTACCACCAACAGCTTCGCGTTCGCAACCTTCGAGGCGCTCAAGCAGACCATGAGCATAATGACCCCGAGAGACTGGGCGTGATAGGGATGGAGAAGAAGAGCCTGCTAGCCATAAGGATAAGAGGAACCATAAACGTCCCTCAGCGTGTCGAGGACACGCTCAGAATGCTCAGGATCGATCGAAACAACTACGCCACACTACTGGACGATAGGCCAGACTACACAGGGATGCTTCAGAGAGCCAAGGACTGGATAACCTGGGGCGAGCCAGACAAAGAGACGATAAAGACGATACTTGAGGAACGCGGCGAAGCCCCGGGATGCGTCAGACTAAGCGAAGAATATCTAAAGGAGGTGGGACTCGAAGGGTTCAGCCAGCTTGCTGAGAAGCTGCACAAATGCAAGCTTGACTTCAACAAGCTCGATGGCGTCAAACCGTTCTTCAGGCTCCACCCTCCGAAAAAGGGGTTCAAGATGAGCGTTAAGCGACCCTACGGCAACAAAGGCGAACTCGGGTACAGAGGGGAAGCTATCAACGAGCTGGCTAGGAGGATGTGTTAGAATGCCCCATAAGCTACGTAAGACCAGGAAACAGAGAGGCAAACGATACATGGGCTACGGCCAGGTAGGGCAGCACAGGAAGGCCGGGAGCCGTGGCGGCAAAGGGAAAGCAGGTGGAAGGAAACACTTCTGGATAAGGACCGTTAAGTATGAGCAGGGAAGGTTCAAGAACACCGGGTTCGTGCCGCCGTCGGCGAAGAAGCCTAAGCTTTTGACTATCAACGTTGGGGAACTTGAAGACCTTGCCTTGAAGGTTATCGGGGATTATGGGGTGAAGGGCGGTAACATGCTCGACTTGGAGTCCCTGGGCATAGGCAAGCTGCTTGGGCGGGGCAGCGTGAGCGTCCCGCTCAACGTCAGGGTCTCTTATGCGACGATGAATGCTCAAGAGAAGATTGAAGAGTCGGGCGGCTCTATCATAGAGCCGTAGAGGGACGATAGACTTGCGGTTTCTGGATCTGTTCAAGCCGATTTCACCGTATATACCTGAGGTTAAGCCTCCTCAGAGGAAGGTCGCCTTCAACACCAGGCTGATGTGGACTCTGGCTGCGCTGATCATTTATCTGGTTATGTCGGAGACGCCTCTCTACGGGATCGAGACCAAGGACGCGACTGACCCCTATGCCATGCTGAGGATCATCTTCGCTTCTAACCGCGGCACTTTGATGGAGCTTGGGATCGGCCCCATAGTTACGGCTGGGCTGATAATCCAGCTTCTAGCGGGATCTGAGATAATCTCTTTCGACAGATCAAGTCCTGAGGACAGGGGTTTGTTCACCACGGCTAGCAAGTTCTTCTCGTTCGTCATGGTGATAGTTCAGGCCAGCCTATACATCATTGGAGGCGTGTATGGGTCGATAACCCGGACGCAGTCGATACTCATATTCGTTCAGCTTCTGGCAGCCGGTTTAATCTTGATGATGCTTGACGAACTTGTCCAGAAGGGCTGGGGCATCGGGAGCGGCATCAGCCTGTTCATCGTGGCGGGTATCACCCAGAACATCTGGTGGATGAGCTTCAGCATAGCACCGTCGCCGTATGATGCGTTGGAAAGGGCTTACGGGGCTATAATCGCGTTCATTCAGAGTGTTATGCGTGGGCTGCCGATGCAGGACTGGTTCTATAGGGCTAACTCGCCTGACATGATAGGTTTCTTGACGACTCTGGCGGTGTTCGCGTTTGTCGTATACATCGAGGGCATGAGGGTTGAGATTCCCATCAGCCACAGCAGTTACAGGGGCTACAGGAGCAGGATGCCGATCAAGCTGCTGTATGTCAGCAACATCCCGGTGATATTGGCTTACGCGATGTTCGCTAACTTTCAGCTCATAGGCCAGTTCACGTGGAACAGGTGGAACACTGACAACAGTAACTTCTTCTTCAACATGCTCGGCATGTATAACCGTACGCAGAGCGGCGTGACGCCCATCGGCGGGCTTGCTTACTATACTTCTTCTCCGGGGAGCCTGGGGAGGGTGATGGCTGATCCCGTGAGGGCTTTGATCTACTTCCTTATAGTTGTGGGGTTCTGTGTGTTGTTCAGCGTTACTTGGCTGGAGATCGGTGGTTTGGGGGCGGACCAGATGGCGGATCAGCTGCTGCAGTCTGGTATGCAGGTGGCTGGTTTCAGGCGTAGCAGGAAGCCGTTGGAGAGGCTGCTTAACAGATATATTCCCACAATCACGGTGATAGGCGGCATTATAGTGGGCGCTCTGGCTGCGTTTAGCGAGTTCTTCGGCGTCTTCGGGTCTGGGATGGGTGCGTTGCTGGCTGTGAGTATATTGTATCAGTATTATCAGACCATGGTGCAGGAGCAGGTGGAGGACCTGTACCCGTTCCTGCGGGGGGCCTTCGGGTAGCCCCTTGATCCTGTGGCTGGTCCTATCTGTTTTTTCGATCTCTTTTTCATTGCTTGGAGGGTATTTTATTCATGGCTACTGTGAGGCTTTTCGACGACGATCCCTATTTGAGGAGGTTCTCTGGGACGGTGGTGGGGTTCATGGACGGAGGCGTGGTGCTGGATCGTACGTGTTTCTATGGTGAGGCGGGTGGCCAGGCTGGGGACACGGGATCGTTGGGGGGTGTGCGTGTTGTTGACACGAGGGTTGGATGTGGGGGTGACATTGTTCACGTATTGCGGGAGGAGCCGGGGTTTGGTGTGGGGGACGTGGTGGAGGGTGTGATTGAATGGGATATGCGGTACAGGATCATGCGGCTTCATACTGCTTCTCATGTTATGGAGTACTTCCTCTGGAGGCGTTTCGGGTACATGAAGCGCATGGGGTCCTATGTGGATGACAGGAAGGATAGGGCGGACTACGTCCACGAGGGGCGGCTGGACCAGGGTATGTTGAGGCTGGTGGAGTCGGACACCAACGCCTTCCTCGCCGAGGGCCACCCCGTGATTATCGAGGTGGACGACGATGGTATGCGTCACTGGAGCTGTGGGCCGGTGGAGATGCTGTGCGCGGGCACCCACGTGAGGAACACATGCGAGGTGGGGGCGGTCAGGCTGAGGCGGAGGAACCCGGGCCGCGGCGAGGAGCGGGTGGAAACCAGCCTGGCCGAGTAGCAATATTTTCATATACCTTGCATTCTTTATCAGCCCCATGTTCCAGCCGCCACGCGGAACCAGGGATTACCTCCCCGAGGACCAGTTGAAGAAGAACTGGGTAGTGGACACTGTGCGCGAGGTCTACGAGTCCTACGGCTACGAGCCGCTGGATACCCCGGCCTTCGAGTACATGGAGATGCTGCGGATCAAGAGCGGGGAGGACATACTGAACCAGGTCTACGCCTTCAAGGATAAATCGGATAGGGAGCTGGCGCTGCGCTTCGAGCACACGGCCAGCACGGTGCGGGTGGTGGCGACACATCGGGAGCTCCAGATGCCTTTCAAGCGCTACATCATAGGGCCCACTTGGAGGTACGAGAGACCGACGGAGACGCGTTTCAGGGAGTTCCTGCAGGCGGACGTGGACGTGTTCGGGGTCGAGGGTAGCATCGCTGACGCCGAGGTGATATCCGCCGCCGTGGAGGCGTTCATCAGGCTGGGCTTCGAGGGCTTCACCATCTATCTCAACGATAGGAGGGTACTCAGGTCCATCGTGGAGCTGGCCGGCATCCCCTCGGAGAAGAGTCTGGACGCCATCCGAGCCGTGGACAAGATAAAGAAGATCGGCAGAGACGGGGTAATCGAGGAGCTCAGAGGTATATCGCCTTACGAGGAGTCTTCGATTAAGCTGTTAGACCTGATCGGATTGAGGGGTGAGCCTTTGGATGTCATAGGTTCTGCGAAAAAGATGTTGAAGGATTATCCCGAGGGCGTCAAAGGCTGTGAAGCCCTGGAGGACTTGATCAAGTATGCCAACGCGTTCGGGTTCGCGGAGTACATCGAGGTCGATCTCAGCCTGGCCAGGGGCCTCGACTACTACACGGGGCCCATATTCGAGGTCTTCGCCAAGGGGTACGAGGAGTACAGCAGCCTCGCGGGCGGCGGCAGGTACGACGAGATAGTAGAGCTCTTCGGCGGCGATCCTACACCCGCGACGGGCATCTCCTTCGGCGTGGACAGGGTAACCATGGTCCTTGAGGAGAAGGGGGCATTCAAGGACCTGTCTCTGGGCGTGGACGTCTATGTGGCCCCCGTCAACGAGGATGTTGTCCTGAAGGCCATAGAGATCACCCAGTCGATTAGAAGGGCTGGCGTATCCGCCATTGTCGATCTAATGGGGCGTAGCCTCGGTAAACAGTTCGAGTACGCCGACAAGAAGGGGGTACCCACCGTGGTTATCGTGGGCGAGAAAGACCTCGCGGATGCATCGGTGACCGTCAGGGACATGAAGACAGGTGACCAGGAAAAGGTCAAGGTGGATGAGCTGCCGTCCCGTCTTAAACCTTAGAAGGTTTTCTCGGATAATCCGTAGTAAACTACCTCGCCGCGACGGTCCACCACGGCTAGTTTGAGCTCGCGGCCTCTCTCCTCTGTCTTCTTCAGGTCGTCGAGTATGGAATCGAGTTTCTCGGGCCGCCCCTCAGATATTATCTTGACGTAGTAGCTTGGAGGCTGTTTTCTATACATGCCCCGTTCATAGACGATAAAGTCGGCGGCTTCATCGGCTTCTCTGGCTACGAACCCCCTCGTCCTGAGGTCCCTGTACACTATGAACCTCGTCCATATGGATGGGTCATCCACCGTGAACAGCCGCAGCGCCTCCTTGAAGCTGAGCTTCACGTTGGCTTCCTCGTCCACTAGGGCTATCTTCCCCCGGTCCATGTTGTACAGCGTCTCACATGGGTCTAGGGTTAGCGTTTCACCGCCCTCTCGGCTGCCGTACCCGTCGTTGAACAGGCTGTCCGCCTCGCTCCTCATGGGGACGACAACGCCCTCGTTTGTGTAGACTGCCATGAACGGCTGCATCACAGGAACTGGTGTTGGGAACCTGAAATAGGTTGTGCAGCCGGCTCCTGGTTCACCCAAAGGATTAATGTCCGGCTGCCCCGCTAAACAGTAGATTGCCTAAACGCTTCCTCGTCATAACCGAGAAACCTAGTTCTGCTAGACGAATCGCGCAGGCGTTGGACGACGAGGGGCAGCCGGTATCATTGAGAAACGGTCGTGTCCAGTACTACGCGGCGAAGAGGGGGGAAAGCGGGTTGCTCGTGGTCTCGGCCCTGGGCCACCTCTACTCGTTGACACAGGTTGGGGGAGGATGGACCTACCCTGTCTACGAGATGAAGTGGGTGCCGGCTAGTCAAGCGGACAGGGCTAACAAACGTGTGAACGCATGTATAGAGACCATATCGGCTTTGTCGAAAGGCGTAGACCGGTTCGTGAGCGCCTGCGACTACGATCAGGAGGGGAGCCTGATCGCGTATAACGTCCTCAGGTACGCCGTGGGTGAGCATAGCCTTGCTAAGTCCCGAAGGATGCTTTACAGCACCCTCACCCGCAGGGACCTCGCAGATTCTTGGGAGAACATGGAGCCGACTCTCGACTACCCGGTAATCGCCGCGGGTAAGACGAGGCATGAGGTTGACTGGCTGTTTGGCATAAACCTCAGCAGGGCGTTGACCCTGGCCGTAAGGAAGGCTTCGGACACAAAGAAGACCCTAAGCATCGGCAGGGTGCAGGGACCCACGCTCAGCTTCGTCAAGGAAAGGGAGTCGGCAATACGGGGGCATGTCCCACTGCCTTACTGGAGGGTATACGCGGAGACGACGGTGTCCGGCGAGACCATCCCTCTGGAGTACGAGAAGAAGAGGCTGGAGAGAGAGGTCAGTGCGAGGGAGCTGGCCTCCGAGTGCAGGGGAAGAGACGGAAGAGTCGTAGACGTGAACAAGCGGAGTGAAAGGGTCCTCCCTCCACCCCCGTTCAACTTGGGGGACCTCCAGAGGGAGGCATACAGGGTATTCAAGTTGAGCCCCACGGCCACCCTCAGGGCGGCGGAGAAGCTGTACCTTGGGACGTATATCAGTTACCCGCGGACAAGCAGCCAACACCTTCCCCCGGCACTTAACCTCAGAGAAATCATCGAACAACTCAGCGAACAACGGGTATACTCGAAGCACGCCGAGGAACTCTTGAAAAAGAAGAGCTTGAGGCCACGGCAGGGGAAAAAGGATGACCCTGCCCACCCAGCCATCCACCCTACCGGCGCCAAGCCTGGGCGGCTCAAGGAAGATGAGGCTAAGATATACGATATAATCGTGAAGCGGTTCCTCTCGTGTCTCGGGATGCCGGCGGTCAGAGAGAAGATCGATGCAGAAGTGGACGTGAACGGCCACCGTTTCTACATGAAGGGCGTGAAGACCATTAGGAGGGGGTGGCTCGACTCGTACGCTCCCTACATGGAAGACAAGGAGATTGTGCTGCCCGAGGTAGAACCGGGGATGGTGATCCCGGTCACCAAGTTTTCAGCGAGGAGAAGGTACACAAAGCCACCTGGGAGGTATAACCCCAGCAGCTTGCTGAGGCAGATGGAGAGCCACGAGATTGGGACCAAGGCCACGAGGGCAAACATTATTGACACCCTTTACAGGAGGGGCTACCTCACCGGGAAAAGGATCACGGCAACCGACCTAGGGCTGCGCATCGCGGAGACCCTGGAAGGGTACTGTCCAAGCATAATGAGCGTCGAGATGACTAGGGAGCTGGAGGTGTCTCTGGAGGAGATACAGGTGGGCGAGAGGAGCCTTGAAACCGTTGTAGGGGGCGTCAAGAAGGCTCTCACCCCCATACTAGCCCAGTTCAAGGAGAGAGAAGGTGAGATAGGAGCAGCCATAGCAGAGGCTGTCGCCGGCGGCACTACAGGGGAGGAACCTTTTTTGAATGGTTGTAGAGTCTGCGGCAGGGAAAGAAGGGGGGACGCTGTTTACTGTGAAAGGCATCAAGCCGCTTATGGTAGCCTTGAAGAGTGTTATCCCCATTGGAGGCGTGCCCTTGGGCTAAGCTGGAGGGAATATCTAGAGAAGGTGAGCAGAATCTCTGGTACAGGGATATGGGTAAAAGAAGTGATTAAAGACATTCTTTCAGGCAGCTAGTCCTCGGGTTCTTCGAGCGTCATCTCCCAGCGGCTGTTCCTGCCGTTCCTGATCCAAGTGCCGCCTAGCTCTCTCATCGCGTCGTTTATGGGCCCCCATAGATCGCCCAAGAACTTCTTGGGGCTCACCGTCAAGGTTCCTTCGCTCTGCTCGACGTCCACGAGCGCCAGGTCCACGCCGGCCGCCTCAAGCTTGGTCCTGAAGTCCACTTCCTCGGGCGGCCACTCCTTGGCCTCGGGTTCCTCGTGCACCACGACGGGGGCCTCTTTCCCCACGGATATGACTATCCCTATCTTCGATCCGCAGTCGGGGCACGTGATCCATGTGACCTTGTTATCCTTCACGCTCATTTCCGTATTCACTATAGTCAGGTGATTAAAAAGATGCGCGTCTGCGGTTCACTTTATAGCCGGATGAGCCTCATAGGAGGTGCTGTCGGCTGCGCTGCTGGTGATAGGGGTTCTCTTCCTCCTCCTAGACCACCTGTCGTTTATAGGTAAATTACGGTAAAGACTATTATAGTGAAGGGAACAATACCAATCCGGTGTCGCATACCATTGAGCACGCAAATAACCGAGTACAAGTGTCCATACTGTGACCGTAAATCCGCCAGCCCCGGCGGGGTACGTTTCCACGTGAAACTCACACACCAGGAGAGGCTGGACGAGTTCAACGAGAAATATTACCCCGAGATGGCGGCAAAGTTCAAGGAGTCCTTCCAAGAGTAAACTAAATAAAACCACATTTTCTTGGCCACCCGCGGAGTACGGACGCCTACTAGGAGGAACCTTATAAAACCTTGGCAGGTTATGCAGTGTTTGATTGTATGAAGATAACTGAACGAGTCTACCTCGTAGGGGGAAACGGGTTCGGCTACTCGCCGCCGGGAGACTGCAACGTCTACCTCGTAGACGGGGGAACGGAGCTGGCTCTCGTAGACACAGGCGGAGGGAACGGAGAGAAGGAAATACTAGGTAACGTGGAGAGTATGGGTTTCGACCCCGGCGACATAGCCACGGCGTTCAACACCCACTGCCACTTCGACCACGTCGGGGGAAACCACACCGTCAAGGAGATCACCGGCTGCAGGATTGTAGCGCACGAGGCTGACGTGGACAGCATCGAGGAGCGGGGAGAGTTGATGCTCTACGACATGGCCCTGGAGCGCGGCCTGGAGTTCGAGGCATCCAAGGTGGACGAGGAGCTACAAGACGGAGACACCTACCGGGTGGGCGAAGTAGAGCTAGAGGTCATGCACACGCCCGGGCACACTCCCGGCTGCATGTGCCTCCTCATGGAGGAAGACGGACGCAGAAGCGTCTTCACGGGCGACATCGCCGGCGCCAACGGCAGGCTCGGCTTCATAAACGGCCCCGGGTTCAGCCTCGACGACTGGAAGGCCTCCATAAAGAAGCTAGTACTCTACAAGCCCGACAGGCTATACCCAGGCCACAACACGTTCCTCCTGGGATACGCCACCGACCACCTCAAGGTCTACGACCAGAAACTGAACGCCCCGTGGACCACCATAGTGACACCCGTAGGCTAGAAAATTGGAGCACACCAGACGACAGATAGTGCTTGAGAACCCCACCCTCAGGGAGGCGGGGAAAGCCGTGAAGACAGGAGTCTCCAGGCACAAGACCGTAATACTAGCCGGCAGATGCAGCGTGGACTACGAGGGCAGGGCAAGCAGTAGGCTGGAGACCGGTGAACGAGTCGTGCTCTTCAAGCCCGACGGCTCCGCTCTCGTCCACAGGCCTAAGGACTACTCGCCTGTGAACTGGCAGCCAGCAGGCTCCCTGTTCCGGACCAGAGTCAAGGACGACGGCCTGGTAATCCGTGTCTACAGGCGCAAGGAGCACGAGACCATGGAGGTAGCATTCACGGACGTGGCGCTGGTCGCGGTCCTCGATCTCGTGGACGCCGGCGAGTTCAGCCTCTACGCCTCCGAGAAAGACATGCAGGAAGCAATACTATACAGGCCCGAATTACTGGAGGAGGGGTTCAGGCCCATTACCAAGGAGATGCAGGTAGACCCCGGGTTCATAGATATCATAGGCTTCGACAAGGAGAACAGGCTCACCGTAGTGGAGATAAAACGCGTTAAGGCAAGCAAAGACGCCGTGAACCAGCTCAAGAAGTACATGGACGTCATAGACTTGGACGAAGGCAGGCAGGTGAGAGCCATACTGGTGGCCCCCGAGCTGGCCCGGGGAGCCGAGACGCTGCTCAAGACCTACGGCTACGAGTACAGGCAGCTCTCCCCCCAGACCTGCTCCGAGGTCCTCAAAGAGAAGAAGGGAGTGCCGCTCACCGCGTTCTTCCAGACGGAGGAAGGGTCACCCGATGATGTCTAGGTCCCTGCCTATGGTCTCCATCTTCTCGATGACGGAGTCCAGCTGCCCCGTGGTGAGC
>CAZGZR010000012.1:0-42900 GCA_964529745.1 uncultured Candidatus Bathyarchaeia archaeon
GCCCCTCGCACACCGCCTTGAACAGGTTGTCCCCCTTGCAGATGCCCCACTTGGCGGCGCACGTGAGGCGCCTCTCGCCGTCAACCGGTGCCCCGGCTTTACCCTTGTAGTCGCCTGACCGGGCCAGCTCGTAGCCGTACCTGATGATCCTCTCGCAGCCCTTCCGGGTCTGGATGTAGTTGTCCACGGCCAGCTCGGTCTCGCCGCCCCGGGACAGCTGGCCCCCGATGCGCACGTACATGTGCTCCGTGTTCTCCCTGAGCACTATGTAGTCGATGTCCCCGGGCTCCCTGCCCACGAGGACGCTGTCCACGCCGGGCCTGAGCCTGCAGGGGCGGACGTTGGCGTAGACGTCCATATCCAGCCTTTGGTTAATCGGCAGATACGGCCCCGGCAGCCTGTTCAGGTACTCGGGGAGCCCCACGGGCCCCTTGAACCAGCAGTCGGCCTCGAAGAGCAGCTCCCTGGTAACCGCGGGGTCCCACCCCGTCTTCATGTCGTGGTCGGCATAGTACCTGGCGCCGAACTCGTATGGCCCCAAGATTTCAAGGTCGAAGCCGTACGCCTCCTCCGCCGCTTCGAGGAGCTTCAAAGCCTCGGGAACTATCTCGTGCGCTATGCCGTCCCCGACAAGCGCCAGAACCTTGTATCGTCTAGACAAACAAGCACCACTGTAGAGTCCACGGTGCAGCACAAAAAATCATCGAGGCTAGAAGGGGAACCACCTGCGAACACGACCCATGTACCCCAGGTACTCCCCTCTGAGCGCCTCGACGAGTTCCCGCTCCTCGTACGCCGCGAACATGTCGTAGGCGTAGAAGAACGTGGGCCACAGGGCCAGGGATGCCACGGATAGCGTAGCCACCGCCAACCCGAGGTAAACCAGCAGAACCCCCAGGTACATTGGGTGCCTCACGAGGGCGTAGACGCCCCAGTCCACCAGCCCCGGCTCCTCGGCCTCTATCACAAGCTCATGAGACTCCTCGACGAGGTAACCGCCGAACCCCACGAGCGTCAGGCCGGCGGCGACTCTGAGCATCCACGGGCACAGGAAGCCACACGCCGTGATGCCGTACCAGCTGTCCAGGCTCCAGACCGCCAGAAACGTCAGCAGCATGGCCACCTGGGCCCTGTCGCACCAGGGGTGCTCCTCCGCGAGCCTCGCCTTCACAATCACTGTCATACAACGGAATAAGGGACTGATCAAACGATATAGGCGATCTGGGAAAAACTGATCGGATACTGGACAGCTCAGCCTATGTCGAGTACGAAGCTCACAGCCAATATCAGGAGCACCATGACGTTCAGCAGGGCGAACACTAGGTCCCGTATATATATGTTAGCCGTGGCCGTCGCCACGATCCTGAGCAGTGGTGTGCCGATCAGTATGAAGAACCCCATGAAAAGCACGTGGCTCGGCTCTAGGAAGGGGTCTCCGAGCAGCACCCAGTTCACGCTCAGAACGCCGCTCGGATACGACGCGTCACCTGTGGCCCACAGCAGCCCGAGCCCCACGACCATGAGGAGGCCGCTCACGACGACGCCGGTCCTGAGCAGCTTCGACACCATGATCTCCATAAGGCGGACGCGGTCCATCAGAAGCCGACCCCCGACGCGATCATCCTGAGACCCAGAAGCAACAGCACCACGACGAAAACGCGCTTGAGGAACACGCCTCTGAGAGTCCCCGTCACCCTCGCCCCTATGTAGGAGCCCACAAGGGTCCCCAACACCACAGGAGCCGTGACGAAGCCATCGCAGAACCCGTGCCTGATGTACACCAGCGCGCTGGCCGCCGCCGTGACTCCTATCATGAAGTTGCTGGTGGCCACCGCCACCTTCATGGGGACGCTGCTCACGACGTTCATGGCCGGCACCTTGATTCCGCCTCCCCCGATCCCGAGGAGCCCAGAGATTATGCCGGCGATGTAGCTGATGCCGAACGTGTCTAGGGTCCTATTGACGCCGTAGCTGATCTGTTCCCCACGGGCGTCGTCGAAGTACGAGCCGCTTAGGCTCAGCCTCTCCGCCAGCCAGTCGTTGGGCTTGTTCACCCAGCTCCGCTGGTGCCGCCGCAGCTGGAACCACATCACCGTGGACGCGTAGATGAGGCTAAGCCCGAACACGGTCTTCAGCAGCGACTCCGCGGCCATTGCCATGAAGCTCGCGCCGGTCAGCGCACCCAGGGTCGTGGCCATCTCCAGAAACATTCCGAGCCGCATGTTGGTGACCTCGTCCCTGACGTAGACGGAGGCGGCGGCGCTGCTCGTGGCAACGACGGCCACGATGCTGGCCCCCGAGGCTATGTGGATCGGGACATCCAGGAGGAACACCATCAGCGGCACCATTATCACGCCGCCGCCCAGCCCGAGCAGAGCGCCCAGGAACCCCGACCCCAACGCGATCACCAGGGCGTACAGTGTGAATAGGAGCTGCATACCCCTTGGAACGCCATCAAATCATATAACTCTTTGTGAAGGGGCTTAAAGACGGCTAATTTCGGAAAACGCCTCATAAAAACGGTTTCAACCAAAAAACAGCCAAAAATAAACCAACAGCCAGCCAATATTAGGCCAACATCGATCTTCTTGGCATATGCCTCAGCCGATGGCTCATTCTTGATCGCTCGATTTATCCCTCACCATCATCAAGGAGAGTAACGCAGTCAAGAACATGACCACCGAGACCATCAGCATGGACGCGTCGGCGCCGCTGCCCTCGTACACGTAGCCGAGGGAGGGGCTCGCCAATACGCCGCCGACGTTCTCGCTCTCCGAGTAGAGGCCCATCACCATACCCGTCCTGCTCTCAGGCATCACAGACATCAGGTGCATCATCATGCCTAGGTCGGAGGCGGCCATGAAGACGCCCTGGACGAGCCCGACGGCGTAGAGGAGGGCGAGACCCTGGCCATAGACCAGGCCGAGATACGTCGCCCCAGTCAGCGAGACGCTCGCGACGATCAGCCGCTTGGCGCCGTACCTGTCGCAGAGGTTCCCCAGCGCCGCCTGGCTCCCAGCCACCGCCAGCCTGACCAGGGTCATGTATGTCCCTATCTGCGTTTCGGAGGCGTTGAACCTTGGGCTCTCGTTGAGATATATGGGAAGGAAGTTACTCCGGAACATCATGTTGAACAGGTAGAGGCCGCGGACCGCGTAGATGCCTACGAGGGAGGATGTAAAAAGCTCCCTCCATCTTCCTTCGCTCCTAGTTGCCGTGTCTATTGTGGCCTTGTCGTCGTATTCCATTAACGTGACGGCGGCCAAAATACCCACCCCTATCAAGGCCGACAGGTAGAACGGAAGAGTATAACCCCAGTTCTCCGTTATCCAGCCCCCTATCATTGGCGACACGACCCCACCCAGGCTTATGACCGAGAGGTACCTGCCGTAGACCCTCCCCCTCCCCTCCCTGGGCAGGAGCTCCGCCTCGAGAGCCTTCAACGCGATGGCGTACGCGCTCATGACGGATGCCAACGCGAAGTAGAGGACCAGGAAATGCTGGAACGTGCCCGCGGACGGATAAAGCGCATAGACGACGGTCGAGGCTATTATAGCGAACACCATCATCCACTTCTTTCTCATCCTGTCCGCTATGACGCCGCTCACGGGCTCAAATATCAGCCAGCCGAGTATGCCCGCGGTCCCCAGAAGCCCTACCTGGCTGATGCTCATCCCCTGCTGCCTGATGTAGAGGGAGAGGATGGGGGAGATCACGCCGCCCCGGAAGTTCAGGGCAAGCTGGGCCACCATAAGGTAGAAGAGAGACCTCTCCCGGGGCGTCTCCCCGAACATGAAGATATGAGAAAGGGGTATAGGTGAAAAGACTTTCTAGAGCCTACTGCTCCGCCGCGACGGGTGCCTGGTAGTCGACGTTCGGGAACTCGTCGTTCAGCACCTCCTTTAGGCCGCGGTACCTGTTCCGCAGAGTAACCTCCGTGGTGCCCGCCGCCTCGGCTATCACCCTCTGTACGCGTCTGTCGTCATTCTGTTGGCACGCCATGTACAGGGCCGCAGCCGCGAGGCCCCTGGGGTCCTTGCCGGTGAGACCCTTCCTCTTGTCCGCCTCCCTGAGTATCTCCACGGCCAGCCTCTCAGTAGGCTGCCTCACGCCCAGCTTGGACGCTATGCTCGGCACGAACTTGAAGGGCTGGTCCACCGGTGGCTTGAGTTTCAGCTCCCTGATGAGAAGCCTGTACGTCATGGCTACCTCGCTGTACTCCCTTGTGCTAGCCGCGGCCACCCTCTTCAGTGGCCTGGGCACCTTGAGTATCCTGCACGCGGCGTAAACGCTGGCCGCCACGAAGGCGTCTATGCTGCGGCCCCTGATGAGGTCCTCCTTTAGAGAGCGTCTGTAGATTAGGGCCGCCTCTTCCTTGACGTTCTTGGGGAGGTGCAGCTCCGAGCTCACCCTGTCGAGCTCCGCCATGGCTATGCTCAGGTTACGGCTGTGGGTTTCGTCGACCTTGCTTCGGTTGTCCTGCCTCTGGAGCCGCCTCATGCGCCTCCGGGTCTCGCTGTCGAGCCTGTTGCCCTTGGCGTCCCTGTCGCCTTTGATGACCGTGCTTAGGCCTTTGTCGTATATGGTGTAGCTGTACCCTGAGCCCGTTCTCCTCCTGTCGTTTGCCTCCTGGATGTTGAAAGTCCTGTACTCTGGGCCGGTGTCCATCACCGTATCGGTGATCACCACGCCGCACTCGCTGCAGACGATCTCACCGGTATCATCATCTCTGATTATCCTGGTGCTACCGCACATCGGGCAGCTGTTCTCGCCTTCCACGTTCACTGTTTTTTCCATTTTTCTTCATTCACCAAAGAAGGATTATGGGTATTTTACCCATAATTTATATTTATATACTGCGCAGCACCTTATAAAGGTTACGGAAAATCCTTCTCTCCTCGGTGCTCCCCAATAATACACACTCCAACCAAAAAAATAGTATCTTTAAACTACAGCCAAGCCTTAAAAACAAAGTAAATAACCTATCAGGTGAGCGATTTTGGACAAGATAGAGGAGACTGCCAGAGGAATCAAGAAGCTAGAGATACAGGGCGCCACCAGCATAGCGGTCAAGGCGGTGGAGGCCCTCAGGGACGATCTCCTCGCCTCAGACAGCCAAGCCACCGCCCAGCGGGTCCTGGTGGAAGGCGTGAATAAGCTTATAGCGACCAGGGAGACCGAGCCCATGATGAGGAACGGCTTGAGGTACCTCCAGATGAACCTGTCGGGGAAATGGGACTCCTTCCAGAGGTTCAGCGAAGAGGTTGAGAGGGCTTCAGGCGAGGTTCTTGAGTTCTACTACAAGGCTAGGAAGCACATCGTGGATATAGGCTCCAGGAGGGTCAGGGACGGCGACACGGTTTTCACGCATTGCCACAGCAGCGCGGTCACGGAGACCCTCCTCAAGGCCTACGAGTCCGGTAAGAGGTTCCGCGTGATTCAGACGGAGACGCGGCCCAAGTACCAGGGCAGGATCACCGCCCGCGAGCTGGTGGAGGCCGGCATCGACACCACCATGATAGTGGACAGCGCCGCGAGGCACTTCATGAAGGAGATCGACTTCGTGCTGGTGGGCAGCGACGCCGTCACCAGCGAGGGCAACGTCATAAACAAGATAGGCACCAGCCAGGTGGCCCTCGCGGCCAACGAGGCCAGGATACCGTTCTACGTGCTGTGCACCCTCCTCAAGTTTGACCCGGTTACCATCCACGGCGAGTTCGAGGCCATCGAGGAGAGAAACGTGGAAGAGATATGGGACGATCCGCCGGAGGGCCTAAAGTTGAGGAACCCCGCCTTCGACGTGACGCGCCGCGACTATATCCACGGGATAATAACTGAGGAGGGCATCATCAGCCCCCACAGCATCCTGGAGGCAGTGCACAGGCACTACCCCTGGATACTTGAGTAGCCTCAGACGACGGGCCACTTGGTGAGGGCCCTGGCCAGCTCAACGTGGTCCTTGGCGTAGTCCTCCAGCGCTATGCCTCGGATGGCCGCGTCCACGGCCTGCCTCATGGCCTTGGCACCGTCAAAGGTTCCGTCGGGGTGCCCGTGTATCCCTCCTCCTGCCTGGATGACGGCGTCGATGCCGAATATCTCCACGAGCCTGGGCACCGTCCCCGGGTGAAGGCCGCCAGAAGCCACGGGCAGCACGGGGCGTACGCCGTGCATAGGCTCCTTGCACGCCGCTATGTTGGCCTTGACCTCTTCCTCGGTCTCCGCCATCTTGCCCACGGCTGTGCCCACGTGGAGCTGGTCTACGCCGATGAGCCTGGCCACCCTCGCCAGGACCACCATGTTGATGCCGTGGACGCGGCTCCTGGTGAACGCGGCGTGGCCCGCCCTGTGGGCGTGTATCATGAGGTTATACCCGGCGTCCCTCATGGCCTGGAGGCTGCTCCACCCCGTGGTGAGTATGTCTATCATCATGTACCTGCCGCCGTGGTCCTCCACGTACTGGGCCCTGCGCTTCATCTCCTCCATCTCGGCCGTGACGTTGATCAGATACACCTTCTTCTCGCCGGTCTCGGATTCGGCCCGGTCCCTGGCCTCCAGGGTCTCTATGACGCGGTCCTCGAAGGGGTTGAACGTCTGGCTGCTCAGGTTCTCGTCGTCCTTGACCACGTCGCAGCCGCCGCTCCACGCCTCGTAGGCCACCTCTGCGTGGTCCGCCGTGACCAGGCCCAGCTTGGGCTTTATTATGGTGCCCACGAGGGGCCTGTCTCTAACGCCGGTTATCTCCCTCACTCCCTGAATGCCGTACCGTGGTCCGTTGAAGCTCCTAATGAGCTCCGCGGGGAAGTGGATGTCGTTGAGCCTCAGGTGCTCTATGTCCTCCAGCCCGAAGACGTTGCCCGCGACGCTGCTGAGTATGTTGGGCATGTTACCGGGCTCGAAAAGCTCCAAAGGGTACGCCACCTTGATCTCGTTTCCCTCGATGCTGTACACCTTGGCGGCGAGCCTCTTCATGTAGGGCTTCTCGGTGGACAGCTCCGTCCAAGTCCCCACGCTGCTCTCGGCGGCCACGCCGCCCGCGATGACCTCCAGCGGCTGGCCCCGTGGTTCGACGTGGAACATGCAGACGAGATCAGTCTCCCGGGGCTCGTATCCTAGATCGACGAAGTCTATGTAACGCATATCAGATTCTCCATATGCGTTAATGTTCCAGTATGTTTTTACCTTTACTGAACAGATATCTCCCTGTTCCATGGAGTGACCGTATGCAGCTGAAGGCAGCCCCCCTCGAGATCGAGGCAGGAGGACCACTGGTGGTGGTGATGAACAAGCAGGACGCCGACGAGCTGGGCGTCATAAGCAGCGACCGTATCTTCCTGAGGCACGACAAGAACCACGTCATCAGCATACTGAACATAAGCACCGAGGACACTCCGGGCGAGCTGGGCCTTTACAGGGAGGTGACCCAGAGGCTCAGCATATCGAAGGGAGACTTTATCGAGGTCGAGCCCGCCAGGCGGCCGGAGAGCATTGACCACATCAGGGAGAAGGTGAACGGGCAGCGGCTCACGCCCTGGAAGATAGAGAGGATCGTGGGGGACACGGTGGAGCGGCATCTGAGCGACATAGAGCTCGCCGCCTTCGTGACCGCGCTGCACGTCCACGGGGTGAGCATGGAGGAGGTGGAGGCGCTGAGCCGCAGCATGATATGGAGCGGCAAGACCATAGACTTCGGCCGCAGCCCCATACTGGACAAGCACAGCATCGGCGGCGTCCCCGGCGACAAGACGACGCTCATAGTCACCCCCATTATCGCGGCCGCTGGGTACACCATACCCAAGAGCAGCAGCAGGGCGATAACCAGCCCCGCAGGCACCGCGGACCGCATGGAGGCCCTGGCCCCAGTGGATCTCCACTTCGACAGCATCCGTGAGATAGTGGAGAACGTCGGCGCCTGCATCGTCTGGGGCGGCAGCATCGACCTGGCGCCCGCCGACGACCTGTTCATCAGGATAGAGTACCCCCTCAGCATAGACCCGCTGCTGCTGCCCAGCATAATGAGCAAGAAGAAGGCCATGGGCAGCACCCACGTGGTAATAGACATCCCCGTGGGGATAGACGCCAAGATCAAGACCCTGGGTGAGGCCGAGCAGCTGGCCAGCGACTTCATCGAGTTGGGCAGCCGATTCGAGATGCACATAGAGTGTGCCGTCACTGAGGGCAGCCAGCCCATAGGCTACAACATAGGCCCCATACTTGAGGCCCGGGAGGCCATGGAGACCCTCATGGGCGAGGGCCCCCACGAGCTTGTGGACAAGTCCACCAACCTCGCCGGCATACTCCTGGAGATGGTGGGCCACGAGAACGGCAAACAGATGGCCCACGACATCCTGAAGAAGGGCAAGGCGCTGGACAAGATGAGGGAGATCATAGGGGCACAGGGAGGCGACCCGGAGGTGACCTTGGACGACCTGGCGCCCGGCGAGTACACCCACGACGTGCCGGCTTCTAGGGACGGCAGGGTGCTGTGGTTCAACAACAGGGACCTGGTCCGCATCGCGAGGGCCGCGGGCACGCCCAGCAGCAAGGGCGCCGGCGTGAAGCTGTTCGCCAAGACCGGGGACCGGGTCGAGGAGGGTGAGCCCCTGTTCAGGATCTACAGCGAGTCGGCCAACAAGCTGGAGAACGCGGTGCGGGCGCTTGAGACCCAGCGCCCCATGGAGATCGGCACCAAGGTGGGTGAGGACATGCTGAAGAAGCGAATAGGTAAACCCACGGCGCCGAGCAGGGAGTTCATACTGGAGCGGTGACCCTCTCCACCCCCATAAATACTGGTTCAAACACTTTATTACCAAACAATCACCTTATAGAGACCTAAAATGCCTCGAAGAGCCGTCTGGAGATGCCAATTGATGGATCACTTAGGGCCGGGGGAACCCGGGGGGAGCCGGCGTTGCAGCTGAGATCGATGGTCGAGTACTTCGGCCGGGCGCTGGTGGAGAAGGGAGCCACCGACCCCAACCTAGTCGTCCTCGACGCCGACGTCTCGGAGTCTACCAAGACGGTTTTCTTCAAGGAGGCTTACCCGGAAAGGTTCATAGAGGTGGGTATAAGCGAGCAGGACATGGTGGGGGTGGCGTCGGGCCTCGCCGTCTCGGGGAAGACCCCCGTCGCGGCTGCCTTCGCCACCTTCCTCGTGGGCAGGGCGTGGGAGCAGGTGTTGAACACGGTCGCGAGGCAGAGCCTGAACGTCAAGCTGGTGGGCACCCACAGCGGGCTGTCGCCCAGCGCCGACGGCGAGTCCCACCAGTCCCTATCCGACATCGCCACCATGAGGGTGATACCCAACCTCTCCGTGCTGGTGCCGGCCGACGCGGCCTCGGCGGGGTGCCTCACGGGCGGGATGATAGACCACGTGGGCCCAGTCTACATGAGGCTGTCCAGAGGGGCCACCCCCGCCGTCTACCCCGACGACATCGAGCTCGGTATAGGACGAGCGGAGACGCTCTCGGAAGGCAGCGACGTGGCCGTCATGGCCACCGGCAACATGGTCCACGTCGCGCTGCAGGCGGCGGAGTCCCTGCATCAGGACGGGGTGGAGGCCAAAGTCCTCGACATCCACACAATAAAACCCATGGACAGCTCGGCGGTCATCCGATCCGCCAAGGAGACCGGGGCAGTGGTGACCGTCGAGGAGCACAGCGTGATAGGCGGGCTGGGGGGAGCCGTCTCGGAGATCCTCTCGGAGAACTACCCCACGTCCCTCAGAAGGGTCGGGGTCATGGACAGGTTCGGCCTGTCCAGCAGGAGCCACCAGAGGCTGCTGGAGAAATACGGGTTGACGCCTGAAGCAGTAGCCGAGGCGGCGAGACAAGTATTGGAGGCAGAGAAAAGGTGACGGCGTTGAAGATATCTGAAAGGATCAAGCTGGCGACCAAGCAGAGCCCAGACCACAGGACCGTCGTGGAGGTAGGCCCCATCAGGGTAGGGGGGGAAGGCGTCGTAGTGATAGCGGGGCCCTGCAGCGTGGAGAGCCGGGGCCAGCTCATGGAGACGGCTAGAGCGGTGAAGGCGGCCGGCTGCCACATGCTCAGAGGCGGGGCGTTCAAGCCCCGGACCCTGCCCTACAGCTTCCAGGGGCTCGGAGAGGAGGGGCTGGAGATACTGGCCGAGGCCCGGGACGAGACGGGGCTGCCCATAGTCACCGAGGTCCTGGACCCGGGCGACGTGGAGCTCGTGGAGGGCTACGCCGACGTGCTCCAGATAGGCGCTAGGAACATGCAGAACTACCCGCTGCTGCGGAGGGTGGGGGCCGTAGAGAAGCCGGTGTTGCTCAAGAGGGGGATGGCCGCCACCATCGAGGAGTGGCTGGGCTGCGCGGAGTACATACTCAACGAGGGAAACACGGGCGTCATCCTATGCGAGAGGGGCATCAGATGCTTCAGCAGGGTCACCCGGAACACCCTTGACGTCTCCGCCGTCCCCGTGATACACCAGTCGAGCCACCTGCCCGTCATCATCGACCCCAGCCACGGCACAGGCGTGAGAAGCCTCGTGGCCCCCATGGCGCTGGCCGGCATCGCCGCCGGCGCTGACGGCGTAATGGTGGAGGTGCACCCGCGCCCAGAGGAGGCGCTTAGCGACGGGGCCCAGAGCCTCAGGCCCCCAGAGCTAGAGGAGCTCATGAAGCAGATCGGAAACGTGGCCAACGCGGTGGGGAGAGGCGTCCAACATGGGCCTCGCTGAGTACGCCGCCGCTGAGGTGAGGCTCGGGGACCGGGGCTACAAGATATACGTCGGGGCGGGGCTCTCGGATAGACTCGGGGAGATCGTAGCCGCGTCAAAGCCGGAGGCTACCGGCTGCGTCTTGGTAACCTCCCGGCCCATCGAGACCCTCTACGGCGAGGCCGTGGCCGCAGGCCTGGAGCGGCTCAGCCCCAGCACCATCCTGGTGCCTGACGGCGAGGAGGCTAAGCACTGGGACAACGCGGGCACGCTCCTAGGCGGCTTCCTGGACGCGGGGCTTGACAGGAACGGGGTGGTAGTTGCACTGGGCGGCGGAGCCGTCGGCGACCTCGCGGGGTTCGCCGCCTCCATATTCATGAGGGGCGTCGCCGTGGTCCAGGTGCCGACCACTCTTCTGGCCATGGTGGACAGCAGCATCGGCGGCAAGACCGCCGTGAACCACGCCAAGGGGAAGAACATGATAGGCAGCTTCCACCAGCCCATAGCGGTGGTCGCGGACCCCCTCCTGTTGCGCAGCCTGCCCATCAGAGAAGTCCGATCTGGGCTGGCAGAGGTGGTGAAGCACGGCGTGATAGCCGACGCGGCCCTGTTCCGGTACGTGGAGGAGAACACTGGACGCCTACTTGGGCTCGACCCGGGATCCATGAGCTACGTCGTCGGCCGAAACGCGTCGATAAAGGCCGGATACGTGGAGAAGGACGAGCTGGACGCCAAGGGCGTCAGGGCAGTGCTAAACTACGGGCACACGCTGGGCCACGCCGCTGAGAGGCTGGCGAGCCCAAGGCTCAGGCACGGCGAGGCCGTGTCCATAGGCATGGTGTACGCCGCCCACCTGTCCGTCAGCATGGGCTTGATGGAGCCGGGGGATGCGGAGGCGCAGAGACGCGTCCTGGAGGCCATCGGCTTGCCCACCAAGCTGCCCCCCCTTAACGCGGATGAACTGATCGGGTACATGAGGCGGGACAAGAAATCGGAGGGAGGCGCTGTCAAGATGGTGCTGCCCAGGAGTATAGGAACACCACCCATCATTAGGACGGTGGAGGAGCCCGTGCTGGTTGAGGCTTTGGAGGCCGTCACGTGAAGCCACAAATATGCGTGGCAGTGACCGGCCGTGACACAGAGCAGATCATAGCCAGATTATGTGGGCTCCAGCACCCAGACCTGATAGAGATCAGGCTCGACCACCGCATGGAGCCAATAGACCTAAGCCGGGTCAGGGAATCGACGGCCACACCGCTGATAGCCACCAACCGCCCGGAGTACCAGGGAGGGCTCTCGAAGGAGCCCGAGGAGAGTAGGCTTGCGACGCTTTACTCGGCCTGTGACGCGGGGTTCGAGTACGCCGACGTTGAGCTCGCGGCCCCTAGCCTGGGAGACGCAGTCAAGCGCATCCAAGACCTGGGCTCCAGGTGCATCGTGTCTCACCACGACTTTAAGGCAACAACAAATTTGGAGGAACTCGAACGCATGCACGCCGAGGCCAAGTCCATAGGAGCCGACGTGGTCAAGCTGGTGGGCACAGCCAAGCGCTACGGCGACAACATGGCATATCTCTCATACCTCTCGGGGAACCCCGGGAACGTCAGCTTCGGCATGGGGCGGTACGGCGTACCGTCCAGGGTTATGTCCCCCCTCGTGGGCGGTGCCTTCACCTACGCCTCGACGGGGGAGGGGGAGGAGAGCGCCTCGGGGCAGCTGACGCTGTCGCGGATGCGTGAGATCTACGAGGCCATGGGGGTGGAGACTTGAGGCTGTGCTACCTCGTCGGCTACCCCGTGGAGCACTCCATGAGCCCCGCGATGCACAACGCCGCCTTCAAGGCCCTCGGCATCGACGCGGAGTACAGGCTTGCGCCCGTGGAGCCGGGGCGGCTGGGCGCCTTCGTCGAGACGCTCAGGGAACCCGAGGCGATGGGTGCCAGCGTGACTATCCCCCACAAGGAGATGGTCATGAGGTACCTCGACCATGTGGACGAGACGGCTCGGGCGATCGGGGCTGTGAACACAATCGTCCACAGAGACGGGGTGCTCACGGGCCACAACACGGACGCCACTGGGGGAGCCAAAGCCCTCATCGAGGCGTACGGCGGCCTCGAAGGCAGCGACGTGACAGTCCTCGGAGCGGGAGGCGCGTCAAGGGCCATAACCTACCAGGTGTCCCGTGTGGAGTGTATGGTGACCGTGCTGAACAGGAGCGTAGATAGGGCGAGGAGGCTGGTGGAGGACTTGAGGCCAACGGCCCCCGCCGAGCTAAGCTACGGCGCCCTGGACCAGCTTCCGGCGATAATCGGGGACACCGATGTGCTGATCAACACCACGCCGGTGGGTATGAGCCCCAACACGTCGGACTCACCCGTCCCGGCGGGGCTCCTCCACGGCGGCCTCTTCGTCTACGACGTGATATACAACCCCATGAAGACCCGGCTCCTGAGGGACGCCGAGGCCAAGGGCGCGCGGGTGCTCAGCGGCGTCAACATGCTGGTCTACCAGGGGGCCGAGGCGTTCAAGATGTGGACGGGCATCGAGCCGCCCATCGACCTCATGAAGCGGGCCGTCGAGGAACGGCTGGGAGGCGGACAGCGTTGAACGTCGCCCTCTACGGCTTCATGGGCGTCGGCAAATCAACCATAGGCAAGGCTCTATCGGAACGGCTGGGCTACGGCTTCGTGGACATGGACGAGGTCATCGAGGAACGTGCCAGCATGAAGATCAAGGAGATATTCGCCGCGGAAGGCGAGATAGGGTTCAGGGAGCTGGAGAAGGCCGTGGTCAGGGAGCTGGCGGACGAGGATCGCCACGTAATAGCGTGCGGCGGCGGAGCCATCCTGGAGCCGGAGAACGCAGAGGCCCTGAGAAAAAGCTCCGTCCTCGTGCTCCTCACGGCGTCCATCGATGAGATACTGGAGAGGACGCGGGGAAGCGACGAGCGGCCCCTCCTCGACGTGGAGGACACGCGTGTCGAGGCGGAGGCGCTGCTGCGGAAGAGGATGCCCCGGTACCTGGAGGCGGCGGACCTGGTAATAGACACCACGGACGCGTCGCCTGTACAGCTGGCGGACGAGATCACCGCGGCGCTGGAGGGATTCCTTGAAGGTAGTGATTAGCCCGTC
This sequence comes from uncultured Candidatus Bathyarchaeia archaeon, assembly GCA_964529745.1. Taxonomy (GTDB): domain Archaea; phylum Thermoproteota; class Bathyarchaeia; order TCS64; family TCS64; genus RBG-16-57-9. The sequence goes on from CAZGZR010000012.1 coordinate 13,811, forward strand.
CCAGATGAGGGGCCGGGTGGAGGCGCCCCCGTCAAAGAGCGTGACCCACAGGATGGTGACCCTGGCCGCGCTCGCTGAGGGAACCACGACGATAAGAAACCCGCTGGCAAGCGACGACACCCTGGCGACGCTCAACGCGGTAAACATGCTGGGTGCCAACACCGAACAAGGCGTGGACCAGTGGACCGTCGAGGGGGGCAGCCTCAAGGCGCCGGCCAAGGCTGTGCACTGCGGCGAGTCCGGCACCACCATCAGGTTCATGACGGCCGTTTGCGGCCTCGTGGACGGCCCCGTGAGGCTCACCGCGGGGCCCTCGCTTTCGAGGAGGCCCATGGGGCCCCTGCTGGACGCCCTGAACAGCCTAGGCGTCGAAGCACATGGCGAGCACGGCCACCCGCCCATCACAGTAGACGGGAGAGGAGGCATCGGCGGCGGAGAGGCGGCGCTCCCCGGCGACGTTAGCTCCCAGTTCGTCTCGGCGATGCTGCTGGTCGCCCCGTTGATGAGGAGCCCCCTCACGGTACGGGTCACAACGCCGCTCCAGTCCTGGCCCTACGTCCAGATGACCATGGACGCCATGCACGTCTTCGGCGTCAAGGCGGAGGCTTCCCCGGGGAGGGACGAGTTCACCGCGCCCACCGGTAGGTACAGGGCCTCAGACGTGAACGTCGAGGGAGACTGGTCTTCGGCGTCCATCCTGCTGGCCGCCGGCGCCCTCGGCGGCGAGGTGACCGTGGGGAACCTGGAAAGGGGGAGCAGCCAGGCCGACACCGCTATACTGGGCCTGCTGTCCAGCATGGGCGCCGAGTGCTCCGTCAACGACAACGAGGTGACCAGCAAAAAGAGCCGGCTGAAGGCGGTGAACCGCGACTTCTCGGACCACCCCGACCTGTTCTCCATAGCGGCGGCCCTCTGCAGCGCCGCTGAGGGAACGAGCGCCCTCACCGGACTGGAGCGGCTGAGGCTCAAGGAGTCGGACAGGGTGGCCTCCATGACGGAGGGGCTTAAGAGGATGGGCGTCAAGGTAGCCATGGACGACGCCATGGTCAGAATCACAGGGGGGGCGGTGAGGGGTGCCGAGGTGAACCCACACAACGACCACCGCATAGCCATGAGCCTGGGCGTCTTGGCCCTGGCCGCGGAGGGAGACACGACGATCAGGGACGCCGGGTGCGTCACCAAGTCCTACCCCGGCTTCTGGGGCCACCTGGAACACCTGGGCGCTATAATCAGGAGGAGACACGATGAGTAACACGATGGGCAGACTCTACAGGGTCACATGCTTTGGGGAGAGCCATGGCAGATGCGTTGGCGTCGTCGTGGACGGTTGCCCGGCCGGCCACAGGATAGACTTGACACATTTACAGGCCGAGCTGGACCGCAGGAAACCCGGGCAAAGTAGGGTATCCACCCAGCGCAGCGAAGAGGACAAGGTCGAGGTCCTCTCAGGGATCTTCAACGGATTCACCACCGGGGCCCCCATCTGCATGCTCGTGTGGAACCGGGACACGGACTCCACAAAGTACGAGGAGCTCAGATGGACGCCGCGGCCCGGCCACGCAGACTACGCCGCGGAGAAGAGGTACGGCGGCCACCAGGACTACAGGGGCGGCGGCCGGTTCTCGGGCAGGATAACAGCGGGCTACGTCATGGCGGGTGCCCTCGCCAAGCAGGTCCTCGCAGCCACCCACGGCATAGAGGTCTTGGGCTACACATGCCAGATAGGCTCACACACGGCCCCCGACGTGACGCTCGACCAGGTTAGGGACAGCGCGGATTCGAACCCCGTCCGGTGCCCGGACCCCGACACCGCCAGAATGATGGAGGAGGCGATACAGGGGGCGCGTGACGAGGGGGACAGCCTGGGCGGAGCCGTGAAATGCATGGTGCTCAACGTCCCCGCCGGCGTGGGGCAGCCGGTCTTCGACACCCTCGAGGGAGACCTTGCCAAGGCCCTGTTCAGCGTACCGGCAGTGAAGGCCGTGGAGTTCGGCGCCGGCAAAGCGCTAGCATCAATGAAAGGCTCGGAGAGCAACGACCCCTACACGATCGTCGGGGGCAGGGTCGAGACATCATCCAACAACATGGGCGGCGTGCTAGGCGGAGTCTCCACGGGCGCCCCCATCGAGTTCACCGTCACGTTCAAGCCCACCCCCAGCATATCCAAGCCCCAGCGGACTGTAGACCTCAAGGCCCTGAAGGAGACCACCATAACCGTGGAGGGGAGGCACGACCCCTGCATAGTGCCGAGGGCGGTGCCCGTCGTGGAAAGCGTGGCGGCCACCGTCATACTCGACCACATGATCCAGAGGGGCCACGTCCCACAGGTGATAGGTGAGACACGGTGAGCTACGAGGAAGAGATAGCCCCACTGAGGATAGAGATCGACAGGCTCAACGACGAGATGCTGGATAAACTACGTGAACGAGTCGAGGTCGCCCTCAGGATAGCCGAGGTGAAGAAGAGGCACGGCATGCCCATAGTGGACCGCAGCCGGGAGGAGATAGTTCTGGACCACGTGGGCGGCTTGGCCACTGACCGGGGGCTGGACCCGGAGGCCGTGCGGCGGGTGTTCAGGGAGATCATCGACCTCTGCGTCGAGGCCGAGGAGAAGACACGGTAGAAGCCCGGCCACCCAACCACAACACGTGGACGCTTCATATGACTAAGCAAAAACCACGTATTGAATATGGGTGAGGGTAGGCCGCTCTACTCGTTGGGTTTTATGATTACCTTGAGCCCCTCTTGGTTGGACACTATGTCGAAGCCCTTCTTGGTCTCCTCAAGCGGCAGCCTGTGGCTTATGAGGGACTTCACGTCCACGATGCCCTTCGAGATGAGCTTGAGGGCCGTCGTGAAGTCGTGGGGGGTGAAGTCGTGGCTACCCGTGATCTTGAGGTGCTTGTAGTGCGGCACGTTGGGGTCCACGGGTATCTCGGCCTTCGGGTACGTCCCGGCGAATATGTTCAAAGTGCCGTCCAGGTCAAGCACGTCTAGGCCGTTCTTTATGGGCACCGGGTGGCCCACGGCCACTATCGCGGCGTTGACTCCGCGGCCCTCCGTCAAGCCGAGTATGGTCTCCACAGTGTCCTGTTCACCCGCGTTGATGATGTCGTGGGCGCCCAGCTTCTTGGCTACCTGCAGCCGGTCCTCCTTGAGGTCCACCGCGATTATCCTGGCGCCCCGCACCTTGGCAAGCTGCATCAGCTGGAGCCCTATGGGGCCGCACCCGATTATGGCCACGTCGTCGCCGACCTCGATGTTGCTCTGATGGATGCCATTGATGCAGCAGGCCAGCGGCTCCGAGAACGCCGCCTCCTCGTAGGACAGGTTGTCCGGCATCTTCCTGTACGCCGGGTCCGTGGCCTTGCTGTACTCGCAGAACCCGCCGCTGAAGCCCCGCCACTCCGGGGTCTCGGCCTTGAGGCAGAAGTTGTAGAGCCCCTTCCTGCAGTAGTAGCAGACGCCGCAGGTGTTCCTCCAGTCCCTGACTATCTTGTCGCCGACCTCGACGCCCTCCACGTTGTCACCTACCTCGACGACTACTCCCACCGACTCGTGTCCAGGTATCCTTGGACGCTCTAGTTTCCCTTTCCTGTTGTAGCCGCGGACATCGCTGGGGCATATGCCGCAGGCCATCACCTTGAAGGCGATCTCGTCCACATTAGCAACCGGTTTCTCGACTTCTTCGATCCTTAAATCCTTGTAACCGTAAAGCACCGCTGCTTTCATCTATTTGATCACGCTACAAAGGGCGGGGCAATCCCTTTTTAAGTTACCTACTTTTCCTGCTGGCAAATAAGGTTTAGAGGAAAATTAAACACATTATTCACTCATATGTGTATGGTTAACCATTCTGTATAATAATATTCACTTTTTTATGTGGTTATTTGTTTCCTTTTAACTGATACACGTATAGTATCTAGAGATAATGTGTATGTAAAGAAAGGGTTAGTTGATGTTTATTCCTCGATCATCTCGACGTTGGCCCTGGGAACGACGACTCTGCGCCCATCCTCAAGCTCGGCCTCGAGGACCCGGACCTGTGACTCGGTCTCGACGGTCTGGAGCTCGACGGGGAGATCGACGATGTGCCCTATGGCCCCGAAGTATGGGGGTCCTATTACCCTCACGGGCAGACCTGGTCTAAGCCCCTCCATTTGAAGCTCCTCTTCCTCGAGGCGTTCCCCTGAAGCCTCTTCTAAGGGTATAATTATCTCCGGTCTGATCACTCCTGCCCTGATCTGGGTCGCGCCGTTGATGCACGCTAGATTACCATCGAACTTCTTCAGGAACTCGAGGGTCTTTCTGGCCATGGCCATCTTGCCGAAGCCCTCTGTCAGTATGAGGGTGAGCCCCATTTTTTCCTCGCCGGTGATGGCGACGCCGATCTCGTAGCCCAGGAAGCTGGAGAGGTCGGCGTCACGTATGCCGCCGACTATTATTCCCTTGACGCCGATCTCAACGGCTTTCTTGATCGTGGGGTACTCCACGATGGACCCGCCTACTATGATCTTTCCGGCATGCTCCTCTGTTATCTGGTCCTCGGTCAGCTCCTCGTCCTCTGATTTGCAGACTATCTTCAGTTCGCCGTGGGTCTCTCCGCCGATCCCGAAGATTCCCTGCATGAACGCGGCCGGGGTCTCGATGACCACTCCCTCCTTGGGTAGGATCTCTGTCACGGTTCCCGGGATGTAGGCGTTTAGGGTTAGCGGTGTCGAGGGTTCTCTGAGGAGGCATTGGCCCGTGACGTCTGATATGTACTCTATCGTCCCGTCGCATGGTACCCTGCACTCTCTCTGGAATAGGCCGAAGAAGGTCTTTCTCTGCGCGATCACTTCGCCGGCTTCGCATGGTTCACCCTCTTCCTTAAGCATGTACTTGGAAAGACCGAGAGACCTTTCTTTTTGCGCAAAAGAACCGCCCTCGTCGCCCAGTGAGACCTGGGTTGACTCCAGTTCTAGGATGCGGGCGAGGTTCAGTACGTTGACTTTGCCGGGGAGACTGGTCGTGGCGACGTCGGTATCGTAATCTACCTTGGCCCCTTTTTCCACCATAACATCTCCCAAGATGGGAAGTTTCCTGACCTTGGTGACGTATGTCTCCTCTTTCCTCTTCAAGCCTGGGGTGTAAGCCATTGCCATGCACGTTGCCTCCTTAGTCGTCCTCCAAGATGGTCTCCGGGTAAGCTTCAAGGTTGGTGAACCATTCACGAAGCTTCGTTTGTCGAGCGTCGTCGTCCTCTGGGAGGTCCACGGGTCTGCCTCTCGCGTCAATGAGGACACCAACGACTCCTCCTTCAACCTTTATGTTGAAGTTTCTGTCGTTTCCTTCCTTGGTTGATAGACTGAATGGAGACGCGACTTTTCCCTCTATCTCGGCGGTTTTTCCTTCCTCTAACTCGATTTTCTGTATGGTGCCGTACTCGATTTCTCTCTCCAAGATCTCTCCGTCCGGCATGGTGATCTTCAGGCTGGCGACTTCCTTACCGTAGTCAGCCGGGGTCAGCTTGCCGCTGAAACCGACGCACGTTCCCAACCTGATTAGGCAGTCCTTCTCGAATATCTCCAGGGCGGCTTTCCGGTGCACCGTCGAGAGAACGCCCAGGTGGGGGATCATGAAGACGCTGTCCTGGAACAGCTTTGTCACGCCTTCCACGCCGAACCCGTCGATGAGGGTCAGCATGGATTGAACTCTCCTCGGCGCGTGGGATAGCAGACCGCCGGTGCCGCCGACCCACTCGACGTTGCTCATGTTGATGTAGGTCCCTGACCTGAGCTGCGTGTCCAGTCTTTCCTCTATGGACTGCTCCCTCTTAGCGCCCAGAAGCGGTCTGGCTATCAGCTTGTGATGCTCAAGACCCAGTCTCAGGGCTTCCCTTGCGACCGCGTGCTCCACGATGAGCTGCTTCAGCGTTTGAGGGATGGTGGTGGGCCGGATCATCTTGTTTCTCAGCCTGTCCCGTACATTGGCCCTGTCCATCTCGAAGGGTATCCACCGCATGATGTTCTCCAGGCCCGTCTCCTTGAGCACGTTGCATATGCTGTAGCTCATTCCCAGGTTGGCGCTCACGCTTCGGACAAACTTGTTGTCGTAGTGAGAGTACACGTTCGTCGTGGCGCCTCCAAGCCCGACTCCTATCAGGTTGGCTCTACGTGCCTGGGCGAAGGTCCGGAACATGGCGCCCTCCCCTGCGGGGGTCGGCATGATGGGCACCGGCGTCCATTTCATCAACTTATCGTATCCGGGAGCGTGAGACATGACGTGCTCCATGAATAGTTGGTGAACCGCGCTTCGCGCCGGCTCCGGGTTCTCGATCTCCAGAGTCGGTCGAATGTTATCGACTATTTGGAGAGCGAATTGGTCACCCAGAAGCTCCTCGATCTGGGGTCTCACGTATTTGTTACCGGCGTATACGATTGGTATCTCGTACATGGCTCCCAAACGGTGCCGTGGGCTCGCCGCCTTTATGAACTCGGCTAACTCGACGATGTGTGACACGCTGCCGCCGTCAACCCCCCCGGCTAAGAGAATCATGTCCGGCCTCAGGAAACGCATCCTCTCTATCTTCTCCCAGGGCTCACGGCCGTCGTCTATGGCGATGACATCCATCACTATAGCGCCGGCGCCCAGGGCGGCTCGTTCGGCGCTCTCAGCCGTCATGGTCCTGATGATACCCGCTACCTGCATTTGCAGCCCTCCGCCTGCGCTGCTGGTGGTGATGTAGAGATCGACTCCCTCGTTTTCGCCTCGGGAGGGGGTGATTATCCCCTCCGGGGAGAGAAGCTTGTGACCGGTGAGCTCTTCCACCTCCCTCACAGCGTTGCGTACACCAAGGGTCACGTCCTCATAAGGTGCTTCGACGGTTGTCGGGGCTTCACCGCTCGTCACGTATCGATATTCATCGCCTATCTTTTTGAAAAATCTAGCTTTACTCGTTGTACTGCCACAATCAGTTGCTAGAATTACATTTATATCGTTGGGATCCATGGTCACGGCAGAGGGTTAAACTAACAATAATATTTAACGTTTATTCTCCTTAGGCATACGCCTTATATATTATAAACATTTTAACTAATTCTACTTGATACTGTTATATAATAATAAGCTTAAATATTTATTACATTAATACATATCTTTTAATAGGTATGATTTACATTGTTTTTTGATTGTTATATCTATCTTTTATTAATATTAATGATAAAAAGAGAAAGAAGATTGGTTATTGCTCGATTACTACCTTGATGGAGTTGGTCCTCTTCTTGTCCGCGGCCGTCTCGAAGGCCTCGTTGATCTTCTCCAACGGGAACCTGTGGGTGATCATCTCCGTGGCGTGGAGCTTACCCTTTATGAGCAGATCCGTTACTATCTTGAACTCGGGGTCGTTCCCCCAGTGGTAGAAGCCCGACACCGGTACAACGTCGATCTCGCCCCAGTGGAGCTTACGCCAGTCCACCGTCAACGACGCGCCTTGCCTCATGGCCCCTATGAGGGCCACCTGACCCTTCCTCCGCACCATCTCGACGGCCTGTTTCAGTATCGTCGGTGAGGCCCCGCCGCCGACGCAGTCGAACACCTTGTCGGCGCCACGTCCGTCGGTGAGCTCCATGACTCTCTTCACGGGGTCCACCTTGGTGGAGTTTATGGTCTCAAGCGCTCCTATGGTGTTCTCCGCGAACTTCAGGGGGTTGTCGATGATGTCGATGATGATACCGTTGGCTCCTGTCACGTTCACCAGATCCAGGAGGCTCTGCCCGATGGGGCCGGCTCCATAAATGGCTACGGTCTGGCCCATGTGTGTGTCCGTCCTGTTGATGGCGTGTACGCTGGTGCCGTAGACGTCCATGATGGCGGCCTCGCCGTACCCGACGTAGTCGGGTATCTTGTACACGTGGTCGGCGGGACCAACTACGTACTCGGAGAAGCCCTGGGCAAACAGCTCGCTCCTGATGCTGAAGCAATCTGGGCATAGATGGTATTGTCCGACCCTGCACCAGTAACACTTCCCGCAACCGATCACCGTGTCAACGGCCACCCTGTCGCCGGGTTTCACGTTGGTAACGTCTTCACCGACCTCAACGATGTCACCTGCAACCTCGTGGCCGGTTATCCTTCCCACCGCGGCCGGGTTAGGCACCTTCCAGGAGTGTAGGTCGCTTCCGCAGACCCCGGTGCCCCGTACTTTTACTAGTACTTGGTCGGGCTTGGTTATCACTGGCATGGGTACCTCTTTTATCTCGAAGGTTCCTTCGGCAGTTTTAACTGCCGCTTTCCTTGTTTTTGACAAATTTTGTTCGACTACTATAACTCTTCTATGTATATATCTTTAATGTTATTATCATTTAATCAGAAAAAAATGTTTTTTTGAAAGTTACATGTTTTATTCAATGGAAAGAAGTGAAAGAATAAGATAAATAAAAATGCCGTAGGGAAAGTTTATAACATTTCCACAGCGTATGGGTTTGATCCAAGGAAGTGAATTTGATGAAAGAAGCACTTCTCTATGAGAAGAACGACGTTCGCATCATCGACGTCCCCATCCCAACCATTGGGCCAACGGACATACTGTTGAAGGTCAAGGCTGCCAAGATTTGTCCCACAGACGTCCGGAAATATAATCTGGGCTCCAGCGACGCGAGGATAAGGTCTCTACCGATGAACCTGTGCCATGAATACGCGGGAGAGATCGTTGAAGTCGGTGAAGACGTCAAGCACCTGAAGAAGGGTATGCGGGTGACTGGGTACGGCATGAGGGGCAACGCCGAGTACGTTAAGCTCAACGCGGACAGCTCAAACCCCTACTCCAAGGACGCCATCCAGATACTGCCCCCAAACGTCTCCTACGAGGAGGGGGCCTTCACCACTCCGTTGTCCGAGTGCATCCACTGCGTCGTTGACCAGGTCGATATCAGGTTCGGTGAGACCCTTGTAGTCGTCGGCGCAGGCCACATGGGCATAATGCAGACGAACATCGCCCACTGGTGTGGGGCCACCGTCATCGCGGTTGACCTCAAAGACGAGAGACTGAAGATCGCCAAGGAGTTCGGCGCTGACTACACCATCGACGCGTCAAAGGAGGACGTCATCGAGAGAGTCAAGGAGCTCACCGACGGTAAGATGGCTAACTGCTCGATCGCCGGCATCGGGAGTCCCCCCGTCATACAGTCAGCCATCGACGTCACGGGCCACCATGGCCGCATAGTCCTATGGGGTGGCGCGCCAACCGGCACGGTCATGCAGTTCGACCCCAACGACATCCACTACGCCGAGAAATACCTTATCGGAGTCGAGGGGATAGGCGTGGGCTCCAAGAGACACACCGAGAGGAGGGCTCAGGCTGTCCAACACATGGCGAGCGGCAAGATCGACGTGAAGAAACTCATAACCAAGGTCATGCCCATGAAGGACATCGTGGAAGCCTACGAGATGATCAAGAAGGGCGAAGCCCTCACCATCGTCATCACTCCTTAACCCCACCCTTTTTAAATAAACCATTTTATTATCTCCATCAAACGAAACCAATGTAAAGCACCCTCGCGGTGCAGCTATAAAGCTAAATACGAACTCCCAGGTAAGTAATAAAAAGTCATAATCCAGTGTTCGAGGTGTAAAAACTGAGTAAGTACTTCCTTGCATGTGACATAGGCACATCCGTCACGAAGAGCGTCCTCTACGACGATGATTTTAAGGCAGTGGCCGGCGCCAGCGAAGAGAACGCCACGTTTCACAAAAAGGCGTGCTGGCTGGAAGAAGACCCCAATGAGTGGTGGGCCAGCGTGAAAAGAGAGATCCACAGTGTCATCGAGGGGATCGACCCCAAGGACATCGTCGGGATAGCCACGTGCGGGCAGATGCACGCCCCGATCCTCGTTGACAGGGACGGCAACGCCCTCTACAAGTGCCTTAGCTGGCCAGACAGCAGAACCATTAAACTCGTCGAAGAGGTTTCGGAGGGCTCGGGGGTCCCTCAACCCTACTTCACCTCGACCGCCCCTAAGATCCTCTGGATAAAGAGACACTACCCCGAGGCAGTCGAGAAGATGCACAAGGTTTTGCTGCCCAAGGACTATATCCGCATGAAGCTCAGCGGCTCCTTCTGCACCGACGAGAACGATGCACGGGGTACCGCGATGTACGACCAGGAGAACAACACCTGGAACTGGAAGATAGTTGACTACATCGGCCTAGACCACGACAAGCTTCCAGATGTATATCCCTCAGGCGAGGTCGTGGGCGCCGTGACGGAGAAGGCGGCGAAGGAGACCGGGCTCGTGGCCGGCATACCCGTCATCGCGGGCACCGGGGACTTCGGGATAGGGAGAAGGGTCGAGCGCTCGGTGCTTGAACCTGGGAACATCCTCCTGTACCTAGGCACGGGGCCCGGGGTCACGTGGGTCCCCCCCAACGAATCCCCTGACCGCAGATCCAGAAACAGCAGTTGCATCCTGGGCGTCGCCGGGACCATGCCGCAGTGGTTCAAGAACACCTTCTGCCAGGAAGACGTGGCCCAGGCGAAGAAGGAGGGCGTGAACGTCTTCGATTACCTGGATTCGAAGGCGGAGAAGATCGAGCCAGGGGTAGATGGACTCATAGTTCTCCCCCACCTCATGGGCGAGCGATCCTTCGCGGGTAGGACCATCGGCGAGGAGGGGAGGCTGAACCCTTTCGCCCGCGGCGTGTTCCATGGCTTGTGTATGGGGCACACACGGTACCATATATTCCGGGCCATACGTGAGGGAATCACCTACCACCTGAGGCTGTGCTGGGAGCACATCCAGGCAGCGAATCCAGGCTGCTCCTCGAACCTGATAGTGGCCACGGGCGGGGGGTCGAACAGCAGGCTATGGCGGCAGATAATCGCGGACGTCTTCAACCTGCCGGTTTATCGCCTCAAGGAGCTGGAGACGAGCACCCTCGGGCTGGCTTGCCTCACATCCGTCAGCATAGGCATGCACGGGAGCTTCGAGGAAGCCGCCTCCAAGGTAGAGAACCCCATGATCGACTTGATCCAACCCGACCCGAGCAACGCTGAACGGTACACTGAGATGTTCCAAAGGTACAAGCGCCTCGAGACGAGCCTCGAACCCTTCTTCCAGCCATCTTAACGTTCTTCTTTCTACTAGAAGCTGAAACCAGTTTTTATAAAAAGAAAAAAATGTTTTTTTATTAAATTACTTGAGGAGCTTGTAGGCTTGGTCCACCGAGGCCCCTTCGTGCACAATCTTGCAGAAGGCCTGTGTGATGGCTTTCGGGTCCTTGTGCTGGAAGACGTTCCTGCCCATGCAGGTGCCCGCTCCTCCGGCGTCGATGGCTCCCTTCACCACTTCGAGCACGTCGCGGTCGCTGTCCATCTTGGCTCCCCCTAGGATGACTATGGGGATGGGACACGTCTCCACGACCATCTTGAAGGACTCGACGCTTCCGGTGTAGGCCGTCTTTATGAAGTCTCCTCCGTTTTCCTGGCCCAGCCGCGCCGCGTTTCTAACCTGATCGTATATGGTGTTGCGGTTCTCGTCCTGGGGTACGACCTCAGGCATGAACACTATGCCGTAGTCCTCACAGGCGGCGGCGATGGGTTGAACCATGTCTAGGTTTGGGGACCTCAATCCACCGAAGTGGGTGTACTTCAGGCCGTCGGCTCCAGCCTTGGCGGCCTCCCTGACGAAATCCACGCGCTGCGGAGACGGGATACCCACGATGTATCCTAGGTTCCTCGGCAGGTCTTTCGCGTGTGTAAGCATGTTTCCGTAGCTCAGGAGGATGGCGTCGGCGCCACCTTCGGCTACCTTGTTCACGGTAGCGACATAATCCTCCAAGCCTGGGGCAACTCCCCTCGTGCTGTGGTCCATGGCTACGATGACGGCTTTCCCATCTTTCCGGAAGATGTGGTTCCATCTAATCTCTTTTCCTGCGTTCATTTATCATTTCATCCCGGAGGGGATACAAGAAGGAAGAAATCAAATAAACCTTGTGGTGGGCGTATTCTGGATTGGTTTATCCGTGCAACCACCAATTTTTAGTTGCATCACAAGGCAACTCTTAGTGTTCCAACAGAAACATCTGGAAGCGAAACGGAGCACAATTTTAGGCCCGAAGGCTTTGAAGAGCGCTCTCTAGCTCTGTGTGGGAGCCGACTCTCGACAAGGGGCTCATGGTGAGTACGAACTCCTCGACTCCACGTCTAGCCAGCTGGTTCATCGTTTTCCTGTCCGGGTCAGCCAGCTTGAAGACCGTGTTTCCGTGTAGATACATGTCCACTCCCAGCTCCTCGTTTTCCATGGAGTAAGCCTTGGTGTAGCATGGCCTGGAGCAGTGGTCGAGGCTCTTCTCGCCCAGGAAACGCGCCATGTGGCATTTACGTGTTATCGCCACCGGGACCGAGTACAGGTGAACAGATACCTGGAGGTTTCTTTGAGTCAGCGATTTGAGGTTGTTGAATATCTCGGGTATCCAGTCCACGTCCGCGCCGACGACCCCGAGGCCCTTGAAGAAATCCAGAGTCGGCTCATAGTTCAGGCTGGTCTGGTAGAATATCTTCTTTACTTTCCTCTTCGTGAAGTAGCTCACCTGGTGCTCGGTGATCTCCTTCCAGGGGCACCTCGAAGGCGTGTACACCAGCTGTCTGCCTAGGTAAGGCGTGAGGGAGGGATACTTCCTCAGGATGCTCAGGGTTCCCAGGTCGTTCACCACGACGGTGGCGCCTCCCAGATCGTCTAGGAGGCTCAGATGCTCCCGTATCTTGTCCATGTAATCGTCGGCGAGCCTGGGGGTCACGTAGGCGAATTCCTTTCCCGCGTCTCTTGTGCTGGTGTACGCCGTCTCCAGGGCGGATGGGCTCGGCAGGGCGTACATGCAGAACTCCGAGCCGAAACGCATCTTCCGGCTCTCAGAGGCGAGGGCCTCCCTCAGCAACGGAAGGTTCCCGGTCTGGATCGCTACGCTCATCACATGTTCACCCAGCTGAAGTGCTGCTTGGTCCACGTCTGCCACGTGAGGGGCTTCTTGTACGGCGCCTGCGCGATGGGGCTGTAGTAGCATCTGTTCTGGTAGCACCAGATGTCTTTCAGCTTGTAGAAGTCCGACGGTACGGGGAGGAAGTATATCCCGTTCTTCAACACCTCCAGCTGATCCCTGTACTCGTCTATGCTTCCGGAGGCGATGAGGTCCAGCAGCTCACGGTAGACCCTGGTGGTGGCTTCCTGGTACCAGACGCTCCCCGTCCGTCCCTCTATCTTCAAACCCGCTACGCCCGTGTCGATGATCTCGAGTAGGTTGCATACGGAGCAGTACTCGAAGGCGTCCATCACGGGCACGCCTTCGCTGACGTCTTGAGGGTCGTTGAGGTTCTGGAGACGGAAGGGCAGCGCGCATGGGGTGGAGGTGTTGGAGGCGCGCTGCGCGTTTATCAGCTCAGGGAACTGGTGGTGGTAGAGGTAACAGCTAGCGTTGATGTTCGAGCAGCCGCCGCCATGTACCAGTATCTCTATGTCCATGCTTGTGTTTTCCACTATGCGTTTTATCTCGTCGAAGGTGAGATGCCTCTCCAGGACGGCCCTGCTATATCCCTGCTCCTCTAGGAACTTCACCGCCTCGCTGTTCATGGAGACGAGGTAGGTGCTGGCGATGAGGGGGACCTCCACGTTCAACTTCTTCACGTTGTGGAGGATGCCGAAGTCCCCGACGATCAAGGCATCGACGCCCTGGTCTACGCAGCTGCGAACGTGGTTTCTAATGTGTTTCTCGGTCTCGTGCACCATGTACGGGTGGTTTATCACCAGGTCTACCTTGGCGCCGTGGTCATGGGCGTACTTCACCACCATGCCCAGGTCCTCGTAGCTCGGTAATTGGCTGGAGGGGCCCCGGTAGAGAACGAAGTCACTTATGTCGGGTATCTGGACGGCGCAGTAGACCTCGTCGGCTCCCGCGTCAACCACCTTGACTCCGCCTTCGTAGGAGTTGATGGGCGCCATGATGTTTGGTATGCCATTGTTTTCCGCGGAGTTTGGTGGACTCATTTCAAACTAGAGGGTTATCCTTGTAATATAAAATTTGAGCAATCACGCCAACCAGGCCGTTTATCTGAAGGTATATACCTTAAATCCAGTCAACTACCCTAGGAACGTGTCATGGACGCCGTCGGTGAGACCGTTTTCCCCAAGATACTCGCCCCCATCAAGGCTTACACCGGGGCAGTAAGAGTCGTGGACGCAGGCGCGGACGAGGTATACTGCGGCGTCAGGACTCCCGGCCTGGAAGAGTTCGAGCTCTATCGTGGGGCGTCCACCGAGATTCCCACGTACGACGAGTTCCACAAGGTAACGGAGTACGCTCACAGCCACGGCGTCAAGGTGTTTGTGACAATCAACCAGCCTTTCATAATAGACTCCATGGAGAAGACGATGGCTAAACACATCCGGAGATGCGTGGAGGGCGGGGCAGACAGCCTCATCATCGGCGACTTGGGGATGCTCCAGCTGGTGAAAGAGGTCACGGACGACGTGGGGCTCTGCGCGAGCACGTACCTTTCTGCGACTAACCGGGAGGCGGCAAAGTTCCTGAAACGCGCCGGCTTCTCCCGCGTCGTCCTCGAGAGGCATGTGCCCCTCGAACAGATCGCCGAGATAACGAGGGACGTTGACATCGAGGTGGAGGCGTTCATCCACGGCTCGGGGTGCTCCAACATAAACGTCAACTGCTACTTCTATCACTACAAGTTCCCGGCCATGGACCAGGCCTACCTCGGCATAGACGGGATCAAGTTCCCCTGCTCCCTACCGTACGAAGTCTACGACGAAGACGAAGAAGAGTATCTTGGCACCTACCCCATACTCGACGCATACACCTTCTGTTCACTATGCAAGCTCCCGGCCCTCATCCAATCCGGGGTATACGGCTTAAAGATAGAGGGGAGGGGCATAAACGAGGAGTACCAGGCCTCAACCACCAGGCTATACCGGGAAGCCCTCGACCTGCTTCAACGAGGAGACGATGAGGGCTTCCAACGGATGCTTGAAAAAATCAAGGAATCATTCGTCCCGTTACCCGGGACCCTACCCATGAACAACCTCCAGGAACTCTGCTGTGAACAGGGAAGATGCTACTACGCGCCAAGGTTCCATGCTCCCTACAGGGAGAAACTGGCCTGGCAGGCGTGGACGAAGCTCCAATGTAAACTCCTAGTGGTCCAGCCATGAAATACACCGTACACGCAGAGACGTTAACCGCGCTCAGGGAAGCCTTAGCCAGCGGGTGCACCGGCGTCCGATTCGGCCCCGAGTTCTGCGAGTGGAAGATACCGAGTCAACAGCACCTTCAACAGGCGTACGAAGAGGCGGAGGAAGCAGGGAAAGACTTCGCATACGTCATGCCCATCCTCTCGAACCCGGGCATCGAGAAAATAGTTGAACAACTCGATTTCCTCGGAGAACTCGGTGATGCCGAGGTAGTGGTCGGCGACCTCGGTGCCCTGAACCTGCTGCAGGATCACGAAGGCGTAAAGCCGCGTCTCGGCAGACCCAGGGTGTACATCCCAGCCAGGAGCCCCTGGTCGCAGATAACACGGATGCCGGACCCCGGCTTCTTCGCACGGCGCAGGGTCGAGAAACTGTTTTACCAGACCAGCCTGAACTACGTGCGATCCCTTGAATACTACAGGAGCCTGGGGGTCATGGGCGCAGACGTCGATTGGATCCCCAAGTGTTTCCCAAGCTACCAGAAAATAGCGAGAAACGGGCTGAAGCTCGCCGTCCACTCCCACGCCATACCTGTAGCGGTGACCATGAGGTGCCACATGGCGCGTTTCCTGGGCGAGGAGGAGCCGGCTCTCTGCTCAAAGCCCTGCCTCAACAAGGCGTTCAAGATCAAGCAGAAAGAGCTGGAGAAGACCTTCACGCTCAATGGAAACGTGGTCTATCGACAGGTAGAACCCACACAGAGGGAGACGAATCAGCTCAGGAGGATGGGGGTGGATGAGGTGGTTATCCCGATGGGCCCGGTGTCGAACCTGACTACCAAGGAAGAACTGGACGAGGCTTTGTCTACTTTGTCGGGTGGGGTTTAACCTTCTCGACTTCTTCGTTGCTCACGGCGAGGAACCCGTGGAGGAGCTTCACTTCCACCTTATGGATCTTTCCGTCCTTGATCGTGTATGTGCTCTCGCATGGGAGCCAGCCTTTCCTCCCCTGTGCCGTCAGGAACGCTATCATGAACTCGTGCTTCACCGTATCCTCGGATACCTCGAGTTTTTTTTCCTTGAAAGATATGAACGGGAACAACTCAAAGAACTCGCTTGCCCATGTCAGAATCCTTTCCTTTCCCACGAAGTCGTAGGGCCCCCAGGAGAGCGATGCCCCGTCGGAGAACAGCCTCTGAATCTCATCCAAGTTTTTCAAGGTTAAGGCTTGATAGAACCCGTAAACGACCTCTTTGACTCCCGTCCCTGACATATATACCTGACCACTCAGGACTCTTTGTCATCTGGGCGTTTAAATAGACTGCGGAGCCAAGACGAGAACCCGGAGAACCACCCTTCCTTGTTACCCCTGTGTTGTTTTTCTATTTCTCGTAGCTTACGCTGTCTCTTTCTCTTCTCCTCTGCCAGTATTTCGACTCTTTCTTGCAGACGCTTTGCGTTTACCTCGTAGTTGAAGCCCAGCATCTTCACGAAATCTCCCCCCGACCTAGCGAACAGGGTCACGGCAAGAGGGTAAGACATCATGATCCCCAGCTCTCCAACGACGTCGCCGAACGGAGCCGTGCCTTCGAGCGCTATTACCGCTAGGTCCTCGAGATCGTGTTGGACAATGTATTGAGCCGCCTGCTCTATTAGTTGCTCCTCGCGCTCAGGGGATATTTCCACAGACATTCTTAACGATTCAATTCCTGTACGCCTTTGATCGTAATAAAGATTGGTGATTCTGTAAGTTAAAACATCCGTTTTTTTAATACATACATAACCTTGAGAAACAAACTGCAGTAAAAAACGATAGCTTAAAACATTAAAAACCATTGACACTTTAATGCCTTTTATGCAGAAAAATGTTATATAATCAATTATTTCATTTAGTGGGGAAGTGCATGTCAATCATGCATTTTGAAAAAGAAAAACTGAGGGAAAAAAAATGGCAATAGTAAGACTGGACATTTTAATTGTGTTCGTTGGATCTTTCGCAGTACTTCTGATCTCATCCTTCATGTTAAGAGGGGTGAAGCTACGCATGATACCCACCGTAGAGGCTTCGATCGAAGCCGTCAGAGTAGCCACAGAGAAAGGGACGCCCGTCCTGTTCGACACTGGATGGACCGGCGCCAACTTCTGGGGTAACTCAACCGGCTTGACGACCCTTTGCTTCGTACCAGCCACTCTCGAACTATTGAAGGCAATGTCTGTCGAGGCAGGGCGCCTTGATGTCAGGATCATCACCGGCACGAGAAACCCGGTTTATGCCTTGATGTCCCGTGACTTCATGGAAGCAGGATACGCCATGAGTGGCCATCCTGATAGGTTTAATCCAGAGGACATCAACTTCTACCCTGACAACACGGCTCTCATCATATCAGACGTGGAGCTAGTCCACAGATTCAACATCGGAGCCGCCGTGATGATCGGTGGACACAGCCAGACCTCTAACATAGTCGTCTACGAGGCACTAGCCACGACGGGTGCGATGCTCGTCGCTGGAGAGATATGGCCCAACGACAACTCGATGGCGGCCCTTTGCGCCGACTATCTGAGCTTCGCTGAAGAAAACGTAGCCATAGGCGCCTATCTAACGGATGACCCTGTGCCAAAGGCGATCCTAGCAGGGGAAGACATCGTCAAAGGCTTCCTGATCGCTGTGGTAATATTCGGTGGTGTGCTCTTCGGATTGGGGGTGCTCTAAATGGAACAAGACGAATCGATCTCCACTCAGATCATGGCTAACCTTCCCACTGTCTTAGGCGTCATCTGCATGTTCATAATCTCTACGCTCTACTTCATGGACCCTGGTTGGGACTTCGCTATATTCATAAGAAACTCCACCACTCTGTCTCTGCCTTGGCCAGCTGCAATAGTCTCAGTGCTGCTTGTAAGGAAACACGTCAACAACATACTCAGAAAAGAATCCACCACACCCTACGACGCCATAATCGTCGTTTCGGCAGTAGGGATGGTCATACTTGGGCTAATCGGTGGAATGAATGAACCAACCTTCAAAGTACTATACGAGAACGTCAACATAATCGGGACGATGTCGATAACATCGGCGATCGCTATCAGCATATTCTCGCCGATGATACGGATATACCGCGCCAAGACACCCACGATGACTTTACTGATTGCGTTGAGCTGTCTGGCGTTCGCTACATACACGCCACTCGGCCAGATGATACACCCGATAATTCCCAAAATGGGAGACTTCGTGCAATCTTACATCTCGGGCGCATCTGACTCTGCGTTCTGGATTAGCACATACATCGGCGCCATCGCTCTGTTGACTCGAATGATACTGCTAAAGGAGAAGCTAAAGCCAGGTTAGGAGGAATAAAAATGAGTAGTCTAAATCTAAGTGATAAACGCTGGATCTACATACTGATCTTCGCCATCATTACTGTCTCATCGATAGCGCCAATAGCGTTCCCCCTCCCAATAATGGAGTGGGCAAAAGACTTCCACAGGACGATCGATGAAGGCGTGGTCGTGGACTTCGCCGAACCTCCGAGAAACTTCGAAGGAGTCAAGGAAGGCACACGCGTCATGGTCCTGTGTAGCGGAGAGGTTGACAAGCTCTGGGGAGACATGAGTGAGGCAGTAACAATCGTCTGGAAGGACCTCATGGCCAGAGGGGCCAACATACTCCTTTGGTCATCGAGCCCAAGCAACGAAGCCACACTCAACAAGTATCTCCTACCGCTAATGTACGGCCCACAGCCCCAGAATCACCCAGACTACGGCGTCAAGTTCGTTAACCTAGGCTACGTCGCCGGCGGAAACGGGCTCCTCGAACAGTGGAGGGACTCCGTCATAGCGATGACACCAAACGATGCCTACGGGAACAACCTCGTAGACCTACCCATGATGGAGAACTTCGATGAACTAAAGTCCGAGTGTGACCTCATGATAGGGCTGGACGCCCGTGGATTGGAGACGATCTACGTGGTGCGTTTCAACACACCGCTGCTGGAGATGGGAGGAACAGACTCCGCTTCGTACCTTGCGCTCAGCTACACCGCAGGATACTTCAAGGGTATGCTGATGGGTCAGAGAGGCGGCGCCGAGTACCAGCTACTGTCCGGCATCCCAGGCAAGGCTTTCGCGTATCTGCAGAACGCGCTGACCATAGGCATCGTCATGATCGCGCTCATGGTCATCATGAACGTCAGATGGTATCTAAAGAAGGAGTCCCCAGTATCGGAGGAGGTAAGCTAAATGGCATCCCCTATTGAACCACTTATGCCCTACCTGAACACATTCATATTCTTCGCAGCCTACACCGTGCTTTACAAGCACAACCCCGTGTACCGTATAGCGCAGAGCCTCATAGTAGGCATAGGCGCGGGATATCTCTTCGTGTCACAGATCAACGCATTCAACAGGACCGTAGCCTCACAGACCTTCGTGGACGGAAGCATAAACCTGTCCATGATCGCACCATGGATCATAGGCATTGGCTACCTGGCTATCTTCTCGCAGAAGACCATGAACATCTACAGATTCATGTCGATACTGACCTTAACCGTAGGTATGGGCGTGGCGTTACCGTATGGTCCAGCCGTGTTCTGGACCGTGACGAAGTCGTACGCAGAGAACGCGTTCAACTTCTTAACCGTCGGTTTAACGGTTGCGTCCATAGGCGCCGTGGTGACTGCATTGAGCTACATCTTCGGTCTCAGCTACTTCTTCTTCTCGGACTACGCTTCGAGACCCACTGAAGTACCTAGGAAGCTGGGCCGTATAGTGCTACTGATCTACACGGCCATGACCATCGTGACGACGGCTCTGGGCAAGGTCAACCTTGTGCAGTGGAAGATGCTTGACGCTATTCAGGGTGTCCCCGCTACATGGTGGATCCCTGCGCTGATGTTCGTAGCGATGCTCGTAGACCACTTCTACCCGCTGAAGAACCTGATCTCGCGAAAATAGATCCTACATCTTTTTATTATCTTACTTTTATTTTCTGGCTATATCGCTCTTCATGTCTTTCTGTTGTTATAGCTAGAATGATTCTTGTATCTGCGGGTGATCCGAAGATGCAGGTTCTTCTAAACAGATGTTTAGTTCTAATCATTATATATGGTGTCAAAGTTATGCTAGTAATTATTGATAAAATATGTGATCGCGTTGTATGATGTTGTGGTTTCTAGTGTATATATGTTCTCAGACTTTTTATATTATATTTAGTTTTTTAAAATGATTTAAAAAAATGGGGTTTGATCATTATAACATTAAAGATATATGTATAAATAGCGTATACTAGGCGATGGTTTTACCTAAAACTAGGAAAGCGGCGGTTAAAACCGCTGAAGGAACCTTCGAGATAAAGGAAGTGCCAATGCCGGAGATAACCCGGCCCGACTACGTCCTCGTCAAGGTGCGGGGCACTGGGGTCTGCGGTAGTGACCTCCACTCATGGAAGGTGCCGAGGCCAGAGTCCGTGGGGAGGATAACCGGCCACGAGGTAGCCGGTGACATCGTCGCCGTCGGAGATGAAGTGACCAACGTGAAGCCCGGTGACAGGGTGGGCGTGGACACGGTGATCGGGTGCGGGAAGTGTTACTGGTGCAGGGTCGGGCAGTACCACATATGTCCCCAGCGCTCAGAGATAAGGGGCAGAACCTTCGCCCAGGGCTTCTCCGAGTACGTCGTCGGCCCCGCCGACCACGTGTACAAGATACCCGATCATGTCGGGTACGGCGAGGCCGCCATCATGGACGTCTACGGCACCAGCGTTCACGCCATCAACAGGACGAACACCCACATGGACCAGACTGTGGCGATATTCGGCGCCGGCCCCATCGGGCAGAGCCTACTGGACCTTGTGAACGTGACCGGAGCCAACGGGATCATCATCGACATAATCGACAACCCTCTGAAGTTCGCTGAGAACACCATAGGTGCATACGAGACCATAAACTCCACCAAGGTGGACCCCGTTAAGAGAGTCATGGAGCTAACCGATGGCTTGGGTGCGGACAAGGTGTTTGACTGCGTCGGCGGCGGGGCTTCCCCGACGATACTGAAACAGGCCGTCGAGATGGTGCGGAGGAAGGGAATGATATCCCAGATAGGGGCCATGAGACCAGAGGCATCGTTGTCGGTGGACTGGAGGAAGCTCCACTGGGGCGAGATCGACTTGGTACCGGTGTCGGGCTTCTACCACTGGGGAAACGACCCCGAGTTCAAGATCGTTACTGATCTGTTGATCGCCGGTAAGCTTCACGCGTCTGAGATGATCACCCACAGGTTCCCGTTGGAGAAGATCAACGAGGCCTTCGAGACGGCCGCGGACAAGAAGAGAACCAATTCTATTAAGGTAGTAATCGAGCAATAACGTCACTCCTTTCTTTTTCATTATTTTTTAATTAAAAATCGTAGCCGAGGGGCATATACGGGTGAATATGTTATTCCCCAAGCGTCTTTCTGAGGCTATAGAAGCAGGGAGCGGGGAACCACTCGTTTAAGACGAGGGGGTTCACCCGTCAAGATGTTTTCTTAGTTAGGCTCCTCAGGGTCTCGGGAACACTGAAGGCGAATAGAGGTGTTCTTATGAACGTCTCCAGCACGAACGGGATAAGGAAGATGAGGGCGGGATTTACTTGATAGAGAAACCCGCCTAAGATGGGTGCGGGTATCCGGAAGACGCTGTTGATGGTGCTGGTGATCCCCAGCCATCTACCCCTCTGCTCTGGGTTTACCAGCTCGAGGCTCCATGTCTGTAAGGCGTTGCTGCTCCTGCTGATTCCTCTGAATATCCAGACGACGTACAGCCAGAAGGGGTGTCTGCTGAAGACCAGTATGGGTAGCCAGAGGATGCGGGCGGGCCTGGTGAGCAAGACCGCGAATCTCCTTCCCCGGGTGTCAGCGATCCTGCTCACGGGGATGGAGAGTATTATCATCGTGAGGGTTTCGGCGGTGGTTAGGAGGCCGATGGTGAGGGCGTCGGCTCCCTTAACCTCGTTGGCGTATAGGAACACGAAGGGCCCCGTCATGCCCATGGTTATGGCCGCGACGCTGCTGGCGGCGATCCACGCCCTCAAACCTTTCCCGCCTCTGAACACTTCCCGGAAATCCTGGAGGAAAGACCCGTCCCCGTCTCTGCGCTCAGGAGGGACATCGGCTAGCTTCAGGTAGACGTAGACATAGGCGGCGATTAATCCGACGAGGCGTATGAGGTAGAGGGGTCTTATGCCCTCGACTGTCAGGCCTCCGAAGTACGTGATCAGCAGGGCGGCGGGGATCGGCGCCATGATGCCCATGAACTGGGTGATCATCTGGCGTATCCCGAAGCCCTGCGCCCTGTCCATATCCCTGAGGCTCTTGGAGATCATGATGCTCTGGCTTCTCATCATCAGGGCCTGTGTGAAGGGTTCAAGCATCATAGCGATCAGTATCCAGGTCCAGTCCCTGGCGAAGGCGTAGAGGGCGATCATGATCACCTGGATCGCCATGCCGACGCCGGTCACCCACTTCAGGTTGTATCTGTCTGAGATCCAGCCCGAGGGCAAGGAGATGCACATGTTGATGGCGCTGCTCAGGCTTCCTAGGAAGCCCAGCGTAACCTCGTCCGCCCCCAGACCCGTGATGTATATGGAGTTGTAGCTGCTCGTGAGGTTCATGAAGAAGTTGGCTGCCGCGCTCCTCAACAGCAGAATACGATAATTATGGCTCTGCCTCTTGAGGAAGTCACGGAAGCCCTCGACAACCATAGCCCACCCATATGCCTCAGTTCTTAAAAATGAAACCCATCGCTGGGCCCGGCTACTCCCTACCTCTCTGAAGCCTCAGCCCCACGTACTCGCCCTTGGACACCCGTGCCAGCTCCTTCAAGAACTGGGTGGGCCTCAGCCTGATCCTGTTCCCCTCCTCCCTGGGAGGCTCCCCCTCATCCATGCCAGAGTGCTTGGTGTTGAAGACGTGTACCTTTATCTCCTCCTTGGCCAGGAGGCGCGCCACGTCGAAGGCGTCTGCCTGAGCCTCGCTGGAGTACCTTCGCCTGGTGAGGGGGGACAGGGGAGTGTCTAGGGGGACGTTCACTATCCCGTCGGAGACGATGTAGAGGTGCGGGACGGCGTCCCTGTTCCTAAGCTTCTCCTGCTTCAGCGTCTTCCAGGACTGGAACATGCCCGCGGCGAGGGGCGTGAAGTCGCTGGCGCCCACGGTCCTCAGCTTCTTGACCACCAGGTCCAGGTTCCTCGTGGGGTGCTGGAGGGTGTACGCCTTCTTGCCCTTGAAGACCACCAGGCCCACCCGGTCCCGGCGGCGGTAGACCTCGCTGTGGAGGCTGTAGATGGTCTCCGCTATGTTGTCCACTGACTCGATCATGGAGAGGCTCATGTCCACCAGTAGGACTATGGAGTAGGGGGCTGAATACTCCTTGACCTTCTCCCTGACGTCCTCAGGCTTGATGATCAGCCCCTTGCCGCGTCGCGGCCTATCGTGCTGCTTCATTGAGGCGGCCTTTATGGTGGGCACCATGGCGACGTCCCTGGGCTTGCCTTGAGGGACGTGGTACCACGCGTACCTGCCTCTGGAGGACGAGGAGACGGACTGAGCCCTTCTCCCCCCTGAGCCCCCCCTGCCTTTCACCCGTGCGCCGGTCCGCCTCCTCGTGACGGCCCTCCTGTACATCGACTCCAGGGAGTTGAGTATCTTGGGGCCATGCTTCAGCCCGGAGGTGTCCTCGCCCACGTATCTCACCGTTCCCTGGATGCCTTCGCCTGCCGCCGTCAGCTGGGACGCCGCGGAGTCTGTGAGTCTGCCGGAGGCGTTCATCTTGACGTCTTGCTCCATGAGCCCAAGGATCACCTCCTCTCGCCTGCGTCTCCTGTTCAACCCCCAGTCAGCCATGAGGATGAACAACAACGCGAGGAGGGCCTCCAGGGCGAACAGCGTCGGCGTGAGAGAAGCACCAACCACGTTTGACCTCACCCAGTCGAGCGAGTACGCCGTGGACAAGTAGAACACTGCGAACGCCAACACCCTGAGGGCCTTTTGTGCGAGGGACCGCCTCAGGAGCCCCTCCACTAGCCTCGCGGGCAGGGTGATGATCCGGGCTATCTGCGGCAGCTCGACGTTCAGTCTCTGATACCTCTCCGCCCACTTCAAGGCGCTTCTGATCTCCCTCCTCTCCGGCGGAGGAGTCAGACCCGATCTGCGGGTCCTGTGCCCCAGGGTCAGCTCCAGCGCGGTGGTTACGTCCCCGCGTTCGACCGCGTCCCGTCCATGGAAGGCGGCAAGCGCCTTCGCGGCCTTGACGGTCACCACGTCGGGCCTGAAGCCGTCCACCTTGAGCCTGTTGCAGGTGTCGGCCACCAGCTGGTACACCTCGTCTGGGACGTGGACGTGGGGCAGCAGCGTCCTGGCGTCCACGATCCTTCCCCTGAGTTCCTCAAGGCTCTCCCGGTGCCCCTCGATGAAGCCGTAGGGGTCTTCGGCGTACTCCTCGTTCCTCTTCAGCGCCTGGGCCCGGGACGCGGGGTCCTGGAGGCTTTGGGTCTCGGCGAATACACTGAACCTGTCCAGTATCTGGGGCCTGAGGTCACCCTCCTCGGGGTTCATGGTGCCCACGAGTATGAACCTCGAGGGGTGCTCCACCGAGACGCCCTCCCTCTCCACTATGTTCCACCCGGACGCGGCGGCGTCGAGTATGCTGTCGGTGATGTGGTCGGGGAGCAGGTTCACCTCGTCTATGTAGAGTATGCTCTGGTTGGCCTCAGCGAGGAGCCCCTTGTCCAGCGCCTTTGCCCCCATGGCCACGGCCTTGTCCAGGTCTATGCTGCCCACCAGCATGTCCTCGGTGACGCTGAGGGGGACCTGCACCACCCTCATGGGCGTCTTCTCGACGGGCATCGGCTCGCCGTCGAAGAACCTGGCCTTACAGGAGGCGCACATGTTCGTCGGGTCCCTGGGGCTGCAGTGATAGGGGCAGCCCTGGACCTGCTCCACGTCCGGAAGCACCCTCGAGAAGCTGTTGACGAGCAGCGACTTCCCCGTCCCCTTGGGGCCGGAGATGAGGGCGCCACCCATGGTGGGGTCTACGGCGTTGAATATGAGCACCGTCTTGGCCTCGTCCTGGCCCACGACGGCTGTGAAGGGGTAGACGGGTCTCTGCCTCAGCTGGGTGCTTTCAACCATGTCTCTCTACGTGCCTCTCTCCCGCTGGAGCCCCTGGAACACCTTCCTGAAGGTGTCCCTCACCTCGGCGGGCTTGGCTGGCTCCTCGAACCCGAACCCCCTGGTCCTGTACCCCACCGCCATGACGGCCACCCTCTGCACGTCCCCGGGGGACACCAGCTTCCTGCCGTCGAGGGCGGCGAGGGCCTTGGCCGCGCGCACCGTGGATATGTCCGGCCTGTGGCCGTCCACGTGTAGGCTTATGCACGCGGAGGCGATGGCCTCCATGTACTCCAGAGGGACTTCCACCTCCCGGAGGATGGCCCGGGCCTCGACGATCTGGTCCCTGAGGCGGTTCTGGTCTTCCCTGAACCTCTCGGAGAAGCCGACGGGGTCCTCGCCGAACTCCAGGTTCCTCTTGATGATCTCCACCCTCTGAGACGTGTCGTATATGCTCTCAACCGTGATGTGCAGCGCGAACCTGTCGGCGAGCTGGGGCCTGAGCTCGCCTTCCTCGGGGTTCATGGTGCCTATGAGTATGAACCGGGCTGGATGCGACACAGAGACGCCCTCCCGCTCGACGGTGTTCCACCCCGACGCGGCGGCGTCCAGTATGCTGTCGGTGATGTGGTCGGGGAGCAGGTTCACCTCGTCGATGTAGAGTATGCTCTGGTTGGCCTCGGCGAGGAGCCCCGGCTGCAGCGCCTTCACGCCCTCGCCGATGGCCTTCTCGATGTCCAGGCTCCCCACGACCCTGTCCTCCATGGAGCCTATGGGGAGGGACACTATCCTCATCTCCCTCTCCTCGGCCTCCAGTTCCTCCCCGCCCCGGTGCTTTTCGAGGCAATCGGCGCACATGTTGGTGGGGTCGAAGGGGCTGCAGTTGAAGGGGCAGCCCTTCACGACGTGGATGGGTGGCAGTATGTCCGCGAGGGCCCTGACGCTGCTGCTCTTACCCGTCCCTTTCTGGCCCCTGATGAGGAGGCCGCCGATCATGGGGTTCACGGCGTTCAGGAGCAGGGCTAGCTTCAGCTCCTCCTGCCCTACGAGGGCTGAGAAAGGGTACACGACTCTGGTGGACAATGCAATACCTATGGGCGGCGGTTGTGGAAAAACCTGTTGATCGGGCCCCCGCCTAGAAGGTGAGGCCCCCGAACCGTCTCCTGGTCTCCCGGAGGTGCCCGCAGACACCGTCCACCGCCTTCAGGTACTGCTCCGAGGCATGTATGGCCGCCAGCTCGTCGGCCCTCATCCAGAGGCCGCCCGAGACCCTCAGCGACTCTCCCCACCGGTCGCTGAAGACGCTGAACAACGGGTCCACGTCGCCCACCCGCGCTGCCAGAGCCCTGATGCCGTCCATCAGCCCCTCGTCCCCGTTGAGGAGCCCAACCAGTACCTGGTGCGGGCCGCCGTCCCAGACCTCCCCGGGGCCCGGCGGAGCCCCGTCGGAGCCCAAAGGATAGCCGGGCTGGCCGTCCTGCTCGCGGGGCACCACCCATGTGTAGTCTTTCACCCTCCTCCTGAGGAGCCCCTCCCTGACGGCGCGCAGGCTGGTTATCATCCTCCCGGGTTGTATCCCCTGGATGTTTCCCCGGACCGCGTAGTCTATCCTGCAGAGCAGCCTTTGCTCAGCCCCCTCCGTGTCGATTCCGGCGAGGAGCATGGTCGAGTCGATGTTCACCCCGGCCTCAAGGTTGAGGATGTACTTGGCGTCTGGGTCCGACGCCCTGCCCCTGACCCGGAGCAGGGCAGAGTCTATGTTTCCCCCCTCGTCGAGGTCCATGCAGGCCAGGACCCCGAGGAGCTCCCTGACGCTGCCTCTGGGGACGGCCCGGGGCTTCAACCCGTGTGACCCTAGGAGCCGCATGGCCGCGTCTCTCAGCTCGTTCAATGGCCCCGATTCCATGGTGATGCATGTGATGGTGGCTGGGGGAGGGTTTACGTGTTTCTATGCGTGGCGGCGTCGGGTTCACTTGTCTTGTAGGGGATGAGATGAACCATCCACTCGTTGAAAAACCAGTCCTTGACACGGACTAAAAATCGTAGAAACATGGGTGGTTGAACGTTGTCTATTCTTTCTTTGCTTTCTTGAGGGCCTCTATGGCAGGCATGGGTTTCCCCGAGAGGAACGTTATCAGTGAGCCTCCGCCGAGGCTGACGTGGGTGAATATGGTTTTATCGACGCCGTACTTCTCTATGGCGTTGAGGGTGTGCCCGCCTCCGATGAGCGTTATGGCGTGGGCCTCGCCCACCGCCTCCAGTATCTTCTTGGTCCCTATCCCGAATCGGTCGTCCTCGTACATCCCCATGGGCCCCTTGACGCCGATGGTGACGGAGTCTTTTATGATCTCGGTGTACTTCTCTATGGTCTTGCTGCCGATGTCCAGGGCGTCGTACGCGGTGGGCAGCTCCTCTATAAGTATCTCTCTTCTCTCGCCTTTGTAGTCTATCGCGAGGTCGATGGGTGTCTCTATCTTGTCGCCGTATTTGGTGATGAGCTCCTCGGCCTGGGGCAGGAACTCGTCCCAGCCCTTCTTCCTTATGAACTCCTCGGGGGCGCCCAGGTCGATGCCCTTGGCCATGAGGAACAGCTGGCCGATGATGCCGCCGGTCAGCACCTTCTCCACGGTGCCTTCTCTCAGCACGTTGCTGGCGACGTCCAGTGGCTCGTTGGGCTTGGCTCCGCCGAGGATGAAGGTGTCGTACTTCGACAGTTTCATGGTGTCGAATATGCCTTCCAGGGGCCCTATCTCGCTGGCCATGTTCCTGCCCGCGCATGAGACTAGCACGGGGGTGAAGCCGACTACGGATGCCTGTGACCTGTGGGCGACCGAGAACGCGTCGTTCACGTAGAGGTCGGCGAGGGGCGCCAGGTTCCTGACTATCTGGCTTTTCGCTTGTTCCTCCGGGGGTTTGTTGGGGGTCTCGTCTTCGAGGAACCTCACGTTGTCCAGGAGCAGTATCTGGCCCGGGCGAAGGGCCTTTATCTCTTTCTTGGCTTTCTCGCCGATGATGTCGTCTACGAACCTGATCTTCTTGCCCACGTGCTTCTCCAGGAGCTTGGCGTGCTGGTCCAGGTGTATGAAGTCTGGGTCGCCTCTCCTGCCCTGGTGGGCCAATACGACGAGCTTGGCGCCCCCGTCGGATAGCTCCCTCACCGTCTTGGCGTGGTCCCTGAGCCTGTCCGAGTCGCTTATCTTCCCCGTCACGGGGTCGTAGGGGACGTTGATGTCTATCCTGAGGAGGACGGTCTTATCTTTGACGTCCACGTCGTCTAGGGTCAGGTACTCTGGCATGGGGTCCCTTACTCGGCGAGGTATTTAAAGAGGTCAACCAGCCTGGTCGAGTACCCCCACTCGTTGTCGTACCAGCCGAAGACCTTGACCATGCTTCCCTTGTCGCCGAGGACCATGGTGCTGAGGCCGTCGAGGATGCATGAGTGGGGGTTGTCCACGACGTCGTGGGAGACCAGCTCGTCCTCGGTGTACTGAAGTATGCCTTTGAGCTCCCTCTGGGCCGCCTCCTTGTACGCGCCGTTTACCTCGTCCCTGGTGACCTCCTTCTCCAGCTCCACGGAGAGGTCCGTTATGGATCCGCATGAGACGGGGACGCGCATGGCGATGCCGTTTAGCTTCCCGTTGAGCTCGGGCAGGACCTCGCCTATGGCCAAGGCGGCGCCCGTCGAGGTGGGTATTATTGAGACGTTGGCGGCTCTGCCGCGGCGCCAGTCCTTGTGGGGGAGGTCCAGGAGCTGCTGGTCGTTGGTGTAGGCGTGGAT
>CAZGZR010000013.1:0-42702 GCA_964529745.1 uncultured Candidatus Bathyarchaeia archaeon
GCCATATACTGTAGGTGTAGGAGGGAGAGGACGCTCCTCACGGCTCTGACGAAGGGGGGCCAGTACCCCTCGTTCCTGAGCACCCGGTAGCAGGTGCTGCACTCCACGCATTCGTCCTGGTTGACCACGGACTTGCCGTCCGTGTCCAGGGAGATGGCTCCCATGGGGCATATGGAGTGGCAGTTACCGCACCCCACGCACTTTGACTTATCTATCTCCAAGATGATCACTTCAGCCTTTCATCGTTTAATGCGACGCCTTTCCTATGCTGAGGGGTTTTAGGGAAATAAGATTTTACTGTTGGGACCCGAATTCTTGTAATCTATTCTTTTGCCTCTACTTGTAGATGCTTTGATAATCCATTAAACTGAAAACCGTGGGCCTAACTCAGTACATGGTGGGTTGGAGTGAATAAAAAAATCATCTTCGGCTTTGGGCTGGTTGCCGTGCTCTTAATATTTGGATATCTACTGGTTCGAGACGACGATACGAGGACCCGGCCCCTCTCACCCTCAGCCGAGATTCTTTTCACATCCAACCAAGACACGGGGGGAAGAAGAGAAGAAATATACACCATGGACGCTGACGGCGGCGACGTGACCCGCGTCACCTTCACGGAGTATCACCACTTCATAGTCGGTATAGACGGCTCGGGAAGATACCTAGCCGTCACCCGCGCCGACAGGGACACGGAGCCGCCGCAGGGGAACGGCGGCGAGGACGGGAAAAGCCTCTGGGTCATCGACCTTGAGACGGGGGACGAGACGAGGCTGACGGGGGAGCACGATGAAGCCGAGGGTGACAGCTTCTCCCCCGACGGAGAGTGGCTGGTCTTCTGGATGATCCCAGAGGGCGAGGCGACGTCAGACATCTACAAGGTCAGGAAGGACGGTTCAGGCCTCACCAGGCTCACCGACACCCCGGACGCGAACGAGTTCGATCCCCAGTGGTCGAACACCGGAGACGAGATCGCGTTCATATCCTACAGCGCGGGCGCCCCCAGATTCGTCTTGAGACTCATGGACTCGGACGGCGGCGATCCCAGAACCATCTACGATGGAGGCGACACAGTCTCCACCCCCTACTTCCCGCCAGGCGTCTTCGACCCCTCCTGGAGCCCGGACGACCAGTGGATAGTCTTCGAGAAACCCACAGGGTATGATGGTGAGAACGGCGACGCCGGAGTGTGGCACATCTTCAAGATCAGGAGGGACGGGACCGAGATGGTGGACCTCAGCGAGGCCGGGGGACACGGGGAGTGGGCTGAGTACCTTCCCTCCTATTCGGGCGACGGAGGGTACATCGTCTTCACCGCCAGGTACGGTTCACCCGATCCCTCAGAAACCAATATCGACGTCTTCAGGATGGACAAGGATGGAGGCTCGCTGCTGAAACTGACTGATAATCCAGCCTTCAACGAGTTCGCGGTCTGGGTTCGATGAACTAATGGATACGTGAAAAAGCTCGATTAGTTCTCCGTCTGGCCCCTTTAAGAACGCGATCCGCAGTTGCAGCGGCAGCTTTATAGTCATCGAGCCTCAAGGCGACGCCGCCCCCGTTATCATGATCGGGTTCGCCCTGAGAAACCTCGAAATATTTCCCGTCGCCTGCCTTTAGGAGGACGGTCCTTCTCAGGGGATGGCCCCAGTAGAATCGTTCGACGAAGCCGATCCCCTCTGAGTAGAACCTGACTGTAAGTCTCTTACCCGCATAGAAACGTGGTTGGAAGCCGCATCCCTTGATCTTCTCATTACCGGGCATTCTCTATCTCTAGACGCGCTGATTCTAGTATGACTAAGGTTTGCGTGTACGCGAGATTAACTAAGATAAATTGTAAAGCAGATGCGGCGCAGAACCTCCCAGTCGTGGCACATAAACGACTGGCTTATCCGTTTTTCTTCGCCAGCTGTCTCCTCGCGTCCTCCTCGGGGCTGATTAGTTCCTCGATGATAGTGTCTAACCTGCTGTATATGTGGCAGTTCTTGCAGTGGAAGATCATCTTGCCGGTGGAGTAGCGTCGTCCGCTCCTCCTGTTGACCTCGGCGACGAGGGCCTCGAGGAATATCTGTATGCCTGCGAGGTTGGCGGGGAGCCCCGCGTAGCCGTCCCAGGACCTGAAGTACCCGGTGGTGTGCAGCTTGTC
The DNA here is from genome assembly GCA_964529745.1 of uncultured Candidatus Bathyarchaeia archaeon. Classification (GTDB taxonomy): domain Archaea; phylum Thermoproteota; class Bathyarchaeia; order TCS64; family TCS64; genus RBG-16-57-9. The sequence goes on from CAZGZR010000013.1 coordinate 2,144, forward strand.
TTCGAGTATCTCCAGGTCGAGGACGGTGAGGCAGGGGGGCTCGTGCTTCATGCCGGCGAGCTCCTTCCGGAGGTCCTCTGGGCGTCTGATGAGCAGCACCACCTGCCGGTCTCTGGGCTCCTCCACGAGCCTCTGTATGGCGAGCTCCACCTGGTCGATGGGTTCCCTGAGGCGGCCGCCGTAGGTGTATGTCTCGCCTTCGGCTTTCGCGCCGAGCCAGAGGTACTGGAGGGCGTAGCTGGTGACGTACTTCATGTCGCAGGGGGCTTTTTCGGCGATCAACGGCCTGACGTGGGGGTTCTCTATCTCGAGGGTGAGGTTGAGTTTCTTGGTTTCGGTGATCTCGGAGCCGTAGCCCACGTAGAAGGAGTCTCCCTTGGTCCAGATGGCTTCCAGGGCCTTGTACCAGCCGTCGGGTATGTCGAAGGCTTTGATGTGCATGTACCTCATGGTGTTCCACAGATACGGGGCGCGGCGGGTATATACTTTTTAGCTCGGGGGTGCCGTTTCGGGGTGTTCCATGATTTCAGGGAGTGTGTTTCTTGGGGTGGTTGTCGTTGTGTTTTGCAAATCTGTGTTTTCCTTGTAACTGGTTACTTGTTATAAGCGTTTTCAGGGGAGACTGTTTAGTTGTTTTTAGCTAAAATGTTGTGTGTTTCTAGAGCGATTCCGCTACCTCGATGCTAGCTTCGATCATCTCAGGGATCTCTCTTCCTTTGAGTATGTCTTTGCCGGCTGGCTTGAACGGGTGGGACATAATCATGGTTTTTGCCTTCGTCTCCCTCAGTCTATGGAGAGACTCTATGTAGATCTTGTTATCCATCCTGATGAGGTCCTCGCGTTCACCGCACACGGAGTCGCCTGTCACCAGCAAGCCATGCTCCTCGTCGAGCAGGCAGATGGCGCCTGGTCTGTGGCCCGGGGTGTGTATGACCTTGAAGCTGCGGTCGCCGAGGCTGAGGGTGTCCCCGTCCTCGACCGTTAAATCAGCCGATGGCACCGCCTCGGCCTCGAGGCTGTGAACCGCTATCAGGGCGCCGGTCTTCTCCTTGAACGCGGGGTTGCCTCTGACGTGGTCTCCGTCGCGGTGGGTGTTCACCACGAGGGAGACCTCGTCTAGGCTTCTGCCCCTCTCTCTTATCAGCGGGAAGACGTGGTCCTCCGGGGTGTTCTCGTAGCCCGTGTCCACTATCCCTATGTTTTTCTCTCCGAGGAACACCAGAACGTTGCAGAACCAGCCCGGCCTCATGTCCTGGCGTACGACATATAGATCCTCAGCGACTTGCTCGATATTACTCAAAGACGACCCCGAGAACGGATCTGCCTCAAAGGTAAAATATGTTTCCAGGGAAACCGTCGATTCGGTGAAGGGGAAACAAGTAGAAAATTTTTTACTAAAACTCTTTTCACTCGCTGATTTAAATCTCAGTAAACGTAACCCTCTCACGGTTGTTAGGCATGGGTGGCAACGAGGGGCAGGAGTTCAAAAACCTTGAGGAAGAGGTTTTCAAGGCCTTGGACCATCAGATAAGAAGAGACGTCCTCAGATACATAGGTGAGGCTAAAGAGCCAACCTTCACCGAGATCCTGAACGCCGTAAAAATACCTGACAGCCCTACCCTTTCATACCACTTGAAGACGCTCTCGCCCTTTGTGACTCAGCAGAAGGGGGTATACGCTTTGACGCCTGTCGGGAGAGCCGCGTACAGCCTTCTGTTGAAGACCACGATGTACGACAAGCAGGCTCTCTACATGAGGAAGAAAACCGGCGCTATCATAGGTCATGTTGTGCTTTGGATCAGTGCCATAGCTGCTGGTTTAGTGATGGACATCGACTCGTTCATGACCACCATAATTCTGCCCTCTCTTGCGGCTGTCAGCCTCATGACTATTGAGAAGCTCTTCGAGTAAAGCACATTAATACCATTTCTCGGTTTATTCTGTTCAGGAATCTCTAGAGAAATATGAGGGCGACGCCAGCAACTATTATCACGGTGCCCGCGACGATCTTGGGCGTGATGGTCTCCGTCCCCCTGAGGAAAACGTGTGTGAACAGGATGGCCCAAAGCGGGTTGGTGCCGGCGATGGGCTGGATGTTGGTGATGTTAGAGGCCAAGAGCGAGTATTTAAAAGACTAATTTTTTGTACTTTTTTTAAATAATAACAAATATGGTGTCAGCCGTAAATGGCGCATAATGCCTCATGCTTGCTATTTTTTGATGCATGCGTCTTATATACCTCACATAGTCTCTATGGTATCTCGGTAGCCTATGCTGCCGTGTAACATAGAGGAGCCCCCGACTCCAGTAAGAAGGCATCAACCAAAGGATTTCTCCTAGTCGGGGCTCCTCTCATCATAAATGATGAAATAGGCCAGACTTCTATTCAGCCGAGCAAGAACGAAAATCCTAGTCACAGTATGCCGTCCTATGTTAAGGTATATTTTTAATGGTTGAATGTCTGTATTCGACTGCTAAGGTTGTCGGAAGAAGAACTGAAGATGATGCGTGACCTCGCCAGCGTCTTACATAGCACGTATTTTGGTTTGCTTCAGGCTTTGAGGAAGGAGAAGGGTTTGTTCGCCCTGTGCGAGTTTTCCAACAAGGGGATAGAAAACATGTTGAAAGCCTATTTCAACTTCCTAGAAGAGAAGGATGTTCCGGGCATTATAGCGCACCTGGAGAGCACGGGTATATACAAGGACATAGAGTTGAAGCGGAATGGGGATAGTTACATGCTGGACATCGGCGACTGCCTGTTCGCGGGAGGCGAGGAGGGGGTTCACAATACCATCACAGGCATAGACATGCCCTGCCCCATTGCCTTGTTCATCAGCTCGTGCATCATGAGAGAGAACCCCTTGAAGAAGCTCTACATATATCCGTCGATATACGACGAGGATGGGGTGACCACTCAGTTCGATCTGCTCTCTCCCGAAGAGTTCGAGGAACGCATGAACGAGTTAAACAAGATCGCTGAGCTTGCGTGATCGTTCATCAACTCCCCGTAAAACTACTTTGCAAAATGTAAAATGTGAAGTCGATCTTTACTGTTAAACAGAAAAATGTTATATGCGTTGACAAATTGATAAAATTATTCCTGACATGCGCTTCGAGAGGCTTCACTATGACCCGTAGAACTTCACAGAATAACAAGAAACCGTTTGAGGAGACGTTGTTCGATTCCATAAACGAAAGCTTCTCCATACTTCTGGATGATTCGTCCATAAACAGCTTCTTCTCGTACCTTGAGAAGAGTCACGGGTTCGACGAGAAAAACGTTGGACAGAACCTCGGGGTCTTCTCATCAGAGCTGCACAAGTTCTTTGGAGTTAACGCGGAGAAGGTCGAGAAACTAATAGTCGCGTTGCTTTACTCCAAGCTCGGGTCAGAGTACAAGGAAAAAGAGGACTACGAGTTCACGGACTATATTACGTACGCTAGGTCGTTTGGCGTAAAATACGCAGTGGGACCCGATACAAGCCGTCTTTTGAAGGAGAGGGATCTTCATGTGATAAAGGCGCTGGGAGAAGACGCTAGGAAGACAATCACAGATATCGCAGAGGAAACGAAGCTGTCTAGGCCGACGGTCACGAACATGATAAACAAGATGGTGGAAGAAGGGGTTCTCCACCTGAAAGCCGGGGTGAGCCTCCAGAAGCTCGGGTTCCCAATGGCTTTCCTAGCCCTGGAATGCAGGCAGATGGATCAGCGTATGGAGCTGCAGAGGAACCTCGCGAGCTGCCCCCGCGTCTTGATGATCCTTGAGCCTTCCGAGAAGGTGAACATGTTGCTGCTCGTCTACGGTGAGGACCAAGTTACATTGAAGTCAACCATCGAGTCTTTCAGGCATTTCTCGGGGGCAAACCTCGTCGAAATCTATCACTCGGGGCCTCCGATAGTCCCTCACTCGTTCAACATACCGATATTCATGGAGAAGGTCGATGTCTCACCGTGCAACAGGAAATGCTTCGAGTGCGTGAACTACGTCAACGAAGAGTGCTTCGGGTGCCCGGCTGTAAAAGAGTATATCGGGCCCCTATAACCAATCAACCGATTAATGAAAACCCATTCCCAAATCTTGATGGTTTATAAAATATGGTTCCCGACTCAGTATTAGATAAATATGGGAGAGACAGGTTCATATAAAGTACAGTTTTTATTTTTTGTTTTATTTGCAGTTTTCGTATTCATTTCCTTGGGAACCTGTACAGTATATGGTGCTGAATCTAATCATACAACATATCAAGGAGCAGGTTATTGCGTAGATTGTCATCCCCAAGAAGCCGAAGCTTGGAGTGAATCAGCCCATGCAACAAGTTATACTGACTCGGAGTTTCAGAAGACTTGGAAAGAGTTGGGTTCACTTGAAGCTTGCCTATTATGTCACGTTACTGGATACGTTGAAGGAGAGGGTTTCGCTCTTAGCAGCGTTTCGTGTGAGGCTTGTCATGGCCCTGGAGATACAATGAACCTAGATAAATCGGTGCGTCTTTGCGCTGATTGCCACACGTACCCTTATCTAACCTACGATGAATGGAAGCTAAGTGGCCCATCGCATGCAAACGCTACCTGTTACACATGTCACGATCAGCACACTACCAAATTATTGTTCGATACTCCGGAGGAAACATGTGGGCAGTGCCATGAGACACACGTTAAGGAAGTCGATGCAACACTACATGGAGAAAATGATGTAGATTGTATAGATTGCCACATGACCTTCATCCCTGCTGATTTCGAGAAGGGTTTACCAGGGGTGACAGGACACAGTTTTGAGACAAGTGAAGCTCACCTCGACTGTACTACCTGTCACGATGTAGAGCTTGAGATACATAATCAATTAGGAGTCAACGCTTATGCCTGTCTATCGTGCCATGGGGATATTCATGATCTTAAGCTTCAACTAGTTAATGGAACTGTCCTGGAGTTAGATGATTCCTCCAAGTTATGTGGAGAATGTCATAATCAGAGATATGTATGGTGGAAACAAGGGATTCACGTTGAAACACATGAATCCAATCCCGATGCACCTTGCACTGACTGCCATCAACCGCATAACCCAATAATAGCAGGCATAGAAACATTATCATACGTTCCGCCGCGTGAATCCGGGCCAGACGTCAATCTGTTTCTAGTCACGAGTGTAGTTGTGGTGATTGAACTTTTGATCTTAGCTGCATTCATAATGAGAGGAAGAGACAATGGATAGAAGAGAGTTCATAAAGTATCTCACTTCACTTGGATTAATCTCCATAGCGAGCACTCTAAGAGGAAATGGTGTCTTAGGATTTTTCGATAAAATCGAAGAAGAAACAGACATCCCCCACATGATTCCATATCCAAAGCCCAATCCCAATGCGGATTACGCCATGGCAATTGATGTCGGAGCATGCATTGGATGCAGAAGATGTCTTCACGCATGTAAACTAGAGAACAACATACCCGACGAGCCAAGCAACATGGAATGGATCAACCTCTTTGAGATGGATCAAAAACAAACTCTGTCAAACATCGACAGTATTCCTCCAGAAGATTCTGATCAATACTATTTCGAATCTCCACGAGAAGGGCACTGGTATTTTAGTTTCAACTGTTTCCACTGCGAAGACCCGGCATGCACCAAAGTATGCCCAACTGGCGCCACATACAAGGATGAAGACGGCCTCGTACTGATCAACTATGACATATGCATAGGATGTAGGGCCTGTCTTGGAGCGTGTCCATATAATGCTCGGCACTTCAATTGGTGGAAACCAGATCTGCTTCCAGAGCGTCTAAACAGAATCACTGGGGAGATGGAGCCCCTTAACCCGAAGGTCCCTGTAAGAGATAAAGGTGTAATGGAGAAATGCACCTTCTGTGTTCATAGGATACGTAATGGAAACCCCATTCCCAGATGTGTTGAGGTATGCCCAGTTAATGCAAGACACTTTGGCGATCTGAACGACCCAGAGTCTGAGGTATCGAAGATAAGAGAAAAATTGATCACAACTCGAATAAGAGAGGATCTAAACACAAATCCGCACCTCTTCTACTTCACTCGAGGAGTGAAATGGAACAAGAATGGTGATAGAATATGACCGAGCTTTACAATGATGAACGATTAAGACCGATACGTCACACAGGTCAATCATTCTATCCCTACATGGGCGCACTTATAGTAATTTTCCTATGGGGTGTTTATGCCTACATCGTTCAACTCAATACAGGTCTAGCGGCTACCTCAATGAATGACATCACCCTCTGGGGGACGTACATTGTTAACTTCATTTTCTTCAGTGGAATAAGCCTTGCAGGAATTGGGATAGCCACGGCTGTGAGAATACTCCATTTGAAAGATTATGAACCTCTGGTTAGGTTTGCGGAACTCTTCACAGTATGCGGTCTCGCAATCGCGGGGCTCAGCGTAGTAATTGACTTGGGTAGACCTGATCGATCCTATCTACTCGTAAAATATTACATTGAAAGAATAGGGACCTCTACGATGATGTGGGACATCACAGCCGTCGCTACGTACCTCATCTTGAGTGCTACCTTCCTCTACATTGGTTTGAGAAGCGATCTACGGTACTGTATGAATCACTGCAACAGTTGGAGAAAGACCCTCTATGGGATCCTTACCCCACTCTATGATAAGAAAGAGAAACCGACTGGCAGAAGGATAAGTCATCTACTATCCATTTCCATACTTCCAGTTATGGTATTATTCCATACCGTATTAGCCTGGATATTTGGTGTAGGTAGCACAAGACCCCTTTGGTTTGGCACCGCCGCCGGCCCATATTTTGTCTCCGCGGCTGTAGCGTCAGGCATCGCTGCGATATTATTCCTCGCCTATGTTCTGAGGGAACTTTACGATTGGGAAGATATAATAAAGGATAAAGTATTCAGGGGACTAGGAAACTTCCTCGCTGTAAGTATACTCACTTATATGTACTTCATGCTGTCAGAACTAATGACTGCAAGTTACGCTGCTCCCTCAGGGGAAACAATTGTAAGTCGTGAATGGCTGTTCGGCAGTTTCGCTTGGATCTTCTGGCCTATGCTAATTTTCGGCATGATAATTCCCACTCTATGGTTTCTCTATCAGGCATTGAAGCCAGATTACGTGAACATCAGAATATCGGCTTTGATGTCGCTGCTGACGGTAATCGCATTCTGGCTGAAGAGATACATAATAATAGTTCCAACCCTTAGCATAGGCGCTTATCAGATATACTTTCCCTCATGGATAGAGATATCAATTACGTTGGGTTCTTTTGCGATACTCATACTGGCGTATAGTTTGTTCGTTAAGGTTTTCCCAATGTTCGAATTTGAGGAGGGAAACAATTGAGCATAGTAAAAACACTAGCTCTTACGTTGCCAATTATCTTTAGCCGTATATTACCCACGCCAGCTCCCGGTGAGAGTAACCTCGGTTATATTATTTTGGTTTTATTCCTCTCACCAGTAGTTGTACTCTTATCTGCTTCAATCTTAGGAAAGCCTAGAGACGGGAAATTAGTCTCAATATTAATCGGAACGCTAGGTGTGTTGACCCTCGGATTCATCACGATGGTCTTCCTTCTCAGTGCCGTCCTAGGTGTTTTTTTCTAACATCTAATAATATATTTTTATATAAATCATATAAATTCTAATTTTATTGTTGGTGTTTTAATAACAAAATGTTAATCACAAATAATATAAATTATCAATCTGTTAGTCTAACTTAATCGTTTTAAACTTTTTTCCTTATTTGGATAAAAGGTTTATTACTATTGGTATCGCCATTATTACCTGACAATTATGAACGAAAAACAATCAATGTACTTGGCTGTAATTGCTATCGTACTAGCGACGATCGGAATCGGTATGTCTTACTACAAGGCTTCTGGACCCGAAGGTCCGACCGGCCCTCAAGGTCCTGTGGGTCCCACTGGACCTAAAGGACCACCGGGGATCACGGATATGAATCTCATCGCACCGAACCCAGGAATCAATCTTGAGGTTACTGATGTGGAGATAGACTCAGATGGAATAACGCATGTTTCCATGAACGTTACTGACGGCAGTGGTCAGCCTATGACCCCCGACGACTTTAGCATGAACTTTATGCTAGCTGCCATTGAGAAGGACGCTTCCGGAACTCCATACTACAATAACTACTTCAAAGCTACTGACGAGGGAGCCACCTATACTCTTAACGGACAAACAATGCAGCCGGCCATATCAAGTCACGATAACCCTGATAGAGAACGCGGCGGAACCTGGGAGACGATTTCTCCCGGCGAACTGGTCTATACATTTGCAAACGCTGTTCCAGTAAATTATGATGCTTCAGCGACGCATCTGTTAGCTGCATACGCTTATCAGTCGGAAAGGACTGAAATAGCTAACGTTGTCTATGCATTTGTTCCCAGTGGAGGGACTCCAAATGTTTGGGAGGTCTCCGACACCGAGACCTGTAACAGATGCCACGATCCATTAGCAGCTCACGGCGGGCCGAGACAAGAATACACGTTGTGTCTAGTGTGTCACACCCCCGACGGTGTTGATCCTGAGACAGGCGAATCCATTGACATGAAGGTCATGATACACAAGATCCACATGGGAGAGGGTCTACCCAGTGTTGAAGCCGGTGATAACTACTACATCGTGGGGCACGGTCAAAGCGTTCACGATTACTCCGAGGTTGTTTTTCCAACAAATGTACTAAACTGCGAGGTTTGTCATAGTGGACCAGACGGGGACAGCTACAAGGAGAACCCGAGCAGAGCTGCTTGTGGATCATGCCACGATAACGTGGACTTTGAGACAGGCGAAAACCACGATGGTCTGCCTCAAACAGACGATAACGGATGCTCTGGATGCCATCAGGCAACAATGATCAGTGAGTTTGATCTATCCATCCCAGGCGCTCACGTAGTAGAATCTAGATCAAGCCAGCTACCAGGGTTCCATATTCACATCGTCTCCGTAACTAACACGGAGCCCGGTCAAAAACCTGAAATCACCTACTCTGTCAAAAACGATTTAGGAGACGTTATTCCTCTCTCGGGAATTGACCGAGTCATGTTCTCAGTTGCCGGTCCAACAACCGATTACGCTACTTACTGGGAAGAGGACGCATTGTCCTCAAGCACAGATAACGGTGACGGTACCTACGATTACATTTTCTCGACCGCTATCCCATCAGACGCCAATGGCTCGTGGGCTGTAGGCGCTGAAGGAAGGGCGATGGTAGATATAGATGGAGGTGTCGCCGGAACAGTAAGTGTAAGGGACACAACGACAAACGAAGTCTATTATTTCCCCGTAACAGACTCTGTTGCCGTCCCGAGACGCACAGTTGTTTCACAGGAGAACTGTGATGCATGCCACGAAGACCTTTCATTACACGGCGATAACCGCAGAAGCGTGGGTTACTGTGTCGTGTGCCACATGCCGATGGCGTCAGACGAGTCGGTGAGAGCAGACGAAGCCATGCCGCCCACCACCATCGACTTCAAGGTCATGATCCACAAGATCCACCTTGGCGAGGAAGGCGGCGAGCCGTATATAATATACGGCTACAGGGGGAGCGTCAACGACTTCGGTAACGTACTTTACCCGGCCGACTTAAGAGACTGCGACAAATGTCACGTTGACGACTCGTACATGCTGCCTCTCGACTCAGGCGTATTGGGGACAACAGTGAAACAGGAAGGAGAAGTCGTAAGCTACACTCCGCCGATGACGTCGGCTTGCCTATCCTGTCACCCGTCGGACGCTGACGCGGCTCACGCGGAGATCATGACCACAGGCGTAGGCGTCGAGTCCTGTCCTGTGTGCCACGGCGTCGGCACAGAGTTCGCGATGACAGCGACTACAGACGTCTGGGCTGAAACACAGTTTACCAAAGTAGACTAACGCAACCATAACCCTTTTTTCTTACATTTAGAGGGGTGTCCAGCTGAGTATCTTGGATATCCTTTTGGGGCTAATGTGTTTCATTTTGAAATACTCTATCGTGTATTTTTTATTATTCTGAAATAAATCTCCCCGCTGCTTTTACAATGTAATCATAAATATTATTAGTTTAGATATAGACCTCATCTAGAATCACGGTGGTCCCCATGAAGCTCCCTGAGATGACCCGGAGAAATAAAACCCTGTTATTGGTTGTGCTGGTAATCGTGGTTGTGCCCTCGATACTCATCTACGACTACACTCAAAACAACCCGAAGTTCTGCACATCCTGTCACCTGATGAACGAAGCCTATGACGCCTGGACCGTGAGCGCCATGCATGACCTGACGTGCCACGAGTGCCATGAGACCGACATGGTCGAAAGCATAGGGCACGTCGTCGATGTCATCACAAAAAACCCTGAGGACGTCACCAAGCCAACGGAGATCGACAGCTCCCTATGTGAGCATTGCCACGCCAGCGACGATCCCCAATGGCTTCAGGTAGTAAACACGGCGGGCCACAAGGTCCACTTCTACGGAGAGGCTGATCAGGCCGACTGCATCGAATGCCATGGGCTCCAGCTGCACGTGTTTGAGCCGCCTGAGGAGACATGCGTTGAGTGCCATGAAGAGGAGAAAAGCCAAGTCGAGGAATTGATGCAAACCCACTGCGTGGTCTGTCACGAGTTCACGGCGGTGGACCATGAGCTATTACCGGAGCCGAATACCTGTCTACAATGCCACGAGGAGAAGAACATGACGGGAGTATCGTTCCCAGCCGATGTACACACTCAAACGGCCTGCGTCAACTGCCACAACCCACACGAGGAAGAGCCATTCCCCGACTGCACCGAGTGCCACGGCGAGGGAGGGGGGTTACACACGGAGCCAAGCCACGTGGAGTGCACGTCCTGCCACGTCCCCCACAGCGACGTTGGGGTCAGGGAGTCATGCGAGTCCTGCCACACGGACAAAGAGGATCACTACGCGCCAGCGAACTGCGTCACCTGCCACTCGTTTACAGACTAGAGTCTAACTTTTTTTGTGATGGGGATGATTACTCCGATGCACATGAGCAGCGCCCCCAGCCATAGGAGGTTCATGAGTGGGAACATGGAGACGCTCATCACGAACTCCGATGGGGCGAAAGGGATGCCCATGAGGATGTGGCTCAGCGACCTATAAACCGTCTGGGATTGGTGGAGAACCAGGTAGACGTCGTAGCCCACCGTCCGCACGACTGTTGGCCTCGACACTACACCGTGAAGCGTGTAGAGCATGATGTAAACCGTCTCCGTGCTCCGTGACGAGCCCCGTCTGACTGTGACTGGGATCGAGAGACCGGCGGCCTCGGCGCCTACTTGCTGTGGGTTAGACTGGACGAGGACCTCGCCGAACGGGTTTATCACCGTGAACTGCCCGAACTCAAGCTCGATGTCACCGAGATCCACGGTGGTGCCCGGTGAGGCCACAAGCTCGCCGTACTCTGTCACGTTCGTCTGGCCCAGCAATATACTCGTCATGATGAGCACGACCCCCAGGTGTATCAAGCCCCTGCCTACGAGGACTGCGGAAGGCCTCCGGGATAAACCGTTGACAAGGTTGTAAACCACCGCCACCAGCGCAAAGAAGGTTATGGGTATCCCCAGGTTGGCGAGCATGTTTCCTGTGGGGTACCTCATCAATGCTGAAGCAAGGCCTAGAGCCAAGGCGGCCCCTAGGATGCCTGTGTATGTTTTAAGCGTAAGCCTCTCATGGAGGTGGCATCCGATGAGCGAGGAGACGAAGAGGAGCGCGAAAGGGTACGTCCACTTGTTGAAGAAGGCGGCGTCCATGGCTACCTCGCTCCCCGTTAAGCCGCTGTTGAGTATGGGGAACAGTATGCCCCAGAGGGAGACCACGGCTATCATGATGATGGAGATGAAGCTTATCGACATGGACGCGTCGTAGACTGTTTCCATGTTGGCGTCGAACTCGAAGAGCGTGTAGCCTCTCCGGCGTTTACCGACGACGAAGTACGCCACGACGACGATCATCAATGCGAGGAGGACGAGGCCTATCGGTGAGCTGCCGAACGCGTGGACAGAGACGGCAAGCCCTCCCCGGGTTATCGCCGAGGCGAGAACGATCAACGCCGACGTGACCATCAACATGGTTTCCCTAGACATTGACTTCTTCCCTGTGAGCCGTGGCACGAGGTGGAAATACGCGGTTAGCGTGAGCCACGGGACTAGCGACGAGGTCTCCACAGGGTCCCAGGCCCAGAAGCCGCCCCACCCAAGCACCTCGTACGCCCACAGCCCGCCGATGACTATCCCCATGGTGAGGAAGAGCCACGAGACGGACGCCAACATCCGGGTTAACCTGGGCGACGACTCCGCCGACCAGAAGGTGAAAGACAGGCTGAACAACGCCAGAACGTAGCCGATGAAGACGATGGGCGGGTGGATGAGCATCCAGGGGGTCTTCAGCAGCGGGTTGAGTCCTCTACCCTCGATGGGTGCCAGGGCCAGGGTCTTCAACGGGTTCTGTATCAGTACGACTAGGATTATGAACAGGAAGACGACGTCCAGGAACTGGTATATCTTATGGCTGTCTCTGTCCTCTCCCAGGCTCTTCCTTATTATGGCGTATCCTACGGCGAAGAGGAAGGACAGGAACAGCCAGGAGCCGCCGCTGCTCGACCAAGAAGCGTAAAGCCTTTCGGCCCAGCCGAGGCCCGAGGAGCTATACAGGAAGACTTCCTCGACGACGAAGTCGTTGGAGACGAAGGCCCAGGCCAGGTACAAGTAGCTCAGCGATACGAGGATGCACGAGACGATGGCCGCAGGGAGACGTGGATGAATTAGCCAGGTCTCCTTATTTCCACGTATCTTGTAGATGTCTAATATGACGGCTAAGGCCGATGCTAGAAACAAAGCGTCGGTGAAATCCATGCGGTTCTTAACGAATGATCACTTTTAAAGTAGAGTTTTTTACAGATTTTATATACCGCCCTGTCTGTATGTGCGAACATGAGATTCCGTGAGGATGTATACCTGGCGATTACTGGCTTGATCAGCGTCATCGCATCTTACTATGCGCTTTTCCTCACGCCAGCGGACGTGGAGATGGGGGATCTTGTGAGGATATTCTATTTTCACCTGCCACCGGCGATCATGTGCTACGTGGCGCTGCTGGTGTCGGTGGCCACCGGCCTGCTCTACATCAGAACCAAGAACGTCAACTACGACGCCGTATCTGAGTCGGGGGCCCTACTTGGGATAGTGTATGGCTTGGTAACTCTCATCGGCGGCGCCGTCTGGGCGAACGCCACCTGGGGGGTTTACTGGAACTGGGACCCCAGGGAGACGACGACCCTCATACTGTGGTTCGCCTACCTGGGGTACTTCCTGCTACGGATGTCCATAGAGAACCCCGAGCGGAGAGCCTCTTCCTCGGCCGTGTACAACGTTCTGGCGTTCATGACCGTCCCGCTGAGCTACCTCTCCTTCATACTGTGGCCGTCTCTACACCCCAGGCTCAGCGAAGGCGGGGGCCTGGGGTTGACTTCCAGCATGGTCCAGGCTCTCGTGATGAACATAATCGCAGGTCTATTCATATTCGGGTACCTGCTAAAGAAGACTTACGAGCGTAGGCTGAAGATCATGGTCGTTAACAGCATGATGGGGGAGGGACGTTGATTCCGGCAGACGTGGTTCTCGTTTTTGCGTTGTACTGGGTCACGACACTGGGCTATCTCTTCTGGGTGTCAAGATCAAACAAAGAACTTGACAAGCGACTTGGGACGGGGGAACAGACTTGAGGCTTCAGAAAAAACATATAATGGTTGTGGTGTTGTTGGCTCTAAGCGTGGGGCTGGCGTACGACAGCGTCTCCAACTACGTCAACCCCTATGTCTCCGTAACCGATGTCCTCGTCGACGCCGAGCGGTATCAAGGGAGAAGCATGCAGGTGATCGGCGAGGTGATACCCGAGTCGCTGGAGAGGAGCGATGATGGCAGCATGAGCTTCCTGATAACCGACGGGGAGTCCGAGATAGAGGTCCACTACACGGGGGCCCCTCCCCAGAACCTTGAGCAGGGAAACGAGGTCGTGGTGGTCGGTTCTCTGTCCGAGGCGGGGGTCCTCGATGCTTCGAGTCTCCTCGTGAAGTGCCCGTCTAAGTATGAGGGCGACGACGAGCAGGGCGTGTCCCACGTGTTCCTCGCTGGCATGGCCGTGGCTGCGCTGGGCGTCGCGTACCTCCTATTTACCATGTGGAAGAAGAGTTAGGCCGTCATGTCACCCGTCGTTGAGCTCCGGGAAGTCACCAAAGACTTCGGGCACATCAAGGCGTTGAGGGGAGTCTCCCTCAGCCTCGCGGCCGGGGAGAAGGTGAGCCTCCTAGGCCCCAACGGCGCGGGCAAGAGCACCCTGTTGAAGATAGTCTCCACCCAGATGGCGCCCTCGTCGGGCTCAGTCATGGTTCTCGGCTACGACGCCGTCAATGAGAGGGAGGAGATCAAGAGGAGGGTCGGCGTCGTCGGCCATAGGAGCTTCCTATACGACGAGTTGACGCTGAAGGAGAACTTGGAGTTCTACGGGTCGTTCCTCGGCTCAGGTCATGACGAGATAGCCCACGCACTTGGTGTCACCGGCCTTGAGGGATGGAGCGACGTAAAGGCGGGCTATCTCTCATATGGTCTTAGGAAGAGGGGTGACATATCTCGGGCGCTGCTCGGTGAGCCACGGCTGCTGTTGCTGGACGAGTTCTTCTCTGGCCTGGACAGGGAGACGTCAGAGGCCCTCGCACAGTACCTGGGGGAGATGAGGGGACAGACGATCATCATCTCGTCGCACACGCCCGAGATGGTTCAGGGGCTCTGCGATAGAACAGTCCGCTTACGCGGAGGCATGGTTGAGGGGGACACGGCTGCATGAACACCGACAACCAGCTCCAGATGGCCCTCAGGCTGGCGAGGAAGGACGTCATGGTGGAGCTGAGGAGGCCTCATGAGCTGCTCTCCATCGTCGCCTTCACCCTCTCATCTGTGATGATCAGCAGCTTCTCGTGGAGGACGGTGCTGTCTCTGGACCCCGTCGTCGTCTCGGCCACGCTTTGGATCATCCTGTACTTCGCCTGCATTCTCGTGTTGACGACCAGCTTCGCCCGTGAAGTTGACCGCGGCACCATAGACGGGCTCCGGAGTCTGCCTTGCCAGCCGATCGTGATAATCGCGGGGAAGATCTTCTACGGTCTGGTCATCCTCGTCATAGTGTTGTCTTCGCTTATGGCTTCGTCTCTGGTGTTCCTAAACCTGGGGTTCGCTCATTTGTTTGCCTTATCCACGGTTTTCCTCATCGGTGCCGTCGATCTGGCCCTCATAGGCTCCATGATGTCGGCCGTCCTCATGTACTCGGAGGGGAAGAACCTGTTGCTGGCGTTCCTCTTCTTCCCGGTTAGCGTCCCCGTTCTGCTTCCAGGGATCCGGGCGTGCGCCGGGGTCCTCTCGGGCGTGGGGACTGCGTCGTTGTTGCCCGAGATCAGGCTGCTGCTGGCGTACATGTTGGCGATGGTCGCGGTCTCCACGATGTTGTTCAAGGAGCTTTACGTCGAGTAGGGCTACGGGCTGTCGCCGTCTTCCTCCGCCAGGATGGAGAGAGATGCGCTCAAGCCGTCCTCGATTATTTCGTCTTGGCCCTTCTTCATCACCAGCCCCAGCACGAGTATGGTCGTCTCGTAGATGAGGTAGAAGGGCACCGTCATCAGGAGCATCGACACCGGGGTGGGGTCTGGTGTGATGACCGCGGTCGCTATCGCTATGACCACGAATAGCTGCCTCCTGATCCCTCTGAGGCTGTCCAGTTCGAGGAGGTCTATGGTCACCAGGAAGTAGATGATGAGGGGAAACGTGTAGAACAGCCCCGAGCCGAAGAGCCCGAACAGTATCATGTTGAAGAAATCTTTGACCGAGTAGAACGGGATAACGTTAGTCTGGTAGACGAACCTGTAGAGCACCGTGAACGTGACTGGGAGGAGGACGTAGTACGCGTAGAGGACGCCCAGAGCGAACAGCGTGATGAACACGGTGACGAAGGTTATGAGCCTTCTCTTCTCGTTCTCGTATATGCCGGGGGCGAGGAAGCTGTATGTCTGGTAGGCGGTGTATGGGAGGCAGACGAGGAAGCCTGCGGCGAATGAGACGGCCATGTAGATGTAGAAGCTGTCGAGCCAGTTGAAGGCTATGAGGGTCACGCCTTCTGGTAGGAGGTTTACCTGTAGGGCCTCTATGATCCGAGAGACGAGGAGATTGTACTCGTTGAAGTCGAGCCTGAAAAGGTTGGAGATGTCCGCCGGGATGGACATGACGATCATGGAGGAGGCTACGATGGCGAACACGACGCGCCTGAACCTCGACGATAGTTCCTCGAAGTGAACCCACAGCGTTTCCTCAGTTTCATCTGACATGAGATCACCGAGGGAGAGATTATTCCTGTGGCTCTGTCTTCTGTGTTGCCTTCACGATGTCCGCGGCGATGTCTTTGATGTCTCTTCCCTCGACCTCTATGCCGAGTTTCTTTGCGGCTTCGATTATGGCTTTCCGCTCTTCGTCCTCTTTCCTTGTTTTCTCGTCTATTAACTGTGTAGGGTCGTTGGTGGCCCTGTTGAACTCTTTGACGGCTTCCCCCATCGATCTCGCCAGCTCGGGTAGCTTCTTTCCGCCGAATAGCAGCAGCACAATGAAAAGGATGAAGATTAATTCGGGGTTGCCTATCAAAGGTATTCAGCTCTACTATTGAAATCGGGATACAATGGAATAAAAGGGTTTATAATAAAAGCAACTCACATCGACGCCCTTCCTCCAAGGCGTTGAGGTTTTTTTAACTTAGAAAAAAATTAAGATATTTAACGTAACAGGCACATTGAATTTTCAATAGAACCGCATCTAGCCTTACGTATTTTTTATTGCATCTTAGCCAAAAAAAATAACAGAATGGGAGCCTAAATACCCAAGACTACATCTAGAGTCCATACACCTATCCCTAGGAGCAGTGCAGCTACCCAGAGAATGTAGGTTGCCTTCATTGTAACGCTCTTACCTGCACAGTATCTCGAATTTCTTCCCCGTAATAGCCATGGGAGAATCAACCAGAGACTAAGAATCATTGCTGAGCCACCCACAAGTCCGTGTATAACGCTGAGTCGATAGGAAAGGGAGAGGGGTTCGCTGACGTAGAAATATATGAAGCCAACAGCCATCACGAGGGCGAAGGAGATGAAGTTGGTTATGAAAGCTACCGTCATCATGTTCCCATGACCAGTAAGGTCGCCCTTACGTTTGTAGTGGATGCTCATCATGAGCATGCCTAAAACGATAAACTGGATAATCAAGTTGCCAGTGCCCATCAGATTATGGAATGGTTCGTTGATTCTCCAAAACTGATCTTTTATGAGAAAAAACGTGATTTGTCACCATCCAAAAAAGGGATTAATACCCTAATTGTAGGAACTCGCTCCCATGCTGTAACAGATACGCTATTGCCCATATCACTAATCCTATGTAAGTAGCCCAAAGGAATAATGTGATCTCACCGTGGCCATCCTTGATGACGCCGGCAAAATCGTGTGCGTTTGCCTCAACCTTCTCTGGTGGGTACTCCTTTGCGCTTCTTACAATCAGGTAGGTGATCACGCTGAGGGCGGTGATCATGAACACTGTAACGTATAGCCAGTATGGATCTACCTGTATCATTGTTCATCCTCCTTCCATAGTTCAAACTTTACATCTTTCATGTCCTTGAACTGCCCATCTCTATAGCCCCAGATCAATAAGCCTAAGAAGATGAGCAGCATCCACCCGGAGGCTGCTACGAAGAACGCTGCGTCAACATTCATCTCGTCATCAGCTCCTTCGCGAATGGATCCGTGTATAGTGGAGCCCACTTCATGTTATAGTCCTCGGGTGTGGAGAAGCTCTGTATGTAGAAGATTATCTTGTAGATGTCCTCATCAACGAGGGCATACTTCCACGGAGGCATATTCGTGGTCTCGACGCCCTCCCTTATCTTCCAGACGTATCTGCCATAATCCCAGGCGGGGAAGTCCCCACCTGATTCAGTGAAGTTAGCTGGCTCAGGCATGATGTATCCTCCCGGGGTCTTTATCGAGGCTGGTCCATCGCCCACCCCGTCTACGCCGTGGCACTGGGCACAGTAGAGGTTGAACATATCCATACCCCGCTCGTACTCTTCTTGTGTTCCAGCGATTGGTGGCGTGATGCCTGTTTCGTTGTTGTAGATGTCGCCTTCCTCGTCTGAGATGTCACCGCTGAAGGTTCGGAGCGAACCGAGAACGAAGCTCATCTCATAGGTGTTGATCTTCCATATCTCTGTCTCGTTGAAGGTGCGCTTCCAATCAGGCATGGCCGTACCTGGCACGCCCTCGCTAACCCTCCAGAAGTGATAGAAATCACCTGGGAAATTCGATATACGTTCATTCAGGTTTGCAGGGCGTTCAATAACGTGCCGCGCATATGGACCCTGACCGTTGCCGCTGCATCCATGGCAGGATAGACAGACTTTTGTGTACGTCTCTTTTCCCTCCTCAAACAGCTCAGTCCATTCATCAGATAGCTCCTGTGAGCCTGTGAACTCCTCTGTCTCGGGATCATAGTTCATCCTCACCTGCATCATCAACGGCGTATACGGGTTAGACTTGTTCATGTACTCCTCCGCGGGTGGCCATGGCTGGAAATTGTAGGTATTCAGGTCCTCTGTTCCAACGCTGTTGATGTACGCCACCAATGCATCGATGTCTTCGTCTGATAGGAACTCAAAGTTCGGCATTATCGAGTTGGGGCTCGTGCTCCTGGGGTCTCTATCATGCATGTAGTGCCACTGGGTTGGACGCATGCCGCCTATCTTTGAGAGGTCTGGACCCGTTCTCTCGGTGCCGAGGCTGTGAGGCTGCTCATAGACGTAGTCTCCCGCCTGTGATACGTTGCCTATCCCCCAGTCTATTGTTCTCACGAACTGTGAATGACAGTAGAAGCACCCCAGGCTCAAGTACAGATCTCTTCCCCTCTCTTCCAGTGAGGTTCTCACGAACGCGTCTTCTGAGGGTGTATCCGTGTAAAACATGTATGGCATAGCTACAACCATGGCGGTCATCAGAAAGAACACTGCGAAAGCCCCCCCGACCAGGGGTACTAGATTGTGATGATGTAGGAATTCCTCTATTTCTTCCTCGACTTCCTCGACCATTCCCTCGTCTTTCTTGTCGCTCATTCTTGTGTAGCCTCCAGTGTGATTACGTTAGTCTTGATAGGCTCTGAGGCTGGCTTAGATAGATACGTCATGATTATGTTCACAGCAAAAACGTATGCACCTACGACTATCGTGCCCCCGCCCATCGCCCTTAGTATGTAGTAGACCGAAAGAGTTCTCAGCGTGGTAGCTACAGTCATGTGCTGTATCCACTGCGCGTTTGCCACCAGTCCACCTACTATCATGGAGAACATGAAGAAGAAAAAACCAGTGAAGATGATCCACCAGCTCCAGTTCATCATCTTCTTACTGTAGAGGTGCCTCCCAGTTATTCTGGGAACAAGCCAATACATTACGCCCACAACGGTTAACCCAAATGCCCCTAGTAGTGCTAGGTGACTGTGGGCTACCGGCCACTGTGAGAAGTGTAGATATGCGTTTGTCGTTCGTAGTCCTTGGAACGTTCCCTGCATTGATACGAATATGTAGTTGAGGAACCCGAAGAGCATGAACCTTAGGGGCACGTTATAGATGGCGTGGTGCCATCTTTCTCGGACAGTCATCCCGATGTTCACTGCGAACGTTATTACGCTGAACATCATCAAGCCAGTAGTAGCGACTGCGATCGTCTTGAGCCACTCGGGGATGGGTGCCTGTAATAGGTGGTGTCCGCCTACACCTGTGTAGAAGAATGCTATTGAGAAGAAGCTAATCAGTGATAATGTGTTACTGTAGAGTGCTCTCTTGGTTATGCGGGGGATGAAGTAGTACCATAAACCGATTCCGAAGGGTGTGAACCAGAGCCCAAGTACGTTGTGCCCATAGTACCAGTTGAATATGGCGTCTACGACGCCGTTGAGGGCCCCTGTTGGAGGGTTCCACATCACGTTGCCTACAAAGTATACAATGGGAAACCAGAGCATGATCCCCGCGAAGAACCAGAGGCTGACGTAGAGTTTATGCTCTTTCCGCTCCGTTATGGTGGAAATCACGATGTACCCCATCGTGAGCAGCGTGGCCATGACGAGAACGTCTATGATCCAAGGCAACTCAGCGTACTCCCTCGCCTGGGTGTTCCCTTGCAGGATCATGATTATTCCCGCTATGACAGAGACGTTCCAAGCGAATGGCAGGTACTTTGCTATGTCAGGTCTCTTCAGAGGATTGGCGCACAGCCTAGGCACTATGTAGAACATTGTCCCTATCAGCCCAGACGAGAGGAACCCGAAAAGCACGCCGTTGACGTGGGCGGGCCTGAGCCTACCGAATGTGAGCCAAGCCGCGTTCACCAGGAACGTGGGGTGGAACATCTTTATCGCTGTTACCAGCCCAAACGTGGTAAAGAGGGGAAACCAGAGCATCGCAAAGATGAACCAGTAGTTCGCAACCTTGTCTCCTTCAACATATTTGCTTAACAATTATTATCAATAAAAGAGGAGGAAGCAAATCATATAAAGGATGAAAAAAACGTTTTTTCAAATTTATAGAAAAACTTGTGTTCACTTTTCGATGACGCTCTTATAAGGACGATAAATGTACTCGATGTCACGTACATTCAGTACCCTAACGGATTCAGGGAAGAAATTTATTATACACCGCTCTGGATGCTTCCCTAAGTAAGAGAACCAATACATTGGTTTAATATTCGGATTCCAATACAGGTACCACCACTGCCACTTCTCCTTCACGACTTCAGAGTCTTCGAACTCGGAGCGACCGGTTATCTCATAGAACTCTTTCTCGGTTTCGGAGGGAAACAGGATGAGGGTCTTGTCGTTGTTTTTTATGTCTCTGACTTTCTGGGTATCCGTGTAAGTGGGGAACCACATTGTGTCGTATGGGCTGTCATTGAAATTTGTCATGGGCCTGCTATGGTCCTCACCCTTCTCGCCGAAGGTTATCATATAGACTACTTTGGCATTTTGGAAACTCTCTTCAAGCCCTCTTATCTTCTTCATAACGATGATTTTAACGGATTAGATGAGATTTAAATTCTTCTTGAGATTAGAACACGAGCAAAGATTTCCTGTTTTTTAATTACGAGCGTCCCTAAACGCATACCACTTGATTTTTCATCTTAATAATAATTTACGGTTTCTTCATGGGAATAGTCATAACGTTGGTTGGGCTCCCATTACACAATGAAGGACCTCTCAAAATACTCGGCGTTCGGCGGTAAAGGATGGTCCCCTAGGACGCGATCACTTGAAGAAGAGATAGGCGTTCTCTGGGGTAGCTGCGGGATAAACACCCAGTACAAGCCCCTCAAGGCGGTATTGCTTCACAAACCCGGGGCAGAGTTAAAGGAACTGGTTGACCCCAACTCCGTCCAGATGTTTGACATACCGGACACGGAACAAGCCTCGAAGCAACATGACTCGTTGGCAGAAGCGTATGAGGCTGAAGGCGTTACCGTGCACTACGTTGACCCGCCGGGAACGCCGACACCCAACCTGATGTTCGTCGCGGACCTCATGTTCATGACTCCATGTGGCGCGATAATTGCCCGCCCAGCATCGACGGTCCGGGCGGGTGAGGAACGCTGGGTGGCGCGACGCCTCGCTGAACTCGGGATACCGATTCTTGAGAGCATCAGGGGAAAAGGGCTCTTTGAGGGGGCTGACGCGGCGTGGATAGACAAGGATACGGTGATGGTGGCAACGGGACACCGTACAAACCATCAGGCTCTCTGGCAGATCACAGGGCTTCTTGACGAGATGGATGTAGACGTGGTTCATGTGGGCCTACCCTATGGTAGCATGCACCTCATGGGCACTTTGAGGATAGTAGACGAGGACCTAGCTCTCTGTTGGCCAGGCAGAGTGCCCTACGATGCGGTGGCTGAGCTAAGAGAAAAGGGGTTCTCTGTTTACTTTATTCCTGATCTGGATGAGGCTGTCGACGGTATGTCTCTGAACTTTGTCACCTTGGCCCCCAGGCGGATACTGATGCCTGGTGGCAACCCTGTGACCGAACACTTCTATGATGATCTTGGGATAGAGTGTCACACTGTGACGATAGATGAGTTGATGAAGGCAGCCGGCGCTGTTGGTTGCTTATCGGGTGTGCTAGAGCGTGAGAAACTCTAGAATTTACATCTCTTAACATGCTATCCTATCACCATTTTCGATATGAGCGTTTATGTTGACTTAATCGCGGTATTGCTATCTCCTGATGACAAGTCGTATCCCTCTGTTATGAGCGTACAGACGCGTTCAATACAGTTTAAAGCGTGTTGAGTGCACTAAAGAAGCCTAACCTAACCTTTTACTTTGAGTCATCGAGTTGAGCCTCGATAGGGTCCACGAATATAACTGCTCTGTCCTGGAATGGATCATCATACCTCAATGGTTGTCTATCTTTTTTAGGAAGCCATTCTAGCAGCCACCAGCGCCACAGCTTTCTTACTTCATCCCAACTAGCTAGTTTGGCTTTTCCTTTTACTTTATACCATTTTCCCTGCTCTTCCGCTGGGAAGCTAACTGTAACCACAGGATTTTCCTTTATGTCATCGATTTTCCTTGTTTCTTTAAACGATGGAAACCACATGCGCTCGTAAGGGGAGTCGTTGAAGTTGGTCATAGGTCGGATATGTGACTCTCCCTTTGAATTTACAGTTGTTAGAAATACCTGCTTTGCTTCTTTGAATGCGTCGATCATGCCATCGAGTTTATTCATACGATAATTACTTTATTTATACTATTTAAACAGAAAATGTGCCAGTAGAGATAAGCAAAGGCTGTCAACACTTTGCCTATAAGATAGCTGTTCCTTTTCTATACTTCGTTCGTAGGCTGTTTCAGGTATTTTAACATCGGCTACCGAGACCTAACAAAGGTGTAGACGGTGAATTCGGATCAAAAAAAAACCAGAGTATTGATCGTTGGAGCCGGCTTCGCCGGTGTAAACGCCGCGCTACAGTTATGGGAAAAAATCGGGAAAAAAACGGTAATTACGATCATCTCCGACCGTGACTGGCACGACTATAAGGCCCGCATATTCCGGATCGTGGAGGGATACAGCGCGTCAGGAGTTTACATGCCCTTAAATAGCATTCTCGGCGAAAAGGCGAAACGCATCGTCGACCCGGTGCAGGGAGCAGACCTAGGGAAACACGTGATCAAGGGGGAAAGCGGAGCACAGTATAGCTACGACTACCTGATACTGGCCACGGGGAGCGTCGTAAACTTCCACGGCGTACCCATAATAAAGGACATGACGTTCACCGTGAACTCCTCCATTGAAGCAGTAAGGCTCAGTGAACACATAGAGAAAACGGTTGGAGGCATGGCATCAGCCGATGACGCACAGAGGATCAGTTTAGGACACTTCGTAATTGTGGGGGGCGGGGGGACAGGCGTCGAGACGGCTGCGGCTATAGCCATAAACGCTAGGAAGACGGCGGAAGAGAGCGGGGTCGACCCATCCCTAATAACCGTGGACCTGTTCCACGCGGGCTCGAGGCTTCTGGAAAAGCTCAAGCCTGAGCTATCAGAGGCCGTCGATAGGAGGCTCCGAAGCCTCGGGGTAAACATTTTCTACCATAGGAGGCTCATGAGAGAGCATTTGGAGGACGTCTCCATAGGTGACATCCATATTAAGGCGGATACCATAATCTGGACAGCGGGCGTGAGGCCGAACACCGTTATTCCCTACGAAGAGGGCTCCATAGACGAGTGCCTCAACCTCGTGGGGCACCCTGAGGTATATGTTATTGGGGACGCGGGGAGAGATCAATACTACGGGATGGCCCAGACAGCGATAGAGCAAGCGAAATACGTCTCAGAAAGCATCGAGAAAAGGGTAGAGAATCAGGAAATCCATCCTTATACGTCGAAGGCCGTTTATTACGCTGTGCCGGTGGGCTCCGGCTGGGCTGCGGTGCAGACGAGGCACATCGCGGTGACGGGTTGGCCGGGATGGCTCATCCGTAGGTACGTCGACTTGAGATACATGGTCAACAGGCTGCCTTTGAGACAGGCGTGGAGAACCTTCACAGGGACTCCCTGGAACGACGAGGTTGTCAGGAAGAGGATCTTAGGAGAGGCAACGGATGAAAGATAAGATACTGGTGGCGGGGATAGGAAACCTTCTCATGGGAGACGACGCCTTCGGGCCGCGGGTGATAGAGGCTCTGGAGAAAGAGGCGCTCCCCATGAACGTTGAACTACGGGACATGGGTACCGCGGGCCTCACGATAGCCACTGACCTAGAGGGCTACGACGCCGTGGTCTTCGTCGACTCCATGGATATGGAGGGCGAACCAGGCAGGCTCCACCAGTTCCGGGTAGACGTCAAGGAGATAACGCCGACGGAAGCCATGGAGCTCAGCAGGTTAACGGTGCACGAGGTGGGCCTAGAGGGGCTTCTGAAGTTCAGTAAAGCCATCGGCACTCTCCCAGACAGGGTCTTCATCATAGGCTGTAAGCCGGAGAGGATGGGGGCCGAGTTCAGCCTCTCTCCGAAGGTACGGCTGGCGCTGCCTGAGGCAGTCGAGAGGATAAAAAACTTTTGGGAAAAATAGTTGAAAGAGTTAACTAGTTATCTGGGATGTACCTATCTTTTCGTCGCCTTTGAACAGGTGTACGCAGCACGCGAGGCAGGGGTCGAAGCTCCTGACCACGCGGACCACGTCGACTCCGTATAGGTTGTCGCCTGTGTGGGCCTCGGTGATGGGGGTGTCCCTGATGGCTGCCTCGTAGGGCCCCAGGTCGTCTTCGCCTAGCCTCGGGCCGGCGTTCCAGGTGGACGGCGAGATTATCTGGTAGTTGGCTATCTTGTGGTCTTTCATCACCACCCAGTGAGACAGCGCCCCACGCATCGCGTCAATCATACCGACGCCTATGCCGTTCTTTGGCTTGCTGTACCTGTTCCATATCTTCGCGTTCCCCGACTTCACGAGCTCGAGGGACTTCAGGACGTCGAGGTACATGGCGTAGACCGAGTAGGCGTAATGGTACGCCCTGGCTCGAACCCGTTCGACCGTGTTGACGGTCTTCGGGGCCTTCCACTCGAACTCCATCTCATCCGAGACCCTGTAGCCTACAAGCGTCGCCTTCGGTAGAGTGAACTTCATTCCGTCTCCGGTCGACTCAGGCACCATCTTGGACTTCGCCGTGACGTAGAACCTGGGTAAGGCTCCAGCCTCTAGGCTGTGGCTCTCTCCTTCAGCCTGTTTCTTCCAGTCAACCCATCTCGGGGATATGCCCCAGCTGTACTTCTTGTCCCAGTCGCCGTAGGGTGATGGAGCGGGTATGGTCTGTTTGTTCCATGGGTGTAGATCGTCGACGGGGTTTCCCATAGGGTCCTCCGTGACGCCGGTCGTCCACGAGTCCTCGTAGTAGCTGCGGTCGACATGGTCTCGGACGCCGAGTTGGATATCCATGAGGTCGTTGGTGACTACCTTCCCGTCGAGGACTATACCGGGTGTGATCCTGCGTGCGTGGCCCCAGTCATTCAGCTCCTCGTATTTGGCTGTGTAAGCCTCGGTGTCGTCGTAGGCTCCGTTGGATATCATGTTGAGTGGCTTCGCGCCGGAGTTCTCGTAGCCCATGTCGAGACAGAAGTCCATCAGATCGTCGAAGAACGGGACGAACTCCTTGGCGAAGGCGACGTGCTGGCTCAGCATTGAGGCGAACTGCTCAAGCTCAGTGGGTCTAACCGTCAGCGACATGCCTCCCGGTATGAACGTGTTCATGTGTGGGTGCTTTCCTCCGAGAAGGCTTGCCATTTTTCGGCCAAGCTTTTCTATAGCGAGGGACCTCACCCACATCTCTCCGCTTAGGGGGTTGAGGGCCGTCATCATGTCTGAGATTTTCTGGTATCCGTGGAGGTCGGCGTGGGCCGGCTTGGTCTTCTGTGCCTCATCCCACCATTCTGGGTTATATTTCTCCACGATGGCCTGGCTGTAGTCGGGGCCCACCAGAACCACGCATCCGATCACAGCATCGTACAGCTGCTCCGAGCCGTAGCCCAGGTTTCTCATCACTATGCCCATGGGTGGCGGGGGCGCCTGGTACACCATGTCGACGGCCTGAGAGGAGACGATGCCGTGAGGCACTGGGCACACGCCGCACACTCTCTGGGTTAGCCAAGGGGCATCGGCGGGCTCCCTGTTTCTGAGGATTATCTCCCAGCCCCTGAACATGGTGATGAAGCTGTGGGCGTCGGTGTAGACGTTCTTGTCGAGATCAGCCATGGCCTGAATCCCGAGGTGGCCTTCTAGGCGGGTCATGGGTTCGATTAGTACTTCTTTGGTCGTCACTACAGTTTCCTCCCCAGTATGCCCATCTTTATCCTACCCCAGACCATGCCCAGGTCTTCTAGGAGTTGCGTCGCCCTCTCCCTGACGAAGAAGCCCACGGGCGCCTTCTTGAGGAAAGGCGAGAATGGCGCGTCAGGGAACTCCGGCTGGGTGCAGCCTATGCACACGGAGCCCATGGTTGTGCAGCCTCCGACCCCCTCGACGTATCCCCTCCTAGGGACGTCGCAGTGTGCTATGGGTCCCTTGCAACCGAGGCCGCCCATGCAGAAAGGCTCGCCGTATTCCTCGCTGAGCTTGCCGATGGTGTATAGTCCTGCTCGGGGGCAGTTCTCGTGGGTGGTGTGCTCGAAGATGAAGTTGACTCTGTTGAGTTCGTCCAGCTCTGGTAACGGTAGAAGCCCGCGGATAGCCAGTACGCCGTATGTCAGCGTCTCGGCGAGGTGTTCGCCCATGACGGGGCATCCGGGCACGTTCAGTATGGGGATGCCGAGTGTGGATTTCCAGTTCTTCCCAAAGTAATCTATTAGCCCTTTCGCCCCCGTGGGGTTAGGGGTGCCGTGTGGTATGCCTCCCCAGGCTGCGCACGACCCGGCCGCGACTACCAGAGCGGCTTTTCCCATTAGGGCCTCGAGGCGCTCGTTGAAGGTGACTGCTTTACCGTCTTTCTGACCGATGGCGCACCAGTACCCGCCGGTCTTGGCGGCTAGGGTCTCATCGGGGACGGAGCCGTCGACCACGAGCACGAAGGGGTCCAGTTCACCCGCCGCAGCGGCTTCAAGGGCCTTCAATGCTTCGTCGCCCCAGGGTAGCATTATCGTCTCGTGGTAGTCCAGGGAGATGCCGGCGGCCTGGGGGAGGAAGCCGGTGAGTAGGTCTACCACGCTTGGGTGTGTGGCGTTGAGGAAGGATATGCTGCATCCCGTGCATGCTTGGCCGTTGAGCCAGATGACGTGTATTTTATCGATTTTAGCTGTCATTGAATATCAATCCTGCCTAGTTGAGTGCGAGAAGGGTTCTTAATAAACCTTCAAAGGACCACTACTCTGTTGATGATGTGGCAACTGGTACCTGTCTTGATGGGGCGTATATTCAACTTTCTTCGAGGAAGAGGCTGTGGGGAAAAGATGGCGCTCAACTTTATTAATTAAATTTCTGTTAATAGAAATGAAGGGAAATTGTTATCTGAAAAATATGGTTTTCCAAGCGAGTATCAGATTTATGTGACCCCGATTCGTGAGCTGACGGGGAAAATCCGGGAAGAGGACGGGGTCATTCTGAGCGACCCCGAGGGGCTGCTTCCCAGCATTGTCCGGTACGACGGCATGGTTTCCCTGAACATAAGCAAGGAGTATATTCAGAGGAGGGGGTTCAGCGAGTTCAAGGCTCTCAGGGAGATCATCCAGAACTCGCTGGATGAGACCGAGTTGTCGATGGGTTCCCCCGATGTGACTGTCAGGGGTGATGAGACGGGGACGTGGGTGATCGATGAGGGGAGAGGGTTGGATGGCAACGCCTTCATCATCGGCAGCTCGGAGAAGGAGTGCTGGATGAGGGGCTATTACGGGGAGGGCTTGAAGCTGGCTCTCGGGTTTTTCCTCCTGGAGGGGTACCAGGTTTATGTCTTCTCCGACGGGAACGTCTTTAAGCCCGTCTTCCTGCCGGTTGGGAAGGAAAAGGCCTGGTTGAACATCTTGCTGGGTGAATCCGCGGGCTCGGGGAAGGGTACTAGGATACTCGTCGCAGGCTACGAGGCGGACGAGAAGATGTTGAATGATCTGGTTTCCTTCAAGAACCAGGATATCAAGGACAGGGTCATAGACAGGGTTGTGATGAAGGGGGAGGGCTGTGACTATGAGAGGCCGTTGACGGTCTATGATTACCCCGATTTGCTGTATATGCGTAACTTGTTGGTCGGTGAGGCGCATGAGGTCACTAAGAGGAGGTCGTTTTTCACGTATGATCTGTGGTGGTTTAGGCTTGATGTGTCTCGGAACCTGCTTACGTATACGATGCCCAGCCTCTTCATGCAGGTGGCGGCGGCGCTTGAGAAGAGCGAAAAACTCGGGAGGGCTTTCGCGAGGAAGATAGTGGAGGCTGGGATGGTGAAGGTTAACGATAGACACGGTGGGAAGGTTATAGAGTTCTATCCCCAGTTTTCCACTTTTGAGGGGCATCTATTCGTCTTCGCTTTTCCGAAGCGGCTTATGAGCCTCATCCTGGCGGAGATGGGTCTGGGGGAGGATGACGTCGAGTTCTTCACGCGGGAAAATGGCTCGGATCGAGAGATACGGAGATCGATCTCCGAGGGGAAGGTGCCCTTCGTATCGTCTTTCGAGATAAGCGGGCCCATTCAGGAGATGCCTCCTCACCATGTCTAGGGGAAACGGTTCTGGGGGGGCTGGGTGGATGTTCGGGTTTGGTGGAGGTTTCTCTAAAAAACGGTGTTTGTTGTCGTCTTCTGGTCGGTTTATTCGATTGGGGGTGAGAAGGTGGGCTTAGGGAGTAAGACGTTGAAGCTGTTCTATAACGTAGTCGGAACGATTTCGTTGGTCTGCGGGGTGGTGGGTGTGGTGCTTCCGGTGGTTCCTACTACGCCGTTCGTTGTGTTGTCGGCTGCTTGTTACTGTAAGGGTTCGGAGAGGCTTCACGGGTGGCTTACTCGGAACAGGGTGTTTGGGCCTATTCTCAGGGATTATGAGGGGCTCGGTGGTATGAGGAGGGCTACCAAGGTGAGGGCGTTGACGATGATGTGGGTTGCGGTTCTGGGTTCCGCTGTCTTGTTTCTGGATAGTTTTATGATGCGGGCCTTGGCCGTGTCGTTGGCGGTGGTCGGCTCGGTGTGTATGCTGAGGGTGAAGACTCTAGATTAGGCTGTGGATCGAGGAGGTTTGTCTGTGTTCTCGTTTCGGGGTGTTTCGTTGTACCATGTAGGTTGGAATTACGGAAAAAATTTCTTTTTGTCGCCGTGGGTTCGATGTTGTCTTCGTGGTGGGTTACACTTTTGTATCTGTTTGATCCGGGAATAAGCCGTTATGGGGCCGGTTTCGCCTGAAGGGGCTTGGTTTCCCCTCAGACGCGTAGACCCCCTCCCCTCCCCTGTTTGTGGCTGGTTGGTTTTGATGGGGGTAACGTTGTTTCTGTACGCGCTGGGGTGAAGATATAGCCTCCTCCCTCTTGCATTGTGTTATTTGAAGTAATGAAAAAATTTAGATACTAGAGATTTTCTCCACAATATTCACATCTGTCTACTAGTTCCGCTAGTAAATTGGTAAAAACAAGTATTTGTAATGATCTCCAAGGTCTCTGTTTGAATACTAGGTGTGCTTTTGGATTGCGTATACCCATAATAGAACCTACAAAAAGGAATTTATAGCCTTCTAATTCATCTTTTTTTACTTGAGTTCTAAGATCACTCCATTTTAATAGAGGATTATTAACATCAAATACTCTATGCATAAGATGTACTCCACTTAATTCATGTCCTTTATTGTCTTTTGGATATCCTGCCTTCTCTTTTACCATGTTTTCTAGTTCTATTTGTGCATCCAACACCGCATTCCTATAGTGTTTGTTATTCCATAAAGATCGGCTAGCATTTCTAATTCGAGGATGATCAATAAAATGTTCGTATAATTCAATGGCTAATTTATCTTTGTTTTCAGCTTTTGTCTTTACTAATAAAGATTTTAGAGTTTCAGTAGGTTGAGTTTTAAATTCTTTAATCGGCATATTATCTTTAACTCTATCTGAAATTACTAGTTTTAATCCGCTTCCTATAATTTCTTTTACTTGTCTTAATTCATCTTCTGTCATTATGTCCGAAAAATCCAAACCTTGTTCATGAGCATATGCAAAAGCACAAACTGTAGATGAATATAAATTAGCTAAGCTCTCTCGCTTTTGTTGAATTCTCCTTTGTACAGTTCTACTAGAAAGTCCAAGTTGTTTTGCAATTTTATTAACCAATCCTCTTTTAGTATACATTTATTATCTCTCTATTCTTCATCTTTAAAAAATAACCATGATGTGGGCACGTGGTTAATTATTTTTCGTGGGGGTTTGTATTGTTCATACTCGATTAATTCTGCATCAACTAACACACTTAGAAAACCCGAGACAGCCCTTTGACTTACACCAGCTACTTCTGCAATTTCATTCTGTAATCGATTACCATCGATGGCCATCCACATTTTTCTTCTATTTGTTGTAGTAATAATAGCATTTAGATAGGCATCAATTTGTTCCACATGTGCAATACTAAGTAATCTTTTAATTGCTTTTAACTCAAATTGAACTTCTTCATTCAAAGTTATTCCTCCTCATCAGACAAGTTTTCGAGATCTGGAATACTAATTCCATAATCCTTCAGATCAAACAATTTTTTTGCACGATTACCAGCCCCCTTCTTAATAGGTATGGCAATCCCAAATTTTATCCAATCAGTCCACCACCGAGAAATAGAACCCGTTCCAGCTTTCGATATTTTAGCCAGATTTCTTGTGGTTTTTCCTCCATCACTAAAATGATACGCTATAATTTTATTTGGTGTATCTAAAATCGATTCTAGATTTGATTTGATGTCCTTTCTAGGTGTTTGACGATACCATGCACGAATTTCTACTAAGGCTTCACTAATTTCAAGAAGAATCGATTTTAATTCATCTATGTTAGTTTTTTCTTCACTCATCCTCATTTTCTTCCTTTTGTGATCGATCAAGTTCAGGAATCTCAATTCCAATTTCTCTAAGAGAAAAGGACCGACAAAATCGTCTTTTATAGTCTGGACATATGGACATGAGACCTTTATCAGCCCATTTTTTCCAATATCTTCTGATAGTCTTATCATTTACACTTGTAAGGGTAGAAATCTCGCCACTACTTTTTCCATCACTAAGTTCAAAAATCAACTTTTGATTGTCTGTCTTCATCGCTTCGTTAATTATAGCTTTGATTTTAGGTATAGATATTATTTTAAACCATTTTAAAATCTCCAAATTTACTGCGAGGAGTTCGGTTATCTCTTTTTCACTCAATAGTCACACCATTGTTCATATTTATCTAAATCTACAGTATAGTCATTATATGTGAAATATTAATAAATGTAATCTTGCATATCCTGAGAGAATAATTTTATATATAATCAATAAATCAAATGATTTTCTATTATGTGAAAATTATCCGAAGAACCTGCCTAGACTCGTTTGCTGTGGCCTGCCCACGAGGGCATCGAAGCTCATGTCCAGCGCGTCCAGCAGCTGCTCGAAAGTCCCCTCAAGGTACTCCTCGTACTTGTTCACGTCCACGTCCCGCGGCTTCGCCACCACCGCCGGCAGCACATCATCCCTCGTCACCACGTAGCTGATGATGTCCCCCTCCACCACCTCGTGCCCCAGCTCCACCAGCATCCGCCCCGCCTTCACGTGCTGCGGGTTGGTCTCGTACCTGCTCAGATCCTTCCCCAGCTGCATCTGGAAAGCAACCTCACCGATCTCGAACTCCCTCTCCTTCAGCCGCCGGTGCACCTCCTCCACCAGCGCCCTGATCTCCTCCTTCGCCCGGGGAAACTCCTCCGGCGAGTGGACGCCGCTCAGGATGGCCGTCAGCTCGTCGAAAGCCTCCTTCAGTATCGGCGGAATATGCCTCTTCTTCCCGGTGAGCCCCTTGATGTCCAGCCGCCCGTCCTCGTAGACCCCAAGGTAGTTCTTCTTACGCTCGCTGAAAACAGCGTACCTGTAGGTCTTCTCCACCTCCAGGTCGATGCCCAGCGCCTCGTCCGCCCACTCCACCAGCGCGTCCGTCTGCTCTTTGGTCGGGTGGCTCAGGAACACGCTGTCCGTGTCCCCGTACAGCACCTCGATGCCCAGCTCCTCGCTCTTATGGCCCGCCTCCTCCATGGCGTACCGGCCCACCGCCGCCGTGCTCTCCGCCAGCGGAGGACAGTACAGCGGGAAGCTCTCCGCCCCGAACACCCCATACGACGCGTTCAAGAACACCTTCAAAGCCTGCTGCACAACGTGGTAGTACTGCCTCTCGTCCTCGCTCAGCGACTCGTCCCTGGCCTTGGGCTTGTACCAGAAGACCCTGAGGTCCCGGAGGCTCCCTATGAGCTCGCTGGTCATGCCGCTCCTCCTCCTGCACACCCAGTGAGGCGTCCCCGGGATCAGGTTATCCTTACACTCATCGTGGCCGCAGAGCAGCGTCTCGTAGCTCAGGTTCCAGTTCCTGATGGCCGACGGGTACAGCGACGCGAAGTCCACCACCGTCACCTTGAAGTGGACCCCGGGCTTCGGGTCCCTGACTATCGCCCCCTGATACTTCTTGCCCTTGATTATGGCCTCAGTGGTGGTGCCGCCCTTGGCCTCGATGATGTCCCGGGTATTCGGTATAAGCCACCCCTCCCGCCGGTGCATCCACTCCATCATCGCCAATATCCACCTGCTCACCCCCAGCCGCGACGTGTCCTCCAGGATCGTCTTGCTGATGCGCTGAAGCATCACCATCAGGTTCATCACCAGGTTGTGGTTGAACGCCGTCAACCGGTACGTTATGTAAGCGTCCTGCATGCAGTACTCGGCCAGCTCCCCCAGCGACAGCTGACCGATGTCCCCCACCTGGATCTTGCCCTCCCCCAGCACCCCCAGCGTGATCTCGTCCAGGCTGAACTCCCTGTACACGTTGCCGAACGCGTAGCCCTGGATGCTCCTGTTCCTGAAGAACTGGTAGAGGTCGATGTGGATGCCGTTCGCCAGGTATGCGAACCTACGCCCCAGCGTTATAGGGTTGTCCTCGTCGGGGACCCCCAGGTTCCGGGCCCGGTTCCTGAGGTACTTGAAGTCGAAGTCGTCGCCGTTGAACGTCAGCACCACCGGGTACTCGGCGATGACCCTGAACGTCTCCAAGACGATGTCCCGCTCGCTGTCGTAGACGGTGACGTCGTCGGCGCCCTCTATAACAGGGGGCTCCACGTCCAGCCCCGAGTCGTTCAGCAGCAGCACCCGCCTCAACCCGTCCGAGCCCGCGAACGCCACGCAGATCACCGGGTCCCCCGCCTGGTCGGCGTTGGGCATCCTGTTCACCACGCTGGGCCGAACCTCGATGTCCACCGCCACCCGCCTGATCTCCGGTATGGGGCACTGGAGCAGCCGCGCCCACTCCCTCATGGACCCCCTGAACTTGTCCTCGGTCCCCGCCAGTATCTCCTCGAACTGGGCCTCAACCTCCCCCTGCAGCCTCCAGTCGTCCGCCACCAGGCTGCCGTCCACAACCCTGTAAGGCATCCCCGGCACTATGCCCCTGTCGTAGATGTAGCAGCTGTAGTACCTTATCCTGCTCTCCCACGTCTCGTCCAGGTAGTTCCTGATGGAGCCGCCCCTGCCGCCGATGCTCAGCGGGTCCTTGGCCACCACCTTGGTGACCCTGATCACCTGGTCGGCCAGGCCGTCGTACTTCTCGACTTCCTCGAAGCCCTGGAACCCGTTGTGAGTGGCCACGCGGCGGTTCTGCGCCAGCTCCTCGGGGCTCAGCTTCGATATCAGGTAAGGCTGGTGGCCCGTGTCGTCGTACCAGAGATAGATCGTCTGCTCCTCCGGCTCGTAGAGCCTCACGTACGCCTTCATCTGGTCGCCGTCGTACCCCGCCGAAAGCAGGTAGCATCTCCCCAGGTCGTCCGGCGCCAGCCTGCCCCCGGCCCTCGTGATCTCGTCGTCGCTGCTCATGGCCACCGATCCGGATGATATGATCCGCGGCGAGATATAATAAATGGCATAGAACCCGACGCCCGCTTGATGTAATCACAAATTGTGATTATCACACGTAAACTGCCTTTAAATGCCCAGAGACTAGACACGACCCGTGGAAGCCCCAGAGCAACAACAGCAGCAAGAAGGCCCCATCAAGGCACGCGCAATAATACTCGGAGCCGTCATGGCCCTCATATTCAGCGCCATCAACGGCTACCTCAGCATCAACATGGGCTGGAACTTCGGGTACGGCGCCGTCGCCGTCATGATAGGATACAGCCTCTTCCACCGCATACAGGGAGGCAGCAGCAGACGCGAGCTCAGCTTCCTCCTCATAACCAGCGTCAGCCAGATGGGCGTCTACCAGACCCTCGGCTTCATACTCTACATGCTGGAGACCGAGCCCCTCGCCTCCTACCCGCCGTGGATCGCGCCCCCAGCGGCTGTCATCCAGGCCAAAGACCTCAGCCTAAGGCACTGGGCCGGCCCCCTGACGTTCTTCGGCGCCGCGATAACCGTAAGCATCGCAGCGGGCCTAATCTACTACACAGTCCTCAGGGACGCCCTCAACGACAACCCCAAGATGGTGTGGCCCACCCAGTCCGCCACCACCAAGCTCGTTGACGCCTGCATGACCGGCGGAGGCTCAGCCAGACTCGTCGCCGTATCCGCCGCCATAGGCTTCACCATAACCCTAGCGCAGCACCTGTCCACCCTCTGGGGGCTGGACCTCACCACCCTGGACCTCTCCGGGCTCTTACCCCCCGGCTGCATACTCGTCATCAGCCTCAGCCTGGGGTTCGCCAGCATAGGATACCTCATAAGCCCCAAGACCTCGCTGAGCCTCCTCGCCTCGGGAATGATAAGCTACCTCCTGGTCACCCCCACGCTGGTGCGCAGGGGCCTCTTGGAGCCCACGGGCGACGTCATGGCCCTCTACCAGGACTACCTCATGAACTACGCATTGGGCCCCGCCATAGGCATCCTGCTGCTGGGCGGCATACTGCTGTCCGTCGTCGTCCTCGCCAAGAACAGGCTCACCGACGAGACGAACGAGGACAACGGGGAGACGGGGTACCTCGAACTCTACAGGGTCCTCATAAAGGGGCTGCTCGGTAACAGGAGGTACCTGGCCGCCGTGCTGGCCCTCTTCACACTCCTCGCCGGCCTCGCCTACACCCTGAACCCCTTCGCGCCCCTGCCGCCCCTGTTCGCTGTCGGTTTCACCGCCTACTGCTTCTTCGTCGGCGGCTTCGTGGAGGCCATATTCGTGAGCAAGATGCAGGCCGAGACAGGCATGGGCATGGGCATAGGCGCCATGCTGTTCTACGACCTCCCCATATTCACAGCCGGCTACCGGGGCTTCACCGGCTACTTCATCTACCAGTACCTGCGGCCCAACCCGTGGCTGGGCAGCGGCACCCTCCCCTACTACAAGTACAGGAACGAGACAAGGGTCACCTGGCGGGACATCATCGCAGCCAAGATAGTAGGCTGGGTGCCCACGTTCCTGTTCAGCATCGCGTTCACATTCGTCCTCTGGAAGTACGTGGGGTTCGGCACCCCCATGATGCCCGCCGTGGGCCTCCTCCAGTCCAAGGTCTACGTCACCATGCTGGCCACCGGCGACGTCTCCACGGTGCTGAACCCCTGGACCTTCCTCGCGGGCGGCGTGGCCGGCGCCCTCCTAGAAGTCTTCACGCCCGTGAGCATGATGGGCCTCGGCATGGGCCTCCTGTTCCCGCCCCACTACATAGTGCCCTTCGGCGTCGGCGGCATAGTGCACCTCTTAACCGAGAGGAGGTACGGCAAAGAGTTCTACGAGGAGAGGGGCCGCCTCATAGTCACAGGCCTCATGGCCAGCAGCCTCCTGGTCCAGGTCATAATGACCATAGTCACCAACCTGCCCTAGGCGGCGTCACCTGGTCTGGCTGACGTGGCTGTAGAGGGCCTCCATCACCAGGTACGCGGCCGTCGCCGCCGTCTGGCCCGTGTCGTAGTGGGGGTAGACCTCGGTTACGTCGAGGCCGCAGACCCTGCCGTCCATCACGGTCTCCAGTATGTCCATGACGATGGTCACGGTGAGCCCCTCGGGGTGGGGGTTGCCCACCGCCGGCGCCACCGAGGGATCCAGCACGTCCATGTCCACGCTCACGTACACTCTCTCCGAGCCCCTCATGACGTCCCGCACCATGGCGACGGGGTCCTCCCTCAGCATGTCCAGCGCCGTCATGTAGCGGAGGTCGGCCGTGGACTTGGCGTACTCCACCTCCTCCCCGGACAGCGCCCGGGCGCCCAGCACCACCGCCTTGTACCCCAGCTCCTCGTAGCCGCGCCTCAGATAAGTCGCGTGGCAGAGCCGCTCGCCGAAGAGCTCGTCCCTCAGATCCAGGTGGGCGTCGAAAACCAGCACCAGGTCGGGCTCCAGGCTCCTCAAAGCGCCCAGGGTGACTGTGTGCTCGCCGCCCAGCATAACCGGGAAGCCGCTGAAAGAGTCCACTGTCTCAGTGACGCCTTCGAGGGCCCGGGGGACGTCGGGGCACTCCACGTCTCCTATGTCAGCGAGGCTGAGGTCTCCCCAGTCCAGCCCTGTGCGGACGCTGTAGGCGTCCAGATGCCTGCTCTCCCGCCGTATGGCGCCGGGGCCGAACCGCGTCCCCTTCCTGTGGGAGGTGGTCTCGTCCAGCGGAGCCCCGAAGAGGACGTAGTCCACGTCCTCCATCTCGGTCTCCTTGTCCAGAAACGGCTGAAGAGTGGGCTTCACGGGCATGTTACTCTACGACTACCTGGTCTACGCTGTGGATGACGGCCCCCTGCTTCGCCATGTGGCTCCTGAGCTCCTCGTACTCGATGTTGGCGCCGTCGATGGTGATCCTGAGGCTCTCAGTCCTCTCGTCCATCTCGACCACCGAGACATCGACTCTCTTTATTCCGGGCAGCTCGCCGACGAACGCGGCGAACTCCGGCAGGGGGGGCTGATGAGGCTTCAACACATCTAAAACTATGTGGGTTATGCGGGGTTGTTCCAAACCTTTTCACATGTTCCTCTGGAAACGATCCAGCATGTTCACGCTGTATGGGGATCACCACGATAAAATAGTTTAGGTATGTAGCCCGCGACACTACAGCCCTAGATGCACCTCAGCAGGAACTCGCTGAGATCGTGTACCCCGAGCCCGGGCCTCCACCTATCGGCGGCGGCGCGGAGGTTCAGTAGACACGTCGGGCAGCCGGTGACGACGCCGTCAACCCCGGCGGGGATCGCCTCCTCCACCTTTTGGCGCGCCACGTCACCCGTGAGCCCCTCGTCGATGGACCAGAGGCCGCCGCCGGCGCCACAGCACACCGCGTGCTCCCTGCTCAGCCCCGGCTCGACTACCCTCAGCCCGGGCACGGCCCCCAGGACCCTCCGGGGCGGCTCGTAGACGCCGCAATGCCTACCCAGGTCACAGGGGTCGTGCCACGTGACGCTGGCCTCCACCTCGTGGAGCGGCAGCCTCCCCTCCTTCACGAGCCCGTCGAACAGCATGGACGTATGCACCACCTTCACAGGCGGCGTCACGCCCAGGTGCGGGTACACCCGCTTGAACGCGTAGAAGCAGCCGGCGCAGCTCGTCACGAGAACCCGGGGCGGCGCCGCCGACAGGGTCTCCGCCACCTCTTCGGCGTTCCTCCGCGCCTCCTCCCAGAAACCCATGAGGTAGAGTATGAGGCCGCAGCACCTTTCCTCGTCGCCGAGAACCCCGAACTCGACGCCCGCCGCCGTGAGCACCTCGGCCGTGGCCTCCACCAGCTCGGGGAGCCGGTAGCTGGTGGTGCACCCCGGCCAGTAGAGCACCTCGCCGTCACGGTACCTGTGCTCCTCGGCGACCTCCTCGTACCAGAGGACCCTGTCCTCGCCGGGCAGCCCCAATGGGTTCCCCTCCGCCTCCAGGTTGGCGATCAGCCTCCCGCATAACTTCGGGGCCTTCCCCTCCTCGGCTATCAGGTTCCTAGACCTTATGATGGCGTTGTTGATCTCCAGGGTGCCGGGGCCGTGCTGGTCGTAGCACTGGCCGCAGGCGGTGCAGCTGTACATGGCGTCAACAAGCCGGGGCGTCGCCCCCAGCTCCCCCTGTGATAGGCCCCGGGACAGGAGGAGCCTGCCCTTTGCCGAGAACGTCTCGTGGCCGCCCATGAACCTCTGCACCACGCAGAACCCCGAGCCGTCGGCCATGCGCTCCCCCAGCCTGTACCCGTCCATGGACTGTAGGTGTGACGATGCTTGAAGAGCCAAGGACCTGCTTTCCTTCGATTGTTTGATCGTCTCCTTTCTCGACTGGGTGACTTCGCCGATGCTCCGCTCAAGCTCCTCTAGGCTTGTGGGCTCCCTCTTGTCCACCAGGAGCGTCGGCAGAGGAGAATGCTCTGCCTCCTCACCCAGGGCGACCAACTTGGCCGCCCCATCGACCAGCGAGCCCAGGCTCCGCGCCTCTTCCTCGCTTATCCTGAGCACCGCGACTGGCGGCTTGGTCTCCTCCACACCGAATACACCCATACGCGAGTAGACGTACAGGTCCTCTGGCTCCGCCAGAACCTTTTCGGCGCCAAGCGCCTCCACTAGCCTAGCCAGCAGCTGTTCAACGTCTCCTGTCAAGGGTTTCAGAAGATTAATGCGACCATCGGTCTTAAATCATCGCTGCCGATTTCAGCGATTCTTAGGCTCTTTATAGTCTCCACCCTTCTTGAAGAGCCAACTCCAGTCACCACTCAGCGCACTGTGACTCGGGACAAGCAGTAAGGAGTTCATAGGCCGCACAAGCTTCTCCCTGTCCTTCGTGGCCACGGCGCGCATGCCCAGCGCGGAGGCCACTATGACGAGGCACGAGGCGGCGAAGAACAGCCACTCCAGCAGCATATCCACCAGACCACATAAATTACCTGCAGATAAAGATAACCTACCACGGATCTATGCGTGGGAGATGCCTCTCTCAGAATACGTCCTGGGTCTCACCCAACACACGGAAGGCTCCCACACCGAGAAGGCCCTAGTTTTCGCGGAAGTTATTTCTAATGATTGCCACAGATAGTAGCTAGGCGATTCAATGGTTTACGGTTGGTCCGGCAAGACCCTCCAGGTGGACCTCTCCACCGGGAAGACATCCACCGCCCCCTGGGACAACGACGCCAAACGGTTCCTAGGCGGCAGAGGCGGCAACGCATGGCTGTTCTGGAAGCACAGCAAGGCGAAACAGGGCCCATACGACCCCGACGCCCCCGTCATATTCGGCTCGGGAGCCCTGGCGGGCACCGGCCTCATAGGCACCAGCAGGATGGAGGTCACCGTGGTCTCCGCCGCCAAGACGGAGA
The DNA here is from genome assembly GCA_964529745.1 of uncultured Candidatus Bathyarchaeia archaeon. GTDB lineage: Archaea > Thermoproteota > Bathyarchaeia > TCS64 > TCS64 > RBG-16-57-9. The sequence continues at coordinate 41,679 of CAZGZR010000013.1, forward strand.
GCCACAGCCTCGGCAACGTGGGCATGGGCAGCACCTGGGCGCCCGAGCTCAAGTTCGCCGGCTACGACAACATCGTCATAAAGGGCAAGTCCGAGAAACCCGTCTACCTCAACGTATACAACGACGACGTCGAGATCAGGGACGCGTCAACGGTCTGGGGCAAGGGCACCTTCGACACCGAGACCCTGCTCAAGGAGGAGGTGGACGACATGGACGCCCAGGTCGCGTGCATAGGGCCCGCGGGCGAGAACCTGGTGGTCCAGGCAACGGTGGAGCACGGCTACAGGAGCGGCACCCCCGTGGGCGCGTCGGTGGGCGCCAAGAAGCTCAAGGCGGTGGTGGTCCGGGGCACGGGCGCCGTCAACGTCCACGACCCCGACAGGGTGCTGGAGCTGAACAGGGACCTCGTCACGATAGTCAAGGACGCCAAGAAGCGGCTGGGGGAGGCCATCCCCCGCAGCGACGGCAAGGACGCCTACCTCCAGGGCTTCCTCGTGGGCGACGCCGGCGTCGTCGGCAACTACGAGAGCCACGCCTGGAGGGACCGCCCCGACATAAGGAAGGCCTACGAGGAGAACTACCTGGGAGAGTACTTCGAGAAGAACATAGGCTGCTTCGGCTGCCCCTTCCCGTGTCAGCCCCTCTTCGACGTCCCCGGCATGGGCGCCTGCATCTGGAGGTGCTACCCCACATACTGGCCCTGGAAGCTCTGGATGACGGACCTCAGCGCCGCCTTCAAGGGAACCCGGCTGATGACCGACCTGGGCATGGACAACAAGGAGGTGGCCACCATCGTCAGCTGGCTCATGCACCTCTACGACATGGGCGTCGTCTCCGACAAGGACCTGGACGGCGTCCCCTTCGACAAGGGGAACCCCGAGGCCCTGTGGGAGACCGCCCGCAGGATGGCGTACATGGAGGGCTACGGCAACGCCCTGGCTGAGGGCCCCGTCGCCTTCGCCCAGAAGCTCGGCAAGAAGGCCACCGACTACCTCTACCACAACCAGGGCCTCACCATGAGGAC
>CAZGZR010000014.1:0-3384 GCA_964529745.1 uncultured Candidatus Bathyarchaeia archaeon
GGGTCTGACAGCCCCAGAGCCTTATTCAGGGTATCTCCCACCGATAGATGGTTGCCCAGTTCCATAATGCCATGACTGTCTCTGCCAAGACCCAATTCGAGTTCACTGCAGAGCATTCCTTCCGAGGTTTCTCCACGAATAATACTTTTTTCAAGAGCGGTTCCTCTTGGGAAATGGGTGCCTGGAAGGGCGCACGGTGCAAGCATACCGGTTTTGACATTGGGAGCTCCGCAAACGACGGAAATGATTTTTTCACCGATATCTACGCTACAGAGTTTCAGTTTGTCGGCATTCGGGTGGCGGTACAGGTGGGACCCCGAGGTTGCCGCCCGTAACTGCCTCAGGACCCACACCACCAGCCTGAGCGTCAAGCAGTTAGCCAAGCTCACGCCGGACGATCTCCCGGCCAAGTTCTTCAGCTGCGGCAGGGTGTTCAGGAACGAGACCATCGACTGGAACCACCTCGCCGAGTTCTACCAGACCGACGGCATCGTCGTCGGTGAGGGGGTGACTTTCCGCGACATGAAAGGCTACTTGAAAGCCTACATGGAGGGGCTCGGCGTCGAGAGGTTCAGGTTCCGACCAGGCTACTTCCCATACACCGAGATGAGCATGGAGGCTGAGGTCTGGATCGAGGAACGAGGCGAGTGGATGGAGCTCTTCGGCGCAGGCATGTTCAGGCCCGAGGTGGTGAAACCCCTCATAGGTATCGACGTCCCGGTACTTGCCTGGGGCCCAGGCTTCGACAGGCTCGTCATGCAGAGCTACCCGGTGAATAGCATAAGAGAGCTATACTCAAACGACATCGGCCTGCTCAGGCAGGCTAGGCTGTGGACGGAGTGAGATGAGATGCCGGTAATAGAAGTAAATCTGGAGGACTTCAGGGAGCTCTTGGGCAGGGACGTCACGGTCGAGGAGCTGCAGGACAGGCTGCCCATGATGGGCACCAGCTGGGAGGGAGTCACAGAGGACGGCTTCCACTTAGAAGTGTTTCCCAACAGGCCCGACCTCCTAAGCATCGAGGGTCTTGTGAGGGCCTACGCGAGCTGGACTGGTGTGAGGACGGGGCTGAGAAACTATCCAGTGAAGAAATCAGAATACAAGGTCGTCGTCGATGAGAAGACCCAGGAGGTGCGCCCCTGGTTCGTGACCGCCGTGGTCAAGAACGTAGAGTTCGACGATCCCCTCATTAGGAGCATCATCCAGATGCAGGAGAAGCTCCACGTCACCCACGGTAGGAGGCGTAGGAAGGTGGCCATCGGCCTCCACAGCCTGGAGCCCATCGAGTTCCCGGTGACATACACGACTAAGCCGCCGGAGTTCAAGTTCAGGCCCCTCGGGGAGCGATTCGAGAAGGACCTGAACTGGATACTAGGCGAGATGAAGACTGGTAAGGAGTACTCGTGGACAGTGGAAGGCTTCAAGGAGTACCCCATGATCCTTGACAGGAAGGGCATGGTGCTCTCGATGCCGCCTATAATCAACGGCGAGTACACGAGGATAGACGAGGCCACCACGGAGCTGTTCATTGACGTGACGGGCACCGACCTCAAGGCCATCACCGAGGTGCTGAACGTCATATGCGTCACTCTGGCGGACAGGGGTGCCGAGATACACGAGGTCCACAACCACTACCCTGACGGCTCTGTGCTCACCACGCCTAACCTCGACCCTTGGGTCATGGACCTGGACAACGACTATGTGAACCGTACCCTGGGCGTCGAGTTCACACCCCAAGAGTCGGCCCGCGAGCTGGAGAAGATGGGGCACGGAACCAATGTAAACGGAGACATCATCAAGGTGCTGATACCAAGCTACAGAGCCGACGTGATGCACCCCATTGACCTCGTGGAGGACATCGCCATAGCCTACGATTACGATAACTTCGAGCCAGAGATACCGCCCATAAGCAGCGAGGCCGGGGAGGACCCGCTGGAGGTGTTCAGCAGGAAGCTGAGGAACTTCATGGTGGGGCTGGGGCTGCTGGAGGTCGTCACCTTCATGATGAGCAACAGGGAGAAGCTGTTCCACAGGATGAGCCTCCCCGAGGAGCCCATATGCGAGACGGACAACCCCAAGATGGAGGCCTACGACAGCCTAAGGAACAGGCTGCTGCCGAGCCTCATGGAGGTCCTCAGCACCAACAAGCACCACCCATATCCCCAGAACCTCTACGAGGTCGACGACGTGGTGGTGCTGGACTCATCCACCGAGACGGGGGCACGGTCAAGAAGAAGGCTAGCCGTGGCGCTGTGCCACTCCAGCGCCAGCTTCAGCGAGATAAAGGCGACAATGAACACCATACTGGAGAACCTGGAGCTGGAGGCCGAGGTCATGGAGGGAGGATGGGGCTGCTTCATCGAGGGCAGGAGATACACCGCCACTCTGGGTGGAGAGCCTCTATGCTGGGCCGGGGAGGTTAAGCCCGAGGTGCTGGAGAACTGGGAGTTGGAGATGCCCGTCGCGGCACTGGAGATGGACGTGGACCTTCTCTTCAAAGCCCAGAAGGGCTGAAGCCCCCCTTCATCGCTTTCTCAAGGACCCCATTGACGAACTCGGTCTTGGACTCGGTGTAGACTTCCCGCATGTCGGCGTACTTCTCTACGAGCCTCTTCTTCAGCTCGTAATACTCCTTAGCTGTCTCCGGGTGAACTCTAAGATAGTCCCTGAAACGGATATGCCTCAACAAGAAACCGCTGCCATGCCTCATGAGGTGCAGGTGGAACCCAAGGCTGTGAGGCCCCTTCCCGAGGCAGTAGTACCAGTCGTCTTCCGTCGGCTCAGGGGTCACGTCGTTGTACCCTATCGCAGCCAACGCCGGCAGGCAGCGGTCCGCGACCTCCCCGCCACCTAACCCGGCGATTATGTCGATTATCGGCTTTGCGCCGAGGCCTGGCACAGAGGTGCTTCCGACGTGATAGATTGATTTTACGTGCTTGCCAATGACGCTGAGGATGAGGTCTCTCTCTTCCTCATAGATACGGGGCCACTCTGGGTTGTATTCTACTATGGTTATCCAGCCAGGCAACTTTCTCACTCGACTCTCATCCTCTACATATTATATAAGAAGTTAACCATTACCCGAAGCATGGAGGACAGCCCAGGGTTCCCACCTAGGTTTGCGCTGATCATAAGCATCATGGCAGTCTCTACGGCCTCCATACTCATCAGGATTAGCGACAGCCCTCCACTGGCGATAGCCGCGTATAGATTGATTTTCTCGACTCTCATCCTGCTGCCGTTTTTCTTTCGCTTCGACGGGATGGGTAAGATGCGGAGGATGAGTATAAGAAGGGTAGCAGGCCTCATGGGTATAGGTCTGGTACTGGCCATCCACTTCGCGTCATGGATAACCAGCCTGAGCTTCACGACTGTGGCCAGCAG
>CAZGZR010000014.1:3394-41219 GCA_964529745.1 uncultured Candidatus Bathyarchaeia archaeon
CATATTCGTGCACATCGACCCCATATTCGTGGCGATAGTAAGCCACTTCTTCCTCAAGGAGAGGGTCACCAGCAGGATGGCGGTGGGCATAGCCATCGCCTTCATCGGGTCAACCATGATAGCCGTGGGCGACGCGGGCGTCGGTGAGCTCAACCTCTACGGTGACATGCTGGCGCTGGTTGGGGGTGTGATGCTCGGCATCTACATCCTCGGCGGCAGGATATTGAGAAGAAACCTCGACCTGACTTCGTATGTGACGCCCGTCTACGCCACCGCCTCACTGGTCCTGGTGCTGATGTCTCTGCTCAGCGGCACCCCCCTCACGGGCTACCCAGCAGACGAGTACGTCCTGTTCTTCGCCATAGCCCTGGTTCCCATGATCTTCGGTCATACGTTGTATAACTGGGCGCTTAGGTACGTGTCAGCTCCCCTCGTCTCCATGAGTCTCCTCGGCGAACCCATAGGTGCCACAATACTGGCTCTACTGTTTCTCGACGAAACCCCCAGTACCATGGTGCTGATCGGCGGCGTTGTGACTCTGGCAGGGATAACATTGTGCGCTTATCGGTCAGAATAGCCACAGGAAAGCTAACATTTAGCTAAATTTCTTAAATTATACATTAAAACTATTTGAAATAATTGATCTTCCCAGAAGCTTTAAGACTTACAGCCGGGTTAAACCAACAACCAGACTGGTAACTATTCGTTTGATGTGTGAGCCCGGTTGGACGCCAACGTTGTCGTTATCCTCATATCCCTGGCCCTTTTCCTCGCGTACATCAGCGGCATAATCTACACATACACGGGGATCCCCGACACCGTCTGGCTCATAGCGTTCGGGTACTTATTCGGGCCCACCCTCCAGCTTTTCAACCCCGCAGCCCTCAGGCCCTCGACGCCAATCCTTGTGGTAATGGCCTTGAACCTGCTGATGTTCGAGGCTGGGCTAAGCGTGGACTTAAAGACTTTCAAGGAAACCATGATCAAGTCCGCCTACCTTGGGCTAACTACGTTCACCCTCACCACCCTCGGCATAGGCTACTTGCTGCACTACTCTGTGCCTTACGTCTTCACCCTCTCCGAGGCCTTGTTCTTCGGGGCAATGATAGCGGGCGCAAGCTCCTCCACGGTCCTCGGAATAATAGGGAGCATCCAGAGAGTGAGAAAGGAGATAGGTGAGGCTAGGAGGCTCCTCGTGCTTGAGTCCATCGTCACAGACAGCCTCTGCGTCGTGACAGCCATGACGCTTCTCCGGTTCATCCAGACTCCGGGTATACCCCTTAACGACGCCGTGAAGGACATCGTCTACGTGTTTACGGTCTCCGCCTTCATCGGCTTTGGGACTGGCGTCATATGGGTCCAGCTCCTGGACCTGATCCGTAACAGGCCTTTCAACTACATCATGACACTGGCCGTGCTCTTCATATCCTACATCTTCAGCGAAAGCGTGGGCGGACCAGGTGCAGGGGCCATCGCCGCCCTATCTTTCGGCATAACATTAACTAACTACCCACTTCTCGCCAGAAGGTTCAGCCTCAGGGAGAACGTCAGGGTGGAACGCAGGAAGCTCCGCTCGTTCCACGAGGAGATCACCTTCCTCGTCAAGTCTTTCCTCTTCATCTTCGTGGGCCTCGAGGTGCAGCTGTCTGTGGAGTACCTCATAATGGGGCTCGCGTTGTCGGCAACCATCGGTTTGATCAGGATCTTATCAGTCAATGTCGTTGGAGGTTTCATCGAGTTGACTGATGACGAGGCGGCCGCCTCCAGGCTCGTGTTCAGCAACGGGCTCACCGCCTTGGTGATATCCCAGCTGCCGCTGATGATGGACACGACCACCGGCTCATTCATGAATCCCGGGGTCTTCACGAACCTTGCCGTCCCCATCGTCATAGCCTCCAGCCTCTTCGGGTCACTCATCGGCCCGAGGATCATAAGACGCGCCACGTCGCCGCCGGAGCCCGAGCCAAAGGAGCCTGCCTAGGCAAAACCAAATCCCAGTTAATCGTCCATATCCAACATGTCAGACAAGGCTTCGTTAAAAGAGAGAGCCCGACATGGTTGCCCTCGTCTTCTCCCTGAAGGCCAGAGGGTTTGGGAGGCAGTAGATCAGCGTGCCTCTCATCTCAGCGGGGTCCAGCTCGACCATGAGCCGTCTCAACGCTTCTAAGCCCATTATCTCTGAGCCGTGCTGAGCCGCCTAGACGTAGAGGGTCTTCCCGGGCTTCTCGCCGTGAAGCACCATGAAAGGGATCTCCAGCGACTGACCGTCCGCCCAGAAATCGGGTAATGTAAGCGTGCTCCGAGCTTTCTCGCCGGGCCTCACCTCCAGCCCGGCCACCGTAACCGGCTTGCTCATATAGAATCGTTGAGAGTTATTCCTCGCCGTAGAGTTTTCTCAGATGGGGCGCCAGTGGATGCTCTTTGATGTGGTATACTTCTGTTTAACAGGCAGCCCGATGCCTATACTCATGATCTCCGGCACTACTTGGTTCCTGAATAGGTCGCTGGGCTGGCCGGGGACGATACCATTACACGCTGGGTCCAGATACAGATAGTATTTTTTATCTTTGAAGCGTATCCCGGCGTTGTCCCCTCGCTTGTACACAGGATCTTTATGTATCCTGAACGGGAAGAGCCTGCAGGCGGTGGGCTTGGTGCCCTGGAGCGTGCATATCCAGCGGTCCATGAGAGGCTTCTGGAAGACGCATCGGCCATTGCTCTGGTTCTTGAGGTAGGCCTTGCCCATCCCGTACTCGAGCACGCCGGGCCCGTAGACGGTGCTGACCTTGACCATCTCGTCCATCTTGAGGGGCACACGGTACCCTATGCAGCAGTTCCCGCAGGCTTTGCAGGCCCAGCTTTGCACCTCTGTCCACGGGATCAGCGAACTACCCCTCATGCTGGTCGCTACCGTAAAGGGTTGGAAGCCTAAATATGTAACGCATCAATCAAAAACCTGGTCAAGGTTCAGCTTTTCTTCTTTTTCTCGGCCTCCTCTAGGCCGTAGAGCAGAGGGTAGATGTCGTAATGCTGCTTGATCAACCTGTAGGTGAATCGTCCGAACCAGTAGAAGACGCCGAGGGAGAACAATATTATCACGATGCTTATAGCGTCGATCATTTGCATCTGTGGTCGCTACAAGCTGGGGTTGGGTGGTAAATAACGGTTCCTAAAAATCGTCGAGGGCGGCGGCCATGACCCACGCGTCCTCCCCGTCCATATAGTAGCCGTAGTTCCGCTTCACCTTCTTGAAGCCGAGCCCATCGTAGAGGCCGATGGCCGCTTCGTTGCTTATCCTCACCTCGAGGTAACCCTCGGATGCGCTGTAGACGTCTCTTCCTTTTCGCATCGCCTGTAAGATTAGTTCCCTGCCGATGCCTCTCCTACGGTAGTTCTGCATCACGGCGATGGAGACTATGTGGCAGAGACGCGCGGGGGTTAGCTTGCCTATCTTGGACCAGCCTCTCTCGATGCGGCACATGATGTATCCCTGCACGGTGCCGTCGGCTTCGGCGACTCGGAAGGTCTCGGGGTACCTCTGGTACAGGTCCCTGTAGAAGTAGCTGCTGTAGTTCTCGGGGAGACACATAGAGTTGATGTGCATCACGCGTTCAAGGTCCTTGACATCGAACGCCCTCACCTTGTATCCCGGCTCGCCCAAATTTATTCCAATGAAGGTGCCCATTATTACTTTTAAAGAGATCGAATCCGTGGTTCAGGGATGGTTTTTAGGGGCCCTGTGCTAGTCTTCTTGGATGGGTGCCCAGAGACCCGGCGTCGAGGAGGAGATGGATCCGCGGTACGTTGATGCGGTAGGTAGAAACTTCGATGTAGTGAAAGCCTACTGGGAGCGTTCGACGCCCACTTTCATAGTTAAGCCTAGGGGCACAGGGTTCAGGCAAAACCTTTTGAAGCCAGCCTTTGAGGCCCTCGCTGACGAGTTGAGGCCCCTCGGATATCTTCCGAGGGTCCGATGGATAGTAGACAGCTACCATATATCCATTCTTAATAGGGATGAGTTTGAGGCAGAGGACTACAGGCGTAACTTGTTTCTTTTCGCCGCCACCTTGGCTACTGTTTTCCTAGATGGTTACATCAGGAGCAGCAACCCTGTGCTCACCGAGGCGCTCATGAAGGGTACTCCCGTGTTCGTCAACGCCCTGATGTTCATGTTCGCGATAATAACCATTTTCGGCCTGCATGAGCTAGGCCACAAGTATGTGTCGATGCGTCGAGGAGTACCGGCCAGCCTGCCCTACTTCATACCCGCGCCGCCCGGCATGGGCGGGACCCTAGGGGCCGTGATCACCCAGCGAGAGCCGCCGGTGAACAGGGACGCCTTGTTCGATTTGGGGATGGCTGGGCCGTTGACTGGGTTCGTTGTGACGGTGGTGATGGGGGTGATTGGGATGCGGCTCAGCTTCGTGGTGCCTCAGGGCACTGTTACCGAGCTCATGGTACTGTATGCCGAGGTCAGGTTTCAGCAGATCCCGTTGCCAGTCATATTGGAATACGTCGCTAACTTGGTTAAGCCTGCGCCAGAGGGTTACGTCCTGGTAATGCATCCCGTGGCGTTCGCTGCCTGGGTGGGCTGTGTTCTCACCTTCATTAATCTCGTTCCTGCTTGGCAGCTGGATGGTGGACATGTGATCAGGGCGCTGGTGGGCCGCGAGTCGCATAAGATAATCAGCATGGCTGGGGTGCTTCTCTTGATAATCTCGGGTTACATGATTATGGGGGTGGTTGTGGCGTTTTTCCTCATGAGGGAGGGCGCGGAGTCCATTGAGCCTCTCGACGACTTGTCCCCCCTCAGTACGTCGAGGAAGCTTGGGGTTCTCGTTTACCTGCTGTTAATGGCGCTTACCCTCGTGGCTTTGTGGCCTTTCTAGGGTTTCATTGAGTGATCTTGGTGGTGCATCCATATGGGATCACGTAGGTGTCTCTACCTCGGCGGCCAGCCAGCGCCCGCTGGTACGCCTCGTTGGTGGTTCGTGCCGTCTCCATCCCCAGCGGCTCCACGAGGTACCTTGGTAGGGCCGAGACCAGTATGACCTTGTTGCTGCGGGTCACCTTCCTGATGAGGTGCAGCCCATCAGCGCCGTAGGTGTATCTCCGCTCGAACTCGTTGAGGTCCATCACCCTGGCCAGGCTGGTGAAGGACTCGGCCCCCAGACCGTCCCCGCACTCCCCCAAGAGGATGATTGCTCCGTTTCGTTTGGTGATGCCGGCGGCGGTCTCCAGTGCCCACGCCGTCTTGTATAGGCTGTAGTCGAACCTGCCCCCTCCGGCGCTTACCACCGTGATATCCGAGTTACCCTCTGCCTCGACCTCGTAGGAGCCCCCGAGCCGGGTGACGGCTCTACCCCAGGACTCCTCTAGACCGCCGGCGTATGCTCCGAGGTAGCCGCCTTCTGGGTCCACGGCTATGTTCAACGCGTAGTCCACGCCCGCCAGCTTTGCGGCGGCGATGGTCTCCTCCTTCACCGGGTTGAGCTCTATGACGCCGGGCGTGGCGCCGCCTTTGATGTAGCTCTTACGGGCTTCCTGGATGGTCTGGAGCGAGGATATACCCGGGAGTATCGCGTTCTGCGCCCCGTTGAACCCCGAGTGGATGTCAAGCCTCGTCTCGCCGACAGCGATCTTCAGCGTGGCTTCCAGATAGTCCCTGTTGACTTGAACGGTTGTACCGCCGCCCGTCTCACCAGCGTCGCCCAGATTAGGGATTGCCTTGGTGTGGTTCACCAGCCTCACCTGGGAGAGCCCATCCGTATCCCGTATGGCTCTGATCAGCGGCGTGGCCTCGCTCTCCCTCTCACCGTTACCGACAACGATGGTTATCCTTTCCTGCGGGACGATGAGCTCCACCAGGCGTTTCACTATCGACGACACGGCCTGTGAGGCTAGGCTTGGCTTCATGGAGCCGTCCACGGCTATGGCTACCCTGCAGTCCGGCTTCACCTGCTCGTCCAGGGTCGCTGCACCGCTGGGCTCGTCCAGCGCCCTGGCTATCTCATCCTCTACCTGCCTGGGCTCCTGCTCTGTGATGGGGCCAAGTATCTCTATCAGGTTATCCATATCAACGGAGACGTATACCTCCGTCTCCCCGTAGGGAAGCCAACAGTCCACCAAAGCGTTTCAGAAGGATATCGTGTTATCCGAACAAGTATTTTTCCTTAAGGAGCCAAAGCGTTCTTATCCGTTGGAGCGGCCTCTGTCTTTGTGGAGCCTTCATTAGAGGGTGTTGTCGAGTTAGTCGGCTCCATTTCCGGCTGCTTCTGGGTGCTGTTGAGTAACTTCTGCCTCAATCTCATAATGAGCCTGCTGTGGTTCTGAAGCTGGTATTTGACCTCTGGGCTGAGCGCGGAGCCGGTTCTCGTCCGGTTCCTCCAAGCCTCCAGCCAGGCACGCGCCCTATCCATGTCGCTGAGGGTGCTCCGTGTCTCCTCGTCCCCTATCGTGGAGACGGCCTCCTCTATGTCGCCGCTCAGGTCCTGGATCTCGCTCATGTCAACCTGCCCTGTCTGTAAAGCTTCCCTGAGCCGCTGAAGTTTTTGTTCTGTTGTCGTCAATGACTCCAAGGCTTGGGTTCTGTCTTGGTCGGTGATGGTGTTCTGGTACTGGTTCAGGACTTGCCGCATCTCATCCACCCTGGTCCTCAGCCTCTCCTCGTACCTTGAGGCCAGCCTCATCTTGACTTGCTGGGAGAGCTGCTCTATCCTAGTCCTGACTCTGTTCATCGCCTCGACAGCGGCGTTCAGCGCTCTTTGGCTACCATCGGAGTCGCCTCGGCTGTGCCTCTCCTCAGCCTCGTCTAAAAGCCCCTCTATGTTGCCTAGGACCGCGTCTAGGACCGTCGTGTTGTAGCCGTTCTCTGCCAGCCGGTTGGATAGGTTTCGTAGGTTTTCATATGCTATTCTGGCTCTCTGTATCTCAGGCGAAGGCTGGACATCTAAGACAGGTGGCTGGGGCTCGGTGACCGCCTTGAACGCCCTCTGGAACATGTTCTGGGCTCGCCGCGCCTGAGCCAGAGCAGCCGCGTACTGACCGTCACCGTAGTACCTTCGAGCCTCCTGGAGCGCCTCCTGGGCCTCATTGTAGCCGTTGAGCACGGCCTCCGGCACGTCTTCGCCTTCGTTCTCAAGCTTCGCCATGTACGCCTCAAGAGCCTGCTTCGTGCGGGTAATGCTCTGGATCATGTTCTGGAGCGTCTCCCCAGCCGTCATGGGCGAGACGAGGACCCTCGACGTGGAGACCATACCGTCCTCTACGCTGACCTTGACGGTATAGACGTCGGGCTCCAAGTCCTCGGGCAATGGGACGCCGAAGCTGTACGGTCCAGTCGAGGCCGTGAAGTTGTGGGAGAAGGTTTCCCCGTTCGACGCCGTGAACTCCACGACCACCAGTGCCCCTGAGCTCGCGGTGCCTCTAACCGTGTAAACGCCGCCGGGCTGGGCGTATAAGCTCGGCTGAGTTACCGTAAGCGTGGGCTGGCTGTACGCTGGTAGCAGCGTGGCCGCCGCGGCCATCATGAGCACCAGCGCTGTGGCTTCGACTCTCTTCATACTGTTACCACCTATCCGAGCCGCGGTATTATAGGAACCCGTAGGAATGAAACGGAACAGGTGTTTCAAGTCTCCGGCCTCCTGTACCTTCTGTGGATGCTCACGAGGCTCTGTCCGCCCACCTTCCTCTCCTCTATTATATCCAGGCCTTCGAGGCGGCGCAGCATCCTCCAGGCGCTGGTCCGCGGGATGTCGAATCTCTCCCGTATCTCGTTGGAGAACAGCTCTCCCCCGGACTCCGTGATATACCTGAGTACCTCCCTGTCGTCCATCCTCAGGGTCGGGTGATCCCTGTAGATGGCTTCCAGGTCTACCTCAAGGTTGGGCTCAGGCAGTTCGCCCTGTCTCTTGAACAGCCGAGTGTATGTGGCCGCCCCTAGTATCAGCACAATCGCCGCAAGAGCGTAGACATAGACGTTTTGAGGCTTCTCGGCGTTCAGCGCCGTGATCTGGCTCTGGAGGGCATAATCGTAGGCTGACTCGTAGTCCCCTGCATCGAATGCAGCGGAGGCTTGGGACAGCAGCTGCTCAGCTACCTCTATGCCTTTAGTCCTTCCCTCCGACTCTGCCTCCGAGATTTCTAGGCTCGCCGCGTCCATGAGTTCTTGGGCCTGGAGGGCGTCTGCCGCGGCCTCGTCGGCGGCGTCTTCCGCCTGTGTCGCCAACTGGATCGCCGTCGAGTAGTCGGCCAGATCGAAGGCTTCATGGGCTTGTTCAATCAGATCGAGGGCATCCGCCACCGCTATACCGTCGTCTATCATCTGCTGTATGTGCTGCTCGGCGTCACCGATGGCCTCCTCCGCCTTGCCTCTGGCGTCGAAGACGCTGGTGATGTAGGAGACGGATATTTCTCCGGGGAGCATCCTGACGTAGGGCCTGTTTTCGTCGGTGCCTATCTCGACTGGAACCTCGTTCAGGTTGACGATGGTGGAGTTGTGGGGGAGAGTTATGCTCGTGGTTATGGTGGAGGTCAGGTTCAGTTTCCAGATGGCCCCTGTCTTGCTGGTCAGGGAGGAGGTTAGGTAGGTGACCACGACCCCGGTGGACCCCAACGTGTCGATTAGGACGCCTACATCAGTGACCGAGGAGTCGAGGGGCAGCCCGTCCTGATCAACTGCCAGCAGGCTCTCGTATGGGAACCCAGGTAACTCTACTTCTACCATCACCAAAGATGGGTCTGTCTGGACCCCGTAATCGACCTGCACAACTCCGTCGTTATAGACGAGCAGGGCCAGAGACTTAGGGGCGTAGTCCTGGGCCTGGGCGGACGGAGCCAACAGCAGCGCCAGCATCGAGATGAGCAATGCGGCCTTCAGCTTCATCATCGCTTCCACCAGTCCCCGGAAACTAGATTACTTGACCTTGATCGGTATTAAGAGGTTATCGAACAGGAAACCGTTTAAAAACAGATGATTCGAGTTTCGGGGTAAGATAATGCGCCACGTGCCAATAGTGAATACTGCAGAATACCATCTATGGTGCTTATAGGGTTAGGAAAAGATGGTGAACCTTTCTTTCTTGGCCTTGCAGATGGGGCACCTCTCGGGGGGCTCACCCTCCACGGTATAGCCACAGACCTCGCAGACGCCCACCTGTTTCAGGTCTAAATCTCCCTCGTTCTGCACAGCGTCCAGCGCCCTCTCGAAGAAGGCGGCGTGGGTCTTCTCGGCCTCCCACGCGAACCTGAAGCTGATCTCGGCGGCGTGCTCCTCCTGGGCCTTGGCCACCTCCATGTAGTAGGGATACATCTCGTCCACCTCGAAGTGCTCCCCATCGATGCCGTTCTGGAGGTCCTCCTCCATCGTCCTGCTGCCGAATAAGGCGCCGGAGAACGTCGATGTCTCACCCTTGTGCTGGATGTTCCTGTAGTGATTCCCGGCGTGGACCTTCTCAGCGTGAGCCACCGCCGTGAACAGACGAGCGATGTTCGGGTAGCCCTTCTGGCCCGCCCTGTCCGCGTAGATGAGGTACCTCATGTGTGCCTGGCTCTCACCGGCGAAGGCGCTGATGAGGTTTGTCTCCGTCATGGGTCTGACCATGAAATCACGTGTTTGAACAAGGAGCTAGGGTTATTGTATCTTTTCCACCGTTCATGGCTTCCAAAGACTCACAGTTACGACCGGTTGAAACAGTATATTAGCTGAACCTACGCCGTGCAAGCCAGTATATAGAGAACGCCGCGCCTAGGTCCAGAGCCCACCACTTGTACAAGTCAATGTAGCTGGCTATTCCCCTGTCTCCCATTACAGGGACATCTAGTTCACCTGGGAGATCCTCGGCTCCCTGCTCACCCAAGGTGAGAGCTTTGGCGTCCTCGGTGGCGTTCAGGCTCTCCCCGTGTTCACCGAAAGTCTCCCCAGTGAGCATCACCGGGCGGGGGGCCACATACCTCTCCAGCTGCCCAGGCACGGCTGAGATCAGCAGGTAGCCGACCATGACCGCAAGCACCGTGTAGACCGTGACCCTATTATTCATCGTTGTACCCTCCGCTTCGGCTTGACTTAATGCTAGAGATTAGAACAGCCGGCGGGCCTGTGCCGTATTGGTGTTCTGTATTTAGAACACTCATCTCGGGCGATCCCTCCATATCCTGTAGGTCTCGTACCACAGGATGGCCGTGGGCACCGCGCCCATCACCACGGCGGTTATGGCATCCCTCGTCGGGATGAACGGCTGCTGGACGAGGTACGTGGCCAGCATCGTCGTCATGAGCACCGCGTAGAAGAGGTACCTGGGCAACATAACCCCGCCAAGGGTAACGAACTGGCGCAGCACCCCCACCTTCACCTCCTTGACCAACCTGTAGTCGCCGTACACGTTCTCCACCAGCCCCAGGTCCAGGAGCTTATTGAGGTGGTAGCTGCTCACGCTGGGGCTGCTGAACCCCAGCTCCCTCTGCACCTCCCGGACCCCCACCGGCGCGTCCGGGTTCTTGAGAATATACATGTAGACCAGCAGCGTCTTGCCTTTGAGCTCTGACTCTATGACCGCGTCCTCGCTTGCCAAAGTGGTTCCATCCGAGTTGGTATCTATTCAGTCGTTCAGTCTTTAAACGTATTCAGGAGCGCCAGCGTGGCGTGGACGGCCTCCTCCGTCCTCACGGTCTCGGTCCCCTGGCCGGGTATCGTGTTGACTATGAACCGGAAGCACTCCTCCGCCCTTTTACGCTCCCTGCCTATTATCTCGTATACTCCTTCGCTGTGTGAACCGAAGGCGACTAGCGTTCGCCGGCTCTCCGCCCAAGCCGAGCGTATCTCGGGCGCAGCTAAATCGAAGTCGTCTCCCTTCCTCGATGTCGCGATGGTGAGATCCCACTCGGGGCTCAGCGCGAGCTCGCATAACCTGTAGTTGCTGCCCCTGAGATCGTAGCCCCAGTAAGTGTTGAGCCGGTTCTTCTTCGCGGGTCTTCCCTTTAGGATTGGTTCCTTCTCGACAATCCGAACCGTGACCCGGCTTCCCCGACTCGGCGCCCGCCCCTTCACCTCCATGAGCCTGTCCAGGCCGACGTCAACCATGTATCCGCCATCGGTTACGTCGGTGACAGCCCCCTCACGGACTTCACCTACCGCCACCTTCTCCACCCGGTCCTCGATGGGGTGGTGGGGGGTACGTAGCGGGGGTAGAATCCCGGCGTATCTTAGCTCCGGCCGCCTGTCGAAGAGGCGCTTCCTGAGGTACTGGGGGGTCTCCATGTACCCAAGTATGTACTTCATGAGGGTGCTCTCGTCGGGCTCGTCGGGGTAGACGATGATCTCATCGACCCGGTAGATGGCGGCGGCGCGGCCCACCCGGCCCAGCGCCTCGGTCTTGTCCCTCAGATGCCTGTGC
The DNA here is from genome assembly GCA_964529745.1 of uncultured Candidatus Bathyarchaeia archaeon. Lineage (GTDB taxonomy): Archaea > Thermoproteota > Bathyarchaeia > TCS64 > TCS64 > RBG-16-57-9. The sequence continues at coordinate 14,785 of CAZGZR010000014.1, forward strand.
TCGGAGACCATCGAGGCCGGTATGGCTATCGAAAGCCTGTTCCTCCTCCTCTCAGCCAAGGCTTCACCGCTCCCTGTGCCTAGACCAGCTCTTCCATCCCGTCTTCACGAAGCGCTCCCTGTGCTCCAGGTCATCATGCACCCACTCCAGGAAGCCGTCGAAGCTCCTCATACCCGCGATCTCCCTGTGGCCCCCGACGCCGAGCCTGACGAGGCTCTCGACGAAGGTTTTCTCCGCGAGTTCCTGCGTCGCCCCAGTTATCTTTACCTCCTTCACCCTGTAGCCCAGCTCCTTGAGGGTCTCCTTGGCCGAGCTGAAGACGTATCCCGTGCAGATGTGGAGGGGCTCCCCCGGTGTTACCCCCAGCTCGTCTATGCCTTCTAGCAGTATCTGCGTCGCGTAGCGTAGATACTCCTTGTACTTGAACTCGGGCTCACGGAATAGCTCAAGGGGTATCTCCCCGACGTGGGACTCACCCGTCTCGACGCGTCTCATAACTATAACTACGCCCCCGATCAGATCGCCCCAGCCGGAGTCATCCACCTCCACTACCATTACAGACGATAGAAGACAGTATACTGATAAATAGGTTGATGGTGCATAGCCTGACGAGACTGTGTACCTAGAGTGACTTCAAAGCGTTTATGGAGTCTGTCGTGTTCGGGTCTTTGCCGTACAGCATCCCGAGGTACACGGACGCGAAGTCTCCGATGTAGAGAGCCGAGATCATCCGGGCCAGCCTCCCCTCCCCGATGGCTTCTACCTTCACCACCCTGCCAAAACTCTCGGCAACCAGCTCAGTGAATCCATCGATCTTCGCCGACAGCCCCCCTTCCTCAAAGGGGTCCCTCACTATAACCGCGCACATCTTCTCCAACAGCTCAGGGGGGGCCTCGCGCGCCATCACCCTGTTGTGGAACGCCTCGGGGAAAGAAGAGGCGGATGCAGGGCTCTTGCTGTTCTCGTTAAACTGGGTGCTGTACCTGTAGGCAACCCCCTCGAGGAGGCAGGAACCATAGAAGTGAGGAATATAACCTATTATACTCTCAGCTAGTGACTTACCCGGGTTGGAGTCGGTGGGCTTGTCTGGGCTCATCTCCCCGCTGAGGGTCTTGGCGACTTCTATAGCCTCATCTACCTCGCCCCACGTGGCGTCATCGATCAAACCCAGCTTCCTCGTGACGGCCGCTAGCCCGAAGAACTGGAACGCTATGGCCGCACGGGGATGGTACCTTTTTGGGAACCTTAGGCAAGGGACCTTTCTCTGGGACGCGCTCCGGCTCAGAGCGCCGCCTGAACAGAAGCTAACCAAGGGGCACTCCATGTCCACCGCCTGATTATACTGGCTCAACGTCTCCTCCGTGTTCCCAGAGTAGCTCACGGCGTAGACCAGAGTGTCCTCATCCACCCACGCAGGCAGACGGCTCCCCCGCGAAACGAATATAGGAATCTCAGCGGCATCCCTAAGCCAGTCTCTGAGAAGGATGCCGCCGACGGCTGATCCCCCCATGCCGGCAACGACCAATGCATCGAACGCCTTATTTGATATCGCCCCGAGTTCAAGCTTCTCCGCGTCCCGTATCGCCTTCCTAGCGCTCGACGGAAAACGAGTCAAGGCCGACAGCATGTCGTCTTTGTCATGGCTTTTAAGGTATTCCGGATCGTCTAGGAGATGCCCCATATCTCATAAGTGAAGTGAATACAATAAAAGTTCAACGCGTTTTCGTGAACCTCGCGTATTTCAAGGAAAGAACAGGGGTTTAGAATCTCCTCCTTCTCTGGGGGTACTGTCTCCTGTACTCTCTCTCCGAGAGGTTGTTCTCCGTGTCTACCTCATCTATAGCTACGTTCTTCTTATCGATGGTACCGTATTTACCTATGTTCAGCCTTAGGCTTCCTCTGAAGGTCCCGGCGTAGCCGTTCTCCACCTCGACGACGTCTCCGACGCCGAACCGGCCGATGTTCTCGTCCCAAAGCGTCATTAAGACTGTGCCTGTCTCGTCGCCCACGAGGGCCTCAGCCACCCGGTGGAGCTGCCCGTCGCTGCTGCTGGACACCTCTCTGGCGTCCCCCATCTCCAATACCTTGGCGACTAGGTTCACCCTCCTGCTGTAGGTGGTGAGGTCCCTGATCTTGGTCCTGTTATCCGACAAGCTCCCTCAGAGAATATGGGAGGCTACGGCTTATCAGTTTTCGCTAATCCCACAGGTCCTGCATGCGATCCAGGCGTATACCTTTACCGCGTCTAAGAAGTCTCTCACCTTGACGTGGTCCTGCTGGGTGTGGGCGAACCGTTCCTCGCCTGGCCCGAAACCCACTACGGGTAGCCCGAGCCGGGCGTACATGCGTCCATCGGTGGCGAAGGTCCATAGGCTGCGCTCCGGTGTACGGGTGATCTCGGATACGGCGTGGGCTACCTCCTCTACCACTGGGTGTTTTTCCGGGTCCGTGTAGAACCCTGAGAAGGTTCTTCCCGTGATCAACGGTGTGGGGATGACAGTTGCCTCGAATTCGGGATCCTCCGCACCGATCTCGGCTATTATCTTGTTCAGCTCGTCGTAGAGGTCTCCGGCTGTGAAGCCTGGGTGGTTTCTGCAGTCTATCCAGAAGCGGCAGGTCTCGGGGATGACGTTTGACGCCTTGGGGCTTACCTCTATCTGGGTCACCACGAGGCTTGCCCGCCCATAGATTGGGTGGCTGGGTAGCCGAGGAGCGAGGCCGTCCCGTATCATCTGGATCATGTTGACCGCCTTGTAAATGGCGTTCACGCCTCGCTCGGGTGCGCTGGCGTGACAACTTTGGCCCTCTACAACTACGCCGAACTTCATCGAGCCCCTGTGGCCGAGTGCCAGCTCCATGTTCGTCGCCTCCCCAATGAGGACGACGTCTGCGAGGAACTGGCTGTCGACGATGGTGGACACGGTACCCGCGCCTCCCACCTCCTCCTGGGCCACAGCTGCAACCTTGTAGTCCCCCTTGAGCCTCACCCCAAGCTCCTTCAGGACCCTGCCGGCGAGAACCATGGCCCCGACCGCCGCCTTCATGTCACAGGCGGCCCTACCATAAACTATCTCCCCTTCTACACCGAACTCGGCTCCGTCCATAAGCCGCCCCGAGTAGGGGTCGACCATGTCACCGACGGGAACATGGTCTATGTGTCCGTTGAGTAACAGGCTCCTGCCTTCCCCCGACCCGGTTATCGTCCCCATGGCGTCGAATTTCTCGTCCATGTGATAAGCATCATAACCATACTCCTGCATCTTTTCGACGAGGAACTCGGCCACCTGTTTCTCATCGAAGCTTGGACTTGGTATCGATATGACCTCTTGGAGGAACCTCACGCACTCTTCCCGGTTCTCCTCGACCCACTCGATTATAGTCTCCCTCAAGTCGTGCATGGAGAAGGGATATGAAGACGGGATTAAAACAGGTTCTACTCTATTACAGTTATTGCCTCTGTCGGGCACGCAGCTACACAGCCCATACAAGCTATGCATTCTTCCTCGACGGCGACGACCACCTCGTCACCTTCGTCGACGTATACACCCATGGGGCAAGTGGATACGCAGGTCTTGCAGTTCACACATCTATCCCGATCAATAGTAACTTGGGGCATGTAATCACGCTATTCAGTCAAGGAAGCGGAGCCGTGTATTAAATTTACCCCACTGAGCATAATTGTTTGGGGTAAGATTATCTATGTGTTATACGTTGAATATTAGACATATTCGGAGGAGCAGAGTTGAGTAAGATTCACAGGTACCTGCCTAACAGCGTCCCGGAGATAAAGGAGAAGATGATGGACGAGATAGGTGTCTCGTCCATAGCAGACCTCTACTCCGACGTCCCGGACGAACTCGTCTACAAGGGAAGTCTGAACATCCCCGGGCCGAGCACGGAGGCAGAAGTCGAGACACATGTATATGATCTCCTCGAGGAGAACACCACTCTGAAATGCCCGCCGTTCATGGGCGGCGGAGTCTGGTCCCACTACGTCCCAAGCGTCGTAGACGAGGTCGTACATCGCGCCGAGTTTCTGACAAGCTACACGCCCTACCAGCCCGAGATAAGTCAAGGCATGCTTCAGAGCGTCTTCGAGTACCAGAGCCTGGTCAGCGAACTGGTGGGGATGGACGTCGTGAACAGCAGCCTCTACGACTGGAGCACAGCAGTGGGCGAGGCAACGCTCATGTCCAACAGGATAACGAGGAAGACCAAGGTCCTCGTACCCGATCTCATGAGCCCCTACAGGTACTCTGTCCTCAAGACGTATGTTGAGCCGGCTGGGCTAAGCGTAGAGAAGGTTGACCACGACGAGATCACCGGCCTCATGGACCTTGAGGACCTTAAGGACAAGGTCGACAAGGAAACGGCGGTTGTCTATGTAGAGAACCCATCCTACATGGGGTTCTTGGAGGAGAACGCCGTCGACATCGGTGAGATAGCGCACGACAACAAGGCGTTGTATTTGGTGGGCGTCGACCCTACGAGCCTCGGCGTGGTGAAGGCGCCTGGAGACTATGGGGCTGACATGGTCTGCGGCGAGGGGCAGCCGCTGGGTAATCACATGAGCTACGGTGGCCCCCTCCTCGGGATACTGGCCTGTAAGCACGATAACAGGTTCATCCGTCAGATGCCGGGTCGTATAATCGGCATAACTGAGACCATCAAGGATCAGAGGCGCGCCTACGTGATGACGCTTCAGACCCGTGAACAGCACATCAGACGCGAGAAAGCCACGAGCAACATCTGTAGCAACCAGGCGTTATGCGCGGTCGCCGCGGGCGTCTACTTGAGCCTCATGGGCCCCACAGGGATGCGTGAGCTGGGTGAGACCATCATGAGTAGGGCGAGGTACGCTCAGCGGAAGATAGGCGAACTACCTGGTGTGAGGGCGCCTATATTCAACAGCTTCCATTTCAAAGAGTTCACGGTCAACTTCCAGAACAAGACTATAGATGAGATCAGTAAGGAGTTAAGGGCAAATTGGATACAAGCAGGCATACCCTTGAGGGGGCATTTCCCAAGCCTAGGTGAGACCAGCCTATTCTGCGTCACGGAGGTACACAGCAAGAAACACATAGACATGTTAGTTTCTGCTTTGAAGGAGGCGCTGGAGGTATGATCGTGAATTTTGAACAGGCAGACTGGGTGGAGCCTCTGATCTTCGAGCTAAGCAACAAGGGGAGAATCGGGTACCAGTTCCCCCCTCTTGAGCCAGAGATAAACGGCTCTCTCGACCCCGAGAGCCTGATCCCCGAGATCCTGCAGCGAAGCAAAGCCCCCGACCTCCCGGAGCTATCGGAGATACAGGTGCTGCGGCACTACATGCACCTAAGCCAGATGAACTACGGCGTCAACTCGGGCCTCATATACCCCCTCGGCAGCTGCACCATGAAGTATAACCCTGTGATCAACGAGGTCTTAGCGTCCCATCCCAAGATAACCGGGCTCCACCCCATGCAGGAAGACGAGACGACGCAGGGGATACTCAGGCTTCTCTACACCCTCAAGGAGTACTTCCTCGATATCACGGGGATGGACGAGGCAACGCTGCAGCCGGCCGCTGGTGCCCAGGGGGAGTGGACCGGCATCATGCTCATCAGGCAGCATCACATGGAGAACGGGGAACTGGAGAAGCGTAACGAGATCATAATCCCTGACAGCGCCCACGGCACGAACCCAGCCAGCGCGAACATGGCGGGCTTCAAGACGGTGGAAATTCAAAGCAACGAGTCGGGGACGGTGGACCTCGACGCCTTGAAGGCCGCCGCCGGGCCCCACACGGCTGGGCTCATGCTGACGAACCCTAACACCATAGGGGTTTTCGAGAACGAGATAAAGGAGATAAGCGGCATAGTCCATGACGTGGGGGGCCTCATGTACTACGACGGCGCCAACCTGAACGCCATCATGGGCTGGTGCCGGCCAGGGGACATGGGCTTCGACGTCATACACAGCAACCTCCATAAGACATTCAGCACGCCCCACGGCGGCGGGGGCCCCGGTAGCGGGCCGGTGGGGGTCAAAGATTTCCTCGCCGAGTATCTCCCGGTGCCTGTCATCGTGGAGGACGACGGCGTCTACAGGCTCGACTGGGACAAGCCTAAAACCATCGGGAAGGTTCACGGGTTCCAAGGAAACGTGAACGTGGCTCTAAAGGCGTACGCGTACATGGTCACGATGGGGGGCGAGGGGCTGAAGGAGTCCTCCGAGCTCGCCGTCCTGAACGCCAACTACGTGAGCCGTAAGCTGAAGGACCTTAAGGGGTACGAGCTGACCTACGATCCCGAGAAGCCGAGGAAGCACGAGGCTGTGTTGAGCGCCAAGCCGATGCTGGATGACACGGGTGTGAGCGCTCTGTACGTGAGCAAGAAGCTCCTCGACTACGGGCTGCACTCGCCGACCACCTACTTCCCGTTGATAGTGCCCGAGGCCCTGATGATCGAGCCCACGGAGTCCGAGCCGGTGGAGTCTCTGGACGCGTTCATCGAGGCCATGACCAAGATCAACGAGCTGGCCTACACGAACCCTGAGGAGGTGCTGTCTGCACCACACAACACTGCCGTAACCAAGCTCGACGAGGTTAAAGCTGCTCACCCCAAGACCATATGCCTCAGCTGGCGCAGGCTCTGCCAGATCACGTCGGACGAGTAGGTCACCTTTTTATATCCTCACCCCGTTTATCCGTGACTAGGTAACCACACGATGCTAAGCCAGATCGCCTTCGACTTCAGCTCACTCGCGACCCCGCCTAACGCAACCTTCGCCATAATGGGCATAGCCCTCGCCCTAGGAACCGTCACCAGCTTCATAGGGGTGCGGAGCATGGACCTCGACGCTTACAGGAAGCTAACCATAGAGAGCTCCAAGGTGAGGAGGGAACTCATGGACGCCACGAGGTGCGGCAACCAGAGGAGGGTAGCCAAGGCCCAGAAGCGCCAGCAGGACCTCATGGCGCAGCAGAGCAAGATAAGCATGGATAGGATGAGGTCGAGCCTCTTCTTCACCATACCTCTCCTGTTTCTCTGGCGTCCGCTGAGCGAGTTCTTCTCGGGCACCGTCATCGCCTACTTCCCATTCAGCTTCCCGTGGATACCCACGGAGTTCAAGTTCATTCATTGGTACATCCTCTGCAGCCTAAGCTTCAACATCGTATTGAACAGGCTGTTCGGCTTGAGCTTCGAGATCGACCCAGAGGACTAGAAGTTGAGCGGACGTGACCTCGTCATCACCGTCGCGGGCCCCCACGGCTCGGGGCGCAGCACCCAGGCCAGATTCATAGCCGAGTCATATGGTCTGCGTTATATCTCAGCTGGGATGATTTTCCGTGAGCGGGCTGTGGAGTTGGGTCTCTCCCTCGAGGAGATGACGCGAAAGGCAACCATGGACCAGGGCTTCGACAACTATCTGGACGCGAGGACCAAGGAAGAGTCCAGGAGGGGAGGGGTGGTCATAGACGCCACGCTTTCTGGCTGGATGGCCGAGGACCCCGATCTGAGGATTCACCTGAGCTGCCCGCTGGAGGAGAGGGTTCGCCGCATAGCGGAGCGTGAGGGCCGAGCCTTGGAGGAGGTTGACAGGGAGACCCGCTTCAGAGAGGAGAACGAGCTCAGGCGGTTCAGGGAGCTGTACGGCGTGGACGTCGAGGACCTCAGCGTATACGACCTGGTTGTGAACACGGGGCTCTTCGACGCCGGCGGCGTCGCGCGAATCCTTAAAAACTTCATAGATGAATACCTGAACTGCAGGTGATTGTTTTGTCTGCTTTCGATGTGGGCCGGGTCTGTGTGAAGCTCAGGGGACGCGAGAAGGGTTCGGAGTGTGTGGTGGTCGATGTGATAGACAGGAACTACGTGGTGATAGCGGGCCCTGACATCAAGAGGAGGAGGGTCAACATGCATCACCTCAGGCCGTTGGACAGGGTCGTGGACCTGGGTAGGGACGCCTCTGACGATGAAGTGGCGGTGGCCCTCGGCGTCTGAGTCCTCTAGTATATGGGTGTCAGGGTCAGGGAAGGGTATCCCTGGGAGTTGTCCTGCTCAAGCGCGTAGAGGGGTGTCGGGGGCTTGACGCCGTCCATGAGCACTACGCCTCTCTGGTTGTGTATCCTCAGATGTGTGTGGGCCAGGTTTGACGCGTGCTGCGTTGTGGCTTCCTCTCCGGGCCTCGAGATTAGAACCAGCAGTCCTCCCATGTTGCGGGTGTGCATTGACTCTGTGTCTAGGAAGCTCCTGCTCTGTACCTTCGGCCAGGTCTTGTTGAGTCGGTCGGCGTAGATTATCTCGAGTATGGGCTGCCCCGTTTCCCTGTGGAGCCTGCTGGCTTCCTCCCTCCATATCCTCTGGCTCATCTTTATGTCGGCCGGATCGAGTCTAAGGTTCACGGGTGTCTCCTCCTCTGGCAGGGTGGTGGCTATCCTTAGAAGATTCTCTTGCTCCTTGGCGGTGACCCCGTAATTGTGATCGAAATCAGTTATCCTCTTCACGCTCTCGCCGCCTGGTGGCAGGAAGAGGACGCCCCTCATGCTGGTCATGAAGCTGGCCCGTAGGGGCCCCACCATCAGCGCGGGCACGATGGGTGTTATGTTGGGCCCCAACTCGAGGAAAACGGTGTCGCCTTTCCTGTAGCCGCCTGTTATCTCGTCCAGCGCTTGGTTCCCTGTGTGGTAGTGTTCCTCTTGGTCTTGGTGGGTTGTGTATCTGCCGGGTTTCTCGACTGGCTTGTTCTGGAACGGGGGTAGCACGTGGAAGCCTCTGTGCAGCGTGAAGGCGTGCAGCGGCCTCTCTATGAGGGTTCCTCTCATCTTCACTATCTCTAGTTCCCTGAACACGCTGCCATTCAGGATCTTTCTCCTGAGAACGATGACGCCGTCTGCCACGAACTCCTCTACGCCGAGCCCCATCTTCTTAGATCCGGTGGGTATCTCGGTGACCAACAGGGTGGTGCAGTAGGTTTGAGCCAGTATCTTGCTGAGGATGTGCAGGGTGACGCGGGCGTCGATGGTCTCTCTGAACGCGTTGCTCAGCGCAGTGAAGCTGTCTATCACCAGCCTCTTGGATCGTGTCTCCTCCAGGTGGCCGGTGATCATTTCGACCAGCACGTCGAGGCCCTCATCCTTCACGGTTACAAGGTCCATGACCTCCAGTCTGCTCCACGTTTCCTCGGAGGTGAGGTCCCTGCCCACCCGCGCCATGTACTCGAGGAAGCTTTGCCTGCCCTCGCTTAGGCTAACATAGAGGCAGTTCTCTCCCCGTGATGCCCCACTGTATAGGAACTCTCCGCTCAGCAGGGTCTTCCCTGTGCCGGGATTACCCGCTATGAGGGTCATGCTTCCCCCTGTGAGGCCGCCTTGCAGTGCCTCGTCCAGCAGGTTTATCCCGGTTTCGACTCTCTTGTTGCTCATCTTCTAGTGCTCCTGGGTTCGACCTGAGCTCTTGGTAGAGCGCCTTAGAGATGGCTCGTTTGATGAGCTCGGCGCTGCTTCCCATAGATTCCTTTAACGCTTGGATCACGTTGCCGTACTTGAGTGGCCCGGGTTTCTCTGAGATGTTCTTGTCTATTAGTACCGCCCCTGCCTTTCCCATGTATTCCTCGAGGAGGTCTAGAGTTATTCTTTCTAGGAGCGCCGAGCCTTTTTCGAGCCTTGTGAACAGTATGTGGTCTTTGGTGGAGATCTTTTTCATGAATCTTCGCTCGGAGAGTCTGACCAATTCTTCTAGTCGGCAAACGCATATATGCAGGTTGGATTGGGCGAACCGAGGCTTGTGGTCGCCCGGTGACTGTATTAGCAGTATCTCCGAGCCGTCCTCGAGTTGGCTCAGGATCTCTTCGAGTCTGGTTTTTCTTGATTGTAGGGGCAATTAGATGCCTCCTAGAGGTTTAATGCCTTGAGAAGCATCTCCTTGTGGCCGTTCACAAGCAGGAGGTAGACGAGGCCAAGGAGCTCCGTGTCGTCTGCGAATATGGCTGACGCGAAGGGTTTATCTGATCCCCTAGAGGCGAGCTTTGCCAAGATGAACCTTTTGTTGTCGCTGTTGATGAATAGTATTGGCGTGTTGACCTCTACCTTTTTCACTTGGTATATGTAGCTGAGCTCTCTGGCCAGGGGATTCACCTTAGGGTCGAGGGGGCTATATAACTTTATCTCGACGCCGTTCTCCAGCATCTCGTCTAGCAGCCTGTGGGCGGCGTTGAATAGTATCTCAAGTCCGTCGTCGGTGGTTACGATGGTGAGCGACTCCTCGCTCTGTCGGATGAGCTCGTTGCATTTTCCTTTGATGTCGAAGGTTTCATCGAGGAACCATACCAGCTTCTTCTTTGGCCCCATGTCTTCCTTGTGTTTCTCGTGTATGGTTTCCAGGTGCTTTATGATGGAGTCGAAGTCTGTGGCCTTCTCCTTGGTTACGTTGAGTATGGTCTTGAAGGATTCTCCTGGGTGGCTTGGGGCGAACTGCTTAGGGGTTCCAGGTATCTCGACTACCAGGCCGTAGTCTATAAGTTTCTTCAATGTGCCATATACCTTGGTTCTGGGTACGTCGCAGTTGAGGCTTAGTTTTCTGGCTCCTGCTGTGCCAAGGTTGATGAGGCTCAAATATACTTTTGATTCGTATTCGCTGAGTCTGATATACTCGACGATTTTGGGCCATATTGAGATTATGTCGCTGTATTTTTCCTTGTTTTTAAACCGTGACCTTTTGTTACGGTTGTACAAGTCAGGTCGTTCCCGGTGGATTGTTTGATGGTCGTTATTTGTAGTTGATATCCCCTCTTTCCTCTTCTTTCTAAATACACCCTTGGGTCTTGGCCGGTCTTCGCTGAACTTCAAGCAGTTCACCAAGCAGAGTGTAACCGGGTCACACACTTCGATGTTAGCAACTATAAAATTGGATATCTGGATTTTAGGCATATTAAATGAATTAACAGGAAAAAAAGGAAAAGATTAGTATCTTGTGAATATTTTCATCATGGCGCCGACTGCTTTTCCGAGTTTGTCTACGTGACCCATCTCGGCTAGTGACATCTCCATGGCGCCCAGCGTCGCGACGAGATCGTTCATGGTGTCGTTACCCATGTGGCCGACCCGAACCGTCTTTCCTCCCAGCTTGCCGAGTCCACCGGCTATGATCACCCTATATTTCTGGTACATTGTGGCTCTCATCTTCACGTCGTCCACCCCCTCAGGAACCTTGGGCACCGTTAGCGTGTGCGCGTTGTGTCCCTCCGCTGGGAAGCTGCCCCAGTCCAGCGCCTTGACACCTGCCTGGAAGGCCTCGCTGAAGACCTCGTGACGCTTCCACCTTACCTCGAGTCCTTCCTCGAATATTATCCTCAAAGCCTCGAGCATGCCAAGCACCAAGCCGGTGGCAGGTGTGGCGAAGTAGCCTTTGGGGTTGTCCATGATGGGCTTCCATCGCTTAAGGTTGACATAGTAGTCACTGGGCGGACTACCACGCTTCTCGACAACCTCCCACGCCTTGTCGTTGAGGCAGAATAGGCTGATGCCCGGCGGGGCGCCGAGGGCCTTCTGGCTTCCAGTGAGGCAATAATCGATGTTCCACTCGTCCATCTTTAAAGGCATACCGCCTAGGCCGCAGACGCTGTCGACGACGTACAGAGCGTCGGTGTTCCTCCGTAGCTCCCCTATCTTCTTGAGGGGGTTAACTATCCCTGTGCTTGTGTCGACATGCTCCACGGTGAAGAGCTTGTAGTCGTTGCTTCCGAGCTTCTCCTCGACTTGTTTGATGTCCACGGGGGCGCCCCACTCGAACCTGAGGCGGTCCACCTCGCCGCCGTGGGTCTCCACGATCTCCTCCCACTTCTCGCCGAAGTAGCCGTTCTCGACGCAAAGCACCTTGTCACCCTTCTCCATGAGGTTGGAGATAGCGGCCTCCATGCCGAGGGTTCCGCTGCCCGCGAGGAGGAAGGGAGTGCCCTCCGTTCCGAATAGTTTCTTCTGCAGTGCTAGTGCCTCTGCGTAGCCTTCGACGAACTCGTTGCTTACGTGGCTGAGGATGGGTTTGGCTAACGCCCTGAGGACCCTGGGCGAGACTATGGTGGGACCCGGTATCATCAGTAGTTCCCGTTCGTTCTTCAATTAATCACCGCATTGAAGAAGAGGTGAGGATAATTAACGTTATCGAAAAACGTGGTTAAGAGAGAAAAGTGCCCAATACGTTTTTATTTGGTTAGCCTGCCCTTATTTGCGGTGCGTTAGGTGCCCGGTGACTATAAAATTCTGGATTAGGCTGCCACTGGACACCTGGTATAACGTTTATTGTTGCGAGGAGTCTTGGGAGGGTTAGCATGAGCTATAAGCCGTTGGACAGCAAGGTGGAGATACCGGCGCTTGAGCACGAGGTCCAGAAGTTCTGGAAGGATACAAATGCCTATTGGAAAAGGGTCGAGATTCAGGAGGCCGAGGATCGGCCTCGCTGGAGCTTCATAGATGGTCCCATCACGGCGAACAACCCCATGGGGGTCCACCACGCGTGGGGCCGCACCTACAAGGATCTCTTCGCCAGGTACAGGTTCATGCGTGGCTACGAGGTCAGGAACCAGAATGGGTTCGATTGCCAGGGGCTCTGGGTGGAGGTCGAGGTGGAGAAGGAGCTGGGCTTCGAGTCCAAGCTGGACATCGAGGCCTACGGGCTGGCCGACTTCGTTAAGAAGTGCAAGCAACGGGTGCTGAAATACTCGGCCATCCAGACGGAGCAGTCCATAAGGCTGGGGATGTGGACGGACTGGAACGACCCCGACGAGCTGCGAAAGCTGGCCGAGGCGTTGGAGCACCCCATGGCTGAGACTACGTACGTGGGCTCCAATGGTCCTGTGACGGGTACGGCGGAGTGGCTTGTGGGGAACCTGGGTATGCCGGAGCTGGGGGGCAGCTACTACACCCTCAGCGACGAGAACAACTACATGATATGGACTGCGCTGAAGAGCTGCCACGAGCGGGGCTGGGTCTATATCGGGGCGGACGCGATGCCGTGGTGCCCCCGGTGCAGCACGGGGATAAGCCAGCACGAGATAGTGACCGAGGGCTACCGGGAGCTGACCCACACAAGCGTTTACGTGCTGTTCAGGCTGGTGGACAGGGAGGGGTCTCTACTCATCTGGACCACCACGCCGTGGACCCTCACGAGCAACGTCGCCGCCGCCGTGCACCCCGACCTGACCTACGTCAAGGTACGGTACAGGGACGAGGTGCTCTATCTGAGCAAGGGCTCCCTCAAGTCTGCCATACCAGACCAGAAGAACGTCGAAGTACTTGGGGAACTGAGGGGTGCGGAGATGGAAGGGTGGAGGTACAAGGGCCCCTTCGACGAGCTGCCCCTGATAAAGGAGATGGGAGTCCCGGAGGCTCACAGGGTCATTCTTTGGGACGAGGTGGGTGAGGAGGAGGGCACGGGCATAGTCCACATCGCTCCTGGGGCTGGCAAGGAGGACCTTGTGCTCGGTAAGCAGTATGGGCTGCCGGCTCCTGCACCTCTTGACGACTTCGGCGTGATAATCGACGGTTTCGGCTGGCTCACCGGCTTGCATGTGTACGACTCGGCGAAGCCCATCTTTGACGACCTCCGGAAGAAGGACCTGCTGTACAGGACCCAGAAGTATACCCACAGGTACCCTATCTGCTGGCGCTGCGGCAGCGAGCTGGTGTTCAGGTACGTCAGCGAGTGGTTCATAGACATGGGGAGGAAGCTGGACAAGCCCTACGAGGAGGTGACGGCGGAGGAGAAGAACCGGAACCTCAGATACCAGATAATGGACAGCGCCAACGAGGTGGAGTGGATACCCGGGTTCGGGTTGAAGCGTGAACTTGACTGGCTGCGCAACATGGACGACTGGATGATAAGCAAGAAGCGTTACTACGGTTTGGCTCTACCCATCTGGAGGTGTAGCTGCGGCTGGTGGGACGTCATAGGCAGCAAAGAGGAGCTCAAAGATCGGGCGGTGGAGGGCTGGGAGGAGTTCGAGGGCCACAGCCCCCACAGGCCGTATATCGACGAAGTCAAGATCAGGTGCGAGGGGTGCGGCGGCGTCGCGTCCCGGATACCTGACGTGGGCAACCCTTGGCTGGACGCCGGGATAGTGGCGTTCAGCACCCTACGGTACCGCCGGGACAGGGAGTACTGGGAGAAATGGTTCCCGGCCCACTTCATCACCGAGTCGTTCCCGGGCCAGTTCCGCAACTGGTTCTACGCGATGCTGGCCGAGAGCACCATACTTGTGCGCCGGTCGCCTTACAGGGTGTGTCTGGGGCACGGCCAGGTGCTTGCTGAGGATGGGCAGGAGATGCATAAGAGCTGGGGGAACGCCATCTGGTTCGACGACGCCGCGGAGACCATGGGCGCCGACGTGATCAGGTGGATCTGCTGCATGACGAAGCCCGAGAGCAACCTATTGTTCGGGTATAAGAAGGCGACCGAGGTGCGGCGCCTCTTCTTCATGACGCTGCTCAACGTCTACAATTTCTTCTACCAGTACGCGTCGCTTGACGGTTGGACGCCCGGCGGGGAGCCGGGCCCGCTTGCGCCGCTGGACAGGTGGGTGCTTGGGCGGCTGAGCCGGGCGGTGGTGGCGGTGACGGAGGCACTGGATGAGTACGACGCCCAGACGGCTTGCATAGAGATCGACGGTTTCGTTGACGTGCTGAGCAGGTGGTACGTGCGTAGGAGCCGGCGGCGGTTCTGGAAGACGGAGGCCGACGACGACAAGCGTGCGGCGTACAGCACACTGTACAGGTGTCTGAGGACAGTGGTGTTGCTGTTGGCGCCTGTTACGCCGCATCTGAGCGAGGCGCTTTACCAGAGGATGGTTCGACCCGTTGAGCCGGAGGGGCCCGAGAGCGTGCACCACTGCGGATGGCCCGAGGCCGACGAGTCGGTGGTGGACGAGGAGCTGATGGCGGAGATGGATCTGGCGATGACGCTGAGCAGCATGGGCCGCTCGGCGCGCAGCCAGAGCGGCACAAAGCTGAGGCAGCCGTTGAGGGAGGCCGTGGTTGTGGTGCCTCCGGAGGATCTGCCGAGGCTGGGCCGGGTCAGGGACCTGGTCAGGGAGGAGCTTAACGTGAAGACTGTGAGGGCTTCCTCGGACAGGGGGCTGCTGCAGGGTTTGAGGGTGGAGCCTGTGCCGTCGCGGCTGGGGCGTAAGCATGGGAGGCTTTTCCCGAGGGTGGCGGAGGCGATGAGGAGGCTGGGCTCGGAGGAGGCCGAGGCGTTAGCGTCCGGGGTGCCCGTGACGGCGCTGGTGGGTGGCGTACCCGTGGAGGTGCTGCCGGAGGAAGTCGAGGTGGTCTCGGTGCCCATTGATGGTTACTCGGTGGTGGAGGACCGGGGGATGCTTGTGGGCGTCTACACGGTGTTGTCTGAGGGGCTTGAGAGCGAGGGCCTGGCGAGAGACCTAGTTCGGCGGGTGCAGGCGCTGCGTAAGGAGGCGGACTTCGATATCGATGACGAGATCGTCACTTACTATACCGGGGACGAGGCTGTGGAGGAGGTATTCGAGGAGGAGGCGGGTTATATCATGGCTGAGACGTTGAGTGTGGAGCTGGTGAGGGGTGAGGCGCCTAGGGGGGCTGCTGTTAGGGAGTATGAGATCGACGGTCTTTCGGTGAGGCTGGGGGTGGTGAGGAGGTAGTTCGTGGCGGGGTTCCTTGTAGTGGATTACTTGTTATAAGCGTTTTTTGGGGATTACCGGATTTTTGATATTTAGTTTTTTGGGTTTAGCCTGGTGTGGTTGACGTTTGGTGACTTCTTCTTTCGTTTCTGTGTGGTTTTCACGTGTATTCTTTTAGGGGGTAGACGTGAATGTGCTCCGACTCCAGTGAGGGGGGTTTGACGCCGAGCTCCCAGCCATCGTTGGTTGTCTCCAGGTAGAAGTACTTGGTCTCGTTGTAGGTGTTGTGGTCTCCGTATACCACGCCGGCGTTGGCGACGCCGACGGCGGCGTGTCTGGCTTCCTCGAAGAAGATGAGCGCCGTGTCGTAGCCCATGGCGTCTAGGATGGCGGCGGTAAGTATGGAGGTGTCGCCGCAGTCTCCGTCGCGGTCGAAGAGGGTCTCGAGGGGGTACCTGGGGTGGTCGTCCCAGGTGCCGTAGACGTAGTTCTCGGCGAAGGGGAGGCTCTGTACGAAGGCGGCTACGTAGTTGACTGTTTCGGTCTCGTCGAAGTTCTCGTCGTCCGCTGTCGATGTGAACGACTGGGCCAGCTTATCGATGAGCTGGTCGTCGTCTGTCTCGTTGCACATGGTGGCCCACTGTGTCCAGTCTGTGGGCCGTGGCTTGTCGATGCTTTCCTGGTACTGCATGGCGGGTATCTCCAGTTTGTGTGTGCGTCTGCCTATGTAGGTCCAATCGTACTGAAACGTGACGGTGAACTCGTAGACTGTCTCCAGCTTGGCTTCCAGCTCCTGTATGGTGGCATTTCTGTCCGCTAATTGGGCTTTCAGGCTGGTTATCTCGTTTTCAAGGTCCTGGATCTGTGTCTGGGATTCTTGGGTCTGGTTGTGCATGAGGAGGGATGCGTTGTGTTGCATCTCTTGGAGGGTTTGTTCGAGGCGCATGACGTCTTTCTCCAGGAGGAATATTATCTGTTCCTTGCCGAGTAGCTTGGTCTCCATCTCGTCCTGAAGGTCTGTTAGCTGTTGTTCGTAGTCTTGGGTTAGTTGTTGGGTGTTGGTTTTGTTGAGGTAGTATGTGGCTGCGGTGCCTAGGGCTAGGCCTATTATTAACCCGATTACCAGGGCTACTAGTAGGTTTCGGGTTTCTGACATGTGTGGTATGGTTTGTTTTCTTGTAGATAAAAATGCTCGGGCGTTGATGCAGATCTCTGTTCCGTTTCTCGGTGTCTGATTCTGTGGCTGGTCATATCTTTTTTTGTTGTGGTGTCGTCGGGTTGGCTGGGGGTTATGTGGTGTGTGTTTGGGTTTGTTCGAGTCCGAAGAATCGTCCGCAGCAGGTTTCTTCTCTTGGTATTTGTAGGATTTTTTGGCATGCCTGGGGTTCTTTTATGTATGTGCAGGCTTTGGTGTTGTAGCCGGTTTCTTCGCAGGCTACTAGGCCCCTCATGTGGAGTATGCAGAGTCTGCGCCATAGTTTTTTTATCTGTGGGTCTGCTCTGAGGGTTTTCGCGTTTGTGGTGTCTAGTTTTTTTGTTCTGTTTTCCATTTCGGTGGTTATTTCTTTCATTCTGTTTACTATTTCTTGTATGTCTGTTCCGTAGATGTGGCGGCTGGTTATCTGTCTGTTGCTCATGGGTTGTCTCCTTTACGTTTCATGTGCATGGCAACTTATAGACTGTTACGTCAGAAAGTAGTTTTATGTTTCATAGAGGCGGTGTTCGCCTTTTGCTATGAGGATTTCTTTATCCTTAATGTGGAGTTATGGGTTTCCTAATCTATCGTAGTCTATTTTCATTGGAGTAAGGTTACTAGCACCACGCCTGCTACGATGGTCACGCAGCCCAGCACCGTCCTCCCGGTGATCCTCTCCTGGTCCCGCAGCAGCAGCCACGTTAGCACCAAGCTGATCAGCGGGTAGCTGAACGCGATGGTGCCCACCACGCTCACCGTCCCCAGATTCATGGCCCTCATTATGGCGATCCAACTCACGGCCCCCACCAGCCCCGCCGCCACGTAGTATAGGAGGCTCCGCTGGGGGGCGTGGAGGTCACCGGTTTGGCCCGAAGCCAGCAGGTACCCGGCGAATAGGATGAGCCCCGAGAGGGTGCTGCTCTGGGCCGCCAGGACGCTGTGGGCCTGCACGTTGAGCCCCAGCTTGCGGAACACGTTGCTGGCGGCGTAGAACGTGGCGCTCAGCGCGGGGGCCACCAGGGCGCCGCCGCTCACCCGGCCCAAGCCCTCGGAGCCGCTTATGAGGTATACGCCCAGTACAACAAAGGCGGCTCCGGCGACCACGGTGAACAGCATGGGCTCCCCGAGGAACGTGATGGCCAAGATCGTGGAGATGAGAGGGCTGGAGCCCACTATGGCGCTGGTGTTAGCCACCCCGATGACCCGCATGGACCTGAAGTTCAGGAGCCTGGCCACGCAGTTGGCGAGGGCGCCGCTGGCGGCGAAGTAGATCACCGCCGTCCAGCTCACCTGGGGCACGTCCATGAGGAGCAGCGCTGTCAGCAGCCCCGCCTGGCTCATCGCCGTGTAGAGATTGGCGGCGTTGGCGTTGCTGCCCCTCATCCCCATGGCGGCCAGCACCGAGCTCAGGGCGTTGCAGAAAGCCGTGAGCAGGCTGTAGGCGACGACTAACACACAACCGAGTCGCCCCGCGTAGCTATAACGGTTGCTGGTGACGGCTGTCGGCGCCGCTAGCCCCGGCCGGTTCACTCCTTGAGGTACGTGCAGGTATAGTCGTCCCTGGCCAGGTAGAGCATGAACACCGCCCCCGGCGTCTCGGCGGCGTACCGCCTGAACGTCTCCTGCTGGTCGGCATCCGAGAGCAAGGTGTCCTCGGTCTCAACCTCGATGACCCGGGTGTCTCCGTCCCTCCGCGCCCTTATGTCCGGCATATACTCCCCTATATATGCCGGCTTGGGCCACCCCGAGATGTGGGCCTCCACCATCCACCCGTCCAGGGAAAGCCTACGGGCCAGGCTCTCCACACACCTGTCGTGGACCGCCTGGTTCTCCCTACGGGAGACTAGCAATCAAACCCCCATGAATCCCTACCATGAACCGTTATATTTACACTATGGTACAGGGTTCTACCTCTTCCCAAAGTTCGAGACCCAGCCCGGGAAAACGTAACCCGGCCTATACGCCGAGACATACCGCATCCCTAGGAACTCCTCGTCCTTCCACTCAAGGCCCCGCTCCCCGAGCACCCGGCTGAAGACCGGCCACCGGCCCTCCAGCACGTCCTCCCTGACCAGGAGGTGCCAGCCCCCGTCGTTGGGGTCCCCTGGGTTGGGTATGTTGGTGCAGCATTCCCCGCCGAAACCCATCATGATCCCGGCGTCGCCCAGCGCCTTATACAGCGCCTCGAGTTCATCCAAGTCCATGAGTGAGCCGCCGGCCCGCCCCGTATAACGGCGACGCACGCCGGTGAAAGGGGGAGGGGCCTGAACGTCGAGGCGAGGAGGCCCATGGGAAAACGTTTTACACTCACATAGCTAAAACTATGCATGTCTGACATCAGGTTCAACATCCAGCCGGTAGAGGAGAAGCCAGACAAGAAGAAGCCGCCGCACAGATCCGGCAGCAAGTACGAGCCCATCATCAACGCCTTCATGGACTCCAAGCACGACCTGGTCAAAGTCGAAGGCACAGGCATAGAGGCCAACTACCTCTCGGGCCAGCTCAAGAAGGTCGTGGCCGTCAAGGAACTGGACTCGGTGCAGGTCTCGGTGCGAAACAAGGAAGTATACCTGGAGAAAAGGTAGCCACCTGAACAACAGCCAGGCGGCGCAGCCCCCATTTTATCGCACACACGCCCCCAGCCGGGCTGCCCTCTCACCAGCAACATATATCACCCATGCCGCACGCCAATAGAGGAGAGAAGCTATGACAGACGAGACGGTAAAGCTTAGCCACGGCGCCGGCGGCGCCACAGAGGAGACCCTCATACACCAGCTCTTCCTCAAGACCTTCACACGGCGCCAGGCCATGGACGGCATAGCCCTGGACGCCCTGGACGATGGCGCCAGCATAAAGGCCGGCGGCACCGAGATAATACTCACCGCGGACGGCCACACCGTGGACCCCATATTCTTCCCCGGAGGCGATCTCGGCAGGCTCGCGGTGTGCGGCGCCATAAACGACACAGCCGTCATGGGCGCCCGGCCCGTGGCCGTGCTGGACTCCGTCATCGTTGAGGAAGGCTACCCCATGCAGAGCCTCCGCGCCATCGTCAAGTCCATGAACCAGGCCGCCGCTGAGGCCGACGCCGCCATAATAGCGGGCGACTTCAAGGTCATGCCCCGGGGCAGCCTCGACGGCATGGTGATAAGCACCACCGGCGTCGGCGTCCTAAAAGGCCCCAGGATCCTCGACAGCCAGGCCCGGCCAAGCGACAAGGTAATAGTCACTGGTTCCGTGGGCGACCACGGCATAGCCCTCATGTCCAGACGCGAGGGCTTATCCTTCGAGACCCAGCTCACCTCGGACGTGGCCCCCATAAACGAGACCACGGCAGCCGCCCAAGAAGCCGGCGAGGTGCACGCCATGAAGGACCCCACTAGGGGCGGCCTTGCCATGGCCCTCAACGAGATAGCCGCCAAGTCCGGTACCAGCATCTGGCTGGACGCTGACAGGATACCCGTGAAGCACAGCGTCCGAGCGGCCTCGGAGATGCTGGGCCTCGACCCCCTGGAGGTGACCTGCGAAGGTAGAGCCGTCATAGTAGCCAGCAGCGACACGACCGACGCGGTGCTTGCCGCCGTCAAGAAAACTTGGCACGGCGCCGACGCCGCCATCATAGGGGAAGTAAGGCGGGAGCGCCCCGGCTCCGTGCTCCTAAGAACCGTTGTCGGAGGCACGCGGATACTGAGGAAGCCCCTCGGGGAGCCCATCCCTAGGGTCTGCTAGCCCCTCAACGTCATCCAGCTCTTCATCCAGCTCGTCGAACAGCCCCTCCAGGGCTTCCGAGTCCCCGTTCTCCATCTTCGTGATCTTCAGCTCCCTGAAGACCTGCTTCAGCTGCAGCTTGGTCTTGGCAGGGTTGTGGCTGAAACCGAAGTAGTCCCCGAAGAACGACGTCGTGGTTATTACGTAGCTCCTGTCCTCGGTGCGCTCCCTGTGGATGAGGCCCATGTTCTCCATCATCCTGAGGTGCCCGTAGACGTGGCTGCCCCTGTCCTTGACGACCTGCCTCTGGTCCACAGGCTGGTGGAACGCCACGTAGCTCAGCGTCTTCAGAGGACCCACGGTGAGCAGCGGCCTGTTGCTAAACTGTTTGACCATGTCGTCGTACTCCTCGCTGAGCTGCATGGCCGCCCTGCCGTCTCCGCTGAGAACCACCTCCAGGGCGCCGCCGCGGCTGCGGTACCGTTCGGCGAGGCGCCCGACAAGCCTCTTCACGACCCTCTCCGACTTGGTGCCCAGAACCGACTTCAGGTCATTGACGTGGACCGGCCGGCCCGCCGAGTAGAGGGCCGCCTCCAGGCTGCATATCCTGTTGTTGAACCGCTCCTCGGCTCGGCTCAAGCCTCGTCCCCCGTGACCGTGATCACTATGTCCAGCTCCTCCTCGTCCTGCAGGAGGTCGATCTTCATCCTCTGCGCAAGGAACAGCAGCATCATGAATATGCGTACCACCTCGTCCCATGTCTGCCCCGCCACGAGCCGGGTGAGCCTTATATCGCCGCCCCGCTCGTGCCTCCAACGCAGCTCCTCCAGCAGGTCGTCGGCCCTGCTCTCTATCTCCAGGAGGTACTGCTCCGCCTCCAGGAAGTCCGGTATGGGCGTGGGCAGCACCGGCAGCTTCGGCTGCATGCTTCGGGACCTGTCTATGAGCGCCTTCTCCAGCGCCTCGATGAGGTCGTTCACCGTGGTCGTGGTGTGCTCGAACCTGAAGGGCAGCGGCAGTGCCGGCGGCAGGTAGACGTCGTCCCCGTCGTCCTCGAGTTGGGGCAGCTCCTCCATCTTCAGTAGCAGCTCCGCCTTCTTGAGATAGATCAAGACACTGCTGTGGATGGCGGTGCCGGCGAGGCGGAAGTCGATGCCCGCCTTCTCCATCTCCTCCAGCAGCGTCGTGAGCAGCAGCACCAGATTCACGTTCCAGGGGGAGACCTTCTCCAGCTTGTTCTCCCTGAAGAGCACGTCCCAGGGCTGCCTCAGGTAGTAGGGCTTCTCCCTGGTCAAGCCGCCACCTTCGCCTCTCTCATTGGTAGGGCCAGAACCCTGCTGACGCCGTTCTGGGCGAACACCCCGTATATCCTGTCCGCGTTGTGCACCATCACGTCCTTGAGGCTTATCATGAGGAACTGGCTGTCCACGGCGTTCTCCTTGAGCACCTCTGCGAGTCTGCTGGTGTTGATGTCGTCTAGGTGGGCGTCGATCTCGTCGAACAGATAAAACGGCGCCTTAAGGAACCGCTGAATAGCCAGCAGATACGCTATGGCGGCTACGCTTCTCTCGCCGCCAGACGCCCCGCTGGCGAGCCTCATGGGCTTACCCGGGAACTGTATGTAGAGGTCCACGCCGCCGCTGAACGGGTCCTCCGGCTTCTGGAGTTCCAGCTGCCCGTCGCCGCCGCCCGTGAGCCTCCCGAAGATGTCGCTGAAGTTCTCGCATATCTGGTCGTAGGCGTTCATGAAGTGGGCCTGCTTCTCCCTCTCGATCTCCTCGATGAACTCCAGGATGCTCTTCTTCTCCTCCTCCATGCCGTTGATCCTGGTGCTCCTCTGCTTGTACTCCCGCTTGGTTATGTCGTAGTGCTCCACGGCCAGCTGGTTGATGGCGCCCAGGCCCTTCTTCTCGCTCCTTATCTGTCCCAGCCGCCGCTCTACCTGCTCGACGCCCAGCTCGTCCGTCTCCACCCTGCCGAACCCGAGCCTCGCCAGCTCCTCAAGCCTCTGCTCGGCCTGAAGCCGCACCTTCTCCGTCTCCAGGGTGAGGCCGCCGACCCGCCTCTCCGTCTCCACCCTCCGCCTGTCCAGGCTCTCGATCCTGTTACCAATCTGCCTCAGGGTCCTCTGGTGTCCCTCGTAGACCCTGCTGGTGGCCTCCACCTCGGAGGTAACCTCCCTTAGCAGCCCGTCCAGCTCGGTGATGTCCCTCTCCACCTCGGCGAGCTGGCCCCGTATCTCCTCAGCCTCGACGCCTAGCGCCTCGATCTCTTCCCTGGCGCGCTCTATGTCCTGCTCGGCCTCCTTGATCTTGAGGCTTAGTATCCTGTCCACGAACCCCGACTGGATGGTCCTGTCGTTCTCCATGTCGGCGATCCGCCTCTCCAGGAGCCCTATCTCGTGGTTCACCGTGTTACGGTCCAGCTCAAGGCTGGCCACGTCGCTGAGCTTGACCATCCTGAGCTCCTCAACCCGCTTCTTGGTCTCCTCTATCTGCTCAAGGGTCCGGGCCTTCCTCTCCTCCAGCGTTGCCTTGAGGGCGTGCTCGTTCTCCAGCTCCGCCCGGGCCTCCTCCATGGCCTCCAAGAGCATCTTCATGTTGTAGTCCAGACGCTCGATGCTCTCCCGGGTCGCCTCCATGTCATCGTCGATGCGCTTCACCCGCTCCTGGCTATCGTCCATATACTGGGTAAACTTGCGCAGGTCGAAGCCCGAGGACTTGAGCTCCTTCATCCGGGTGCTCAGCTTGCGCCTCAGGTCCCTGATGGTGGTTGAGAGGTTGTCTATGGACTCGTCTGTGGGTATGAGCTTGCTCCAGTCGGGGGGCCGCCTGTAGTAGCCTCCCTTGACGCCGCCATAGGCGTCGAAAACGTCGCCGCTCCTGGTTACAGCCCTGTACCCCTGCGCCGCCACCTTCTCGGCGGCGTCGGCGTCCTCCACGATGTAGGTGTCGCCCCACACCATGTAGACCGCGGGGGCGTATACGTCGTCGTACCTGATGAGCTCGGGAACCGCGCCGACCACGCCCTTGACTTTGAGCTCGGGTAGCTTCTCCGGCTTTACACACCTGTTCAACGGTATGAACCGCGTCATCCCGAGCTTGGTCTTCTTGAGGCGCTCCACGTTCTCCTTGGCCACGCCCACGTCGTCTACGACCACCGCGTTTATCCAGCCGTCGGCGGCGCTCCGGACGGCCCTCTGGATGGGCAGATCGATCTTCAGCAACCCCCTGAAGGGGCCGTGGTAGCCGTCTATGGCCCCCGCCTCCCCGATCTCAACTATCCGCTCCAGGGCCTTCTCCTCTGTGACCACGTGGCGCCACAAGTCCTTCTTGGCTGTTAACTCCGTGATGGTGGTCTCGGCGTCCTTGGCCAGTTTGTTGGCGCCCTCGATGGTGCTCCTGATGCTGCGCTGGTGCTCGACTTGATCCTCCACGGTCTTGATCATGTCCTCTAGTTTCTTGGCCTCCTCGTCCTTGAGGCTCTCGTACTCCTTCAGCTTCCCCTCAAGCGACTCCCTGCGCTCCAAGAAGCTCTGCCGCCGCTCCTCAAGGCCGGCTATCCTCTCCTCGATGGCCTCGGCGGTTATGGCGTGCCTGTTCACATCGGTCTCGATGCCCGTTAGGCTCTCCTGCATGGGCATCAGGGACTCGGTGAGCCCCTCCAGCGCCCTCTGGTTCTGCTCCGCCGTCTCCCTAGCCGAGAATATATTCTCGTTGAGGCTGGCTAGCTCGGATCGTCTGCCGTCGAGCTCCTCCCGCAGCTGCTCCTCCAGCTCCCCCAGCTCCTCCAGCTGGGTGTTCCGGCCCGAGATCTCCATGCGGGAGCCCTCGATCTCAGCCTCCTTCTCCTGAATGTCCAGCTGGAGGGCCGTCTTCCTCTGCTCTATCTCCCTGAGCCTAGCGTTGAGGCTCTCCTTCAGCGTGTTCTTGCCCACGAGCTCCGACCTGAGCATGGGAAGCCTGGTGTTGCCCCGCTCCGCCGCCTCCTTGTTGAACTCGTCGAGCCTCTGCTGGGCCCCGGCCCGCTCCCCGACGAACCTCTCTCGCTCCTTCTCCAGGCCCTTGATCTCCTCCTGCCTCTCGGCTATCTGGCCCTGTATCTCGCCCAGCTTCTCGTCCAGTGCGTCGAGCTGGCCGCTGATCCTGTACGCGTTGAGTCGCCTCTCCTCCTTGTCCAGGAGGTTGAACGCTATGGCGTTGTTCCTCTGCTTCTCCAGCTCGTTTACCTGCTTCTTTATCTCCTCGATCCGGGCGGTGGCCACCTCAATCTTCCTCTCCGCCTCGTTGAGCCTTATCCTGGCTGTGGCCTTCTTCTCGTCATATTCGGTGATGCCCACCAAGTCCTCTAAGGCGTTCATTCGCTCGCCTGGAGTGAGGTCGCTGAGCCTAGTGGCTGTACCTTGGAGAACTATGTTGTAGCCGCCGGGCGTTATACCGGCCATCTCTATGATGTCTAGGACCCTACGGCGGCTTGTGCGTTTGCCGTTGAGGTAGTACGAGCTCTTGCCGTCCCTGTCCATCTTGCGGCCTATGCTCACGGTGGATCTGTCCACGGGGAGGCCCCTGTCCCTGTTGTCGAAGTAGAGGCTCACCTGCGAGACTTGGGCGCGGCCTATGTGTTCCTCTCCGGCGCCGTCGTAGATGAGGCCGCCCAGGTCGGGTGCCCTCATGCGTTTACTGCCCAGCTCGCCGAGGACGAACTGGACGGCGTCGAGGATGTTGCTCTTGCCACTGCCGTTGGGCCCGGTGATTATGTTGAACCCAGGCTGGAAGTTGAGCCTGATGGGTTCTCCCCCGAAGGACTTGAAGTTTTTAATGACTACCCTGCTGATATGTACCACTCAACTTCACGCTCCTTTGCGTCCTCCCCCAGATTTCTATAGTTAAATCTAGATGGTAACCGCTCTCTGGTTACCATTTATGTGTTAACAATTCAAGACTGACGTTCGACGGAGGCGCTCTAACCCGCATATTACTACGTATTATGATGGGATTATGGGCCACCGTGATCAACCTTGAGTTGCTCTCATTATGTGAGAATAATACAATAGGAACGAGTTTTTTAAGTCTTCCCCACCACCCGTACAAGGCAAAAAACACATCTATATGGGTCAATAATTGGAAAAAACACGAAACCCTACTTACCGAACCGCCGCTGGCGAAGCTGATAGCTCCTGATGGCCCTCATGAGGTCTATCTTGCGGAACGCCGGCCAGTAGACATCCAGTAGGAAGAGCTCGCTGTAAGCCGCCTGCCAAACCAAGAAGTTGCTCAGCCTGGACTCCCCCGAGGTCCTGATGATGAGATCGGGGTCAGGGTGGGGGAGATGCGCGGTGTACAGGTTCGCCTCTATGACTTCCTCGTCGATCTCCTCCGGCTCCACCTCCCCCTTCTTCACTTTGGACGCGATCTTCCTCAAGGCATCCACTATCTCGGCTCTCCCGCCGTACGCTATCGCTATATTGAGGTAGTACCGGTCGTAGTCCTTCGTGGCCTCCTCAACCTCGTGGATGAGCTCCTGAAGCCGCTGAGGCAGCTTGTTAATCCTCCCTATGGCCCTCACCTTAACGCGGTTGTCGTGTATATGGCTGGACTCGATGACCTCCTCTAGGGTGTTCTCGAAGAGTTTCATCAGTTCCTGTACTTCTTTCGCCTCTCGGTTGAAGTTCTCGGTGGAGAACGAGTACAGCGTCACGGTGTTGATGCCGAGCTCGACGCACCAGTCAAGGAACTCCTCGACCTTGTCGGCTCCCTCCCAGTGGCCCTCCCACGGTACCATGTTCTGGCTCACGGCCCACCGACGGATAACGTCCATGATGACGCCGACGTGGCTGGGTTTCTACCCTGAGACTATCTGCTTCTAGAGCCATCTCTCGTAGACCCCGTAGACGCCGATTACTGAGAGG
>CAZGZR010000015.1:0-41210 GCA_964529745.1 uncultured Candidatus Bathyarchaeia archaeon
TTATGAATGCCTCTCGATTGGTCCAGAAACTGATATTGTTCACCTGTGTGTCGACTATCACGCGTGCAGACGTAACCCTCGGGAGGGGCCTCTTCAGGTACTCCTCCGGCCTTTCCCAGACATTAAACGTCTTCACGATAAAACCTGGGTCCGACTCCTGAAGCAGCTCCTTTATCCTATGTGCGGCGAAGTGACCCCACTCGCACAACGGATTGTAAAGGATGACGGTTTTTCCAAGGTCCTCTGGCAACGGTTGATAATCAGAGGCCTCCCTCGGACCGTAGTCTCGTTTGACCTCGAGGAACATCTCCTGGGAGCCATGCCTGAAACCATATTTACCGTAGAACTCGCTCAGCGATAGGTCTCCTTCATGGGCGAACGGCCGGGTAACCAAGAAGCTGCAGGGTCTTCCCCCTAGGCAGCTCAACCCGGTCTCACACTCGTTTATCAGATCCTTCATCAGAGCGGCTGCAGCCCCTTTTCTTTGGGTGTCCGGGAAGGGGCTGTATATGCACTGTAGGAAAACAACATCCTCTCTCGGATCATGGACATAGGGCATCATCTCCTCGGGGATGAAGAGGATCTGGGCCACGGGCTTCCCGTCAATATACGCGATCTTTGCGCAAGGCCCGTGTCTATCTAAAATATCGAGGAGCAGCCGTCTCTTGATCTCCACGCTTTTCCCGATTATGGGATCATCCCGTGGCGCGAATCCTCTGTGCCCTGAACAGATCTCGAACAAATCATCCAGGTTTTCTTCAGAGACGTCTTCCAGTCTCATCATCTGTTACTTTAGTTTCAGTTATTAAATAAATTACTAGTTAAAGACCATAGCTCAGGTCTAGGCCGCCACGGCTGCCAAAGCATATAAAAATATTGGGGGTATGCACATCGGGTATCGTCAGAGTTCTAGTCTTTGTCGAGTTCGAAGCAGATCTTCCCATTATAGTCTAGATCGAACGAGGGCCCCCACCAGCATCCTCGCCCGCGGATGTTCTCCAGTTCGTCCGTGCCACTCATGATCTCCCAGGTGCCCGACCATTCTCCCTCCACCTTCTCGCCGGGAGCAAAGTTGATCACCAGCGTGCCAGATCTACCCTCTACGGTTCCCTCAAAGAAGATTAAACCATAGGATAGATATACGTCACCCGAGGGCTGCATCACGGCTTGGAAGTAGTCTTGAGATGTACCGGTGAAGGTCCCTGTCCAGGTTCCCGTCTCTTCTCCGAGTACGAACGTGTAGCCTCCGCCGCTTCGAGTGTCCTTACCCACGCTGACATAGGTCCATTCCCCTGATGCACGTATCACCCCGCCGTCGCATTTCTTCCATCTACGGGGTCCACCCCAAAAGGCGCCTTCGGCGATCAACGTAGGTGTAAGCAGGATGGATGCGAGCAGAGCGCTGCATATCAGTAGCACGAGATACTTTTTCTTCATCTTACCTCCTCCTTTCATTTTCCACTTTCGTGGTTTGGGTATCTTTAGAGCGCCCCTCCTCGGCGCTAAGGCTCGACTCCTCGGATTTAATGGTCTCCCTTAACTGTTCTCTGGTGAGGCTTACCCTCAGGACGCCGTTCACACCTGTGAGTTCAAGGATGTCGCCTTCGACAAGTGACATGTCCAATAGTTTTCCGAGGTTGCCCTCGAAGAGGACCCGTTCATGGGCATCGTCCGACACGAAGATGTGTTTCACGTATCGTTTATTCTTTAATTCTATGCTGAACGCATGCTCCATGTTTTCCGTGACATACATCGCCTGAGTCTTACCTTCAAGTCACGGAAAGGCTACATTTTTTATCTCAACTCCGGAAGATCAATACATCGAATAATGATCGATGCATCGAAGGGAGGATGAATCAACCGGATGCCGGCGTCTGAAAACTTCTACAGCCTTCTCTTCGAGGTATCTAACGAGATCAGGCACAGGATTCTGCTGCTGCTTCAGAGAAACCCCATGCGGATAACAGAGATCGCGAAGGAGCAGGGCCTGAATCACCCCGAGATCAGGCGGCACATAACCAGGCTCAGGGAAATCGGCCTCATCGAGAGAGACCTGGAAGGGTTTTATCACCTCACCCCATACGGCGAGGCCTCCATCCTCCTGTTCCGGGAGTTCGAGTTCTTGTCAGCCAACAGCGAGTACTTCGAAACCCACAGCCTTGCAGAGGTCCCAGCCCGGTTTGTGAAGCAGATCGGTGAACTCGGTGAGAGCACCCGTGTGTGGAACGCCATGGATTTCTTCCGTTACACGGATAACCTCTTCAAGGAGTCGAGAGAACACGTGTGGATTCTCGTCGATCAGTTCCCCATGAACTTTCTCTCGACCATCGTCGAGACGATAAACCGCGGAGTAAGGGTCAGGATCATCGAGCCCAGGGAGCGCGTGCTGAACCCCGACATCGACGCCATGACCTCCGAGGAGTCTCACGCCTTGAACCGCACGAGAAGCACGCCTCTGGTCGAGCAGAGGATGTTAGACAAGGTAAGCGTTCTCTTGTTCTTATCTGAAAGTTGTTGTGTGCTGGCTTTCCCTACATCAAACGGTCAACACGACTTCAAGGGATTCACGGCGACCCATGAAACGGCTCTAGACTGGTGCAGAGAGCTATTTCAGTACCACTGGGACGGGGCAGAACAGAGAACAACCACAAAGGTTTCTCAGATTGTGCATGGACGCCCCCTTGTGAAGGAGAAACCGTCAGAAAGCATAACGGTCATAGGGCAGGATAGACCTGAGTTAGACGCTCGGGCTGTTCAGGAGGCCGTGGACAACTACGACGAGGTGGTGCTCAAGGGCACTTTCAACTTCGGCTCCTCCATGGTGGAGATATCCAGGAGCGTCGCGGTCAGGGGGGAGGGAAGAGAAGGAGACGTCCCGGCGGCGACCATCTACAAGAAGGGCTGGGGCTTCCCGTTCACCGAGTTCGACTCCGTCTTCAAGGTGGACGGCGGAGACGCCGAGGTTTCGATAGAGAACATACACTTCACGGACTTCAACCACATATGCGTATGGGGCGTCCAAGCCGGAAGCCTGGACATAAGGGATAACAGGATCACCCTCATGACGGGGTACGGAAGGGGGATGACGTACGGCGCGTTCGGCGACGTGGTTATAGGGATCTGGGTACGCGGCTCAGAGCCCAGCGTCTTCAAGGGCAGAGTCACGATAGAAGGCAACCACATCGACTTCGCCCGCGGCGGCGCCTTCGGCGGGTTCCTCTCAAGGGACGGCCTCGAAGAAGACCCCGAATACCGGCCAGACCTGTTCAACCACGAGTACTACATGGGTTTCGGCGTCGCCGTGCATCAGGCATCCGACGCCGTCAACATCATGGACAACGTCATACGCAACACCAACGCGAGGGGGATGGCCGTGACGGGCTGCCTAGAGACCGCGGACGTTGTTATACGAGGCAACACGATAGAGTCAGACGTGTATGGGTCCTACCCCTTCTCAAGCCCCGAAGCGGGTACAGGTATACTGGTCCAGAGCGCCTGGGGCTTCCCTTCGCCCGGATTCAACGTCGAGATCGAGGGAAATGCCATCAAGCTGGATAAACTGAATTACAGCGGCATCAAAGTCCTCGGCCCCGTGATGAACAGAGAAGGAGCAGACAAATTAAGAGGCGGTAGAATCCACAACAACCGTATTACGCTGAAAAAAGGATACGGGGGCATACACGTAAGGAAATGCGACGACTACGAGGTTAAGGGAAACAAGATTCTAGGCGATGCATACTACGGAATACGAGTGTCAGGACGCATGAAATCAGGGGAACGGGACCAGAGGGCTCTCAACAACCTGGTCGAAGGCAACGACATGGGTGACCTGCGGATAAGAGAACCCGACGAATACAGCAGCGCCCACGCCGATGGGAGAAGATTCGCAGGCTCACCCTCAGGGTCTGCTACTGCTCATGTCTGGCTGGACAAGTTCTCAGAAAACAACTCGATTGAAATCGGAGCCGATGAGAACGTGATCGACGAAGGGAAGAAGAATAAAATCGAGTATTCCTGAACCGATACGTCCACAAATACTTCTCATTAACTAGATGAACAGTGCTTGCGGGATGCTTCATTATCTGTATGCTTTCAACGCCCCTCCGCCCTACTATGTAAACAAACAGAAGGCATTACCTAAGGGCAACGTATCCAGCTAACCTTATCACAACACAGGCATTTCTATTGGGTGACATCATGGAAAACAAGGAACCATACATAGTTCCCCGGGTCAACGTTGAAGGCTCGACCCTCGTCTCCATCGGGTTCCCCGAGGGAACCATCAAGGTGGACCCCGGTTTATCCTACGTGGGCGGCGAGACGTTCATCCTCTACGGCGTGGCGCGCTGCGAGATCCACCTCTACGTGGAGGCTGATGAACGTGGACAGGTCCAACGCCTATACTGGTTCCAGTTCGAAGGCTACTTACCGTCGGCCTCACCTAGGGGCTACGACTACTCGGCAGATCCTTACCGCACAGTGATAGGCGGCCACGAGTTCTATGACAGCATCTGTTACTACAACGTGGAGGCTGTGCGGGGCGGTTGGGGCGACGACTCCGACACCATGCACGTGGTGCGCCTGCTGCAGTGGGAAGGCTACCGCCTGGAAGGCGACGTGATGAGTATACGCCTGGTTCGGCTGGACGAGAGTGGCAAGCGGGAGCTCATGATCGTCTACATGGAGGCCCTTGAACGGCGCGGCCTGAGCCTCACGGACTTCGAGGGACCGGGCGGAGACTCCAAGTGGATGGCGGCAAGCGAGGCCCTGCGCAGCCGAGCGCTGGCGGGTATGAAGATAGACATGAGATAGCCTGGAAACCGGCTATTCGGTCTATTTTTGCAGCTCGTTCACCAGCAGCGGCAGGAACGTGCCCACGTCAGTGACCACGCCCACCGCCTGGCTGGTGCCCCGGTCGCTGAGCTTGGTCACCACAGCCGGGTTGATGTCCACGCACACGATCTTCACGCTACTGGAAAGCATGTTCCCCACCGCGATGCTGTGGAGCGTCGAAGCCAGCATCACCACGAAGTCGGCGTCCTTGACCTGCTCCTTGTACAGCGCCTGGGCCTCGTCCATGCACTTCACCACCTCGGGCAAGGGCCCGTCGTCCCTGATGGAGCCCGCCAGCACGAAGGGCACCCCGTTCTTTATCAGCTGGTAGAATATGCCGCTCCTGAGCAGGCCGCTCTCCACCAGCGCCTTCATGGAGCCCGCCTTCATCACCTCGTTTATAGCGGCTATGTGGTTCCTGGGGCTCTGCACCCGGCTGTGCTTCAGGTCCACACCCAGGGAGGTCCCGTAGAGGGCGCTCTCCACGTCGTGGACCGCCAACGCGTTGCCCGAGAGCAGCGCGTCCACGTAGCCCAGCTCCACCATCCGGGCGAGGTACGGCGCGGCGCCGGTGTGCACCACGGCGGGGCCAGCCACCACCACTATCTTGCCGCCGTTCCCCGCCCTCTCCCTTAGGCTACGGGCTATCTCGCGGATGATGGACGTCGAGGGCCTCTCCGAGGAGACGTCGCTGCCCATGAACTCGAAGACCCCCACCTCCCCGCGGGGCCTCTCAGGGGGCTTGATCCTGATGCCTCTCTCACCCACCACCACAAGGTCGCCCTTCTTCACCATGCCTATCGGCTTGCAGTATGCCCTAAGGTTCCCGGGCTCCACGATGATCTGCTTGTCCATCATGAGGCCCTGGACGGGCACCCAGCCGCCGCCCATGTACACCCACGTGGGGTGGTGGGTGGTGCAGTAGAACTCGTCGGGCAGCACCTTGTCCGCCGGGGCGGGCAGGTACTCAACCTCGGGGGTCTCCGGCAGCGTAGCACCCAGCCGCAGCACCTCCCCGAGGATGTTCTCTAGGTGCTCCCTCGACTCACCGGTCACCCGGATCCTCGTGAAGCTGTAGTCGTGTTTCTGTTTCCCAACATTGAACTCGAGGAACTCGAACTCGCCCCGCTGATCCATTATCGCGTCAAGAATCTTCGAGAGGATCATGGAGTCGATGAGGTGGCCCTCGACTTCGATGACTTGGGAGTAGGTCTCGTCGTCCTCAACGGATCGGAAGACTATCCCTCAATCAACTCACCAAGGGGTATCCCTCCGCAGGAACGGATAATAAAGGTTATCCCGTCAAACGGTGCTGGACAGGCTTTTAACCACAGATAATCCAGATATGCCAGGTGTGGAGATGAACAAAGGCTCTCACCCGAAGATAGTTGTGACTCCCCCCGGCCCCAAGGCCAGGAGCCTCATCGAGAGGGACAGGCGGCTGCTCTCGTCCTCCCTCTCCCGCACGGCACCCCTCGTAGGAGTCGAAACGGAGGGGGTGTGGGTGAAGGACATCGACGGCAACGTGTACCTGGACTTCGGCTCCGGCATAGCCGTCGCCAACATAGGCCACCGGCACCCGAAGGTGACCCAGGCCATCATCGAGCAGGCGCAGAGATGCGACCACGTCAACAGCTGCGACTACTTCACCGTCCCCCAGGTGGAGCTCGCCGAGAAGCTGGCAGGAGTGATGCCCTGGGAGGGCTCGAAGCGCTTCTTCTTCGGGAACAGCGGCACCGAGACCGTGGAGTGCGCCATCAAGCTGGCCCGGGCCCACAGCAGGCGGCTGTACTTCCTCGGCTACATAAGGTCGTTCCACGGCAGGACTATGGGGTCCCTCGCCTTCACGTCCACCAGCAGCAAGGCGAGGCAGCACTTCGGGCCCATGATGCCGGGGGTCGTCTTGGCTCCCTACCCGTACTGCTACCGCTGCCCCTTCAGGCAGGAGTATCCCGGGTGCGGGCTGTACTGCCTCGACTACATCAAGGAGCACGTCTTCAGGTTCGTGGTGACCCCCGGCGAGGTGGCCGGCCTGGTCTTCGAGCCCCTCCTGGGGGCGGGCGGCTACGTGTCCCCGCCGGACGAGTACTGGCCCCGGGCCCGGGAGATGTGCGACGAGCACGGCATACTGATGATCGACGACGAGGTGCAGACGGGCTTCGGCAGGACCGGCAGGATGTGGGCGTGCCAGCACTGGGGCGTGGAGCCTGACATCATGTGCATGAGCAAGGCGGTGGCCGCGGGGCTGCCCATGGGGGTGTGCGCGGCCAAGGGCGAGGTCATGGACTGGGAGGAGGGCGCCCACGAGAACACCTTGGGCGGGAACCCGATAATAGCGTCGGCGGCCTCAGCCGTCATGGACGTGCTCACAGAGGAGAGGCTCTGGGAGAACGCCGCGAAGGTCGGGGACCACATCAAGAGGCGGCTGACTGAGGCCCAGGACGAGGTGGAGATCATAGGAGACGTCCGCGGCAAGGGCCTGATGATCGGGTTGGAGCTGGTGAAGGATAGAAGTACGAAGGAGCCTGCGTCCGAGGAGCGGGATCAAACCATAGTAGACGCGTTCAAGAGGGGGCTGCTGTTGCTGGCCGCGGGCCCGTGCAGCATCCGGTTGGCCCCGCCCCTCATTCTCACGGAGGAGCAGGCAGACAGCGGCGTGGAAATACTGCTGGACGTGCTGAAGAACGTGTAGCCGCCCACCCCATCCTCGACGGGGGGCTGGACCCGGCGTTACCGCCTTTCCGCAGAAAGGGGTTAGAGCTGAACACAGCCGAGGTTGAAGGCCGCCTCGTTTACCTCAACAGTTCTAGGCGGGACACGTCTCAAGACCGCCTCGCGTAGGGACTCCTTGTCGAAGGGGAGTCTCCCGCTGGCGGCCAGCGCCCCGAGGAGCACGACGTTCATGGTTCTCTCGTTCCCGGCCTCTATCGCCAGCTCCGTGGCGTCGAAGGAAACAACGTTCCCTGAGAGTATGTTCAACGCCTCGATTAGCTTGGAGACCTCCGGGTAGTGGTCGGCTCCGATGTTCGCGTCCATAGAGGGCACCGGGCGAGTGTTGGTGATGATCAACGTCTCCTCGTTGGCGTACTTCAGCGCCAGCCGCAGCGTCTCGTTGGGCTCCAAGCCCAACAGGACGTCCAGGGACCCCCTGGGGCACAGGGGTCCGTGGACCTCGCTGCCGATCCTGACGTGGGAGTGCACCTTGCCTCCCCGCTGGGCGGCTCCGAAGGTCTCCCCTACCCTGACCCTGTAGCCCCTATTGACGGCGGCCTCCGCGACTATGTGGCTGGCGAGGACGCTGCCTTGGCCGCCGACGCCCGTGACGATGAGGTTGAACTCCTTGATGCTCATATCGGCCGCCACCTAGAACTCCCCCTCCCCCACCTTGTCGTGGGCGTTGAACCTGCAGACCTCCATCTGGGCGCATAACCCGCAGCCCACGCATAGGAGGGGGTCGATGAAGGCCACGCCCTTGCCGCCGGCGGCGTTGGGCTTGGACTCGTCGAATCCGATGGCGGGGCACCCGAGCCAGAGGCAGATCCTGCAGCCCGTGCAGAGGTCGTTCACCACGTAGCGCGGCGCCTCCCGACGCTGACGGCGGAGCTCGCGGGACCGCTGCAACGCGCATACTCTCCGCGGGACCACCACGCTGGGGCCGCCCTGGTGTCCAAGGGCCTCCTTCATGGCCTCTATGGTCTCCTTCAGGTTGTAGGGTTCAACGGTCTCGACGTGCTGGACGCCCAGGGCCCGGCATATCTCCTCGATGGACGGCGTCTCCGTGTCCTCGCCGAGGAGCGTCAACCCGGTGGAGGGGTTGGGCTGGTGGCCCGTCATGCAGGTCCACAGGTTGTCCAGCACCAGGATCATCTGCTCCGCCTTGTTGTACACCGCGTTGGCTATCGGGGAGAGGTTGGTGTGGAAGAACGACGAGTCGCCGAGGACGCTGACTATCTCGCCGTCCCTGTAGCCCACGTGGTACTGTCCCTGGCTGAGCCCCGTCTCGCTGCCCATGACGTAGAGGGTGTCCGTCATCTCGTAGGGGATTGTCGCCCTCCAGCGCTTGGACTCGTCTGTGTCCCCGGCGTCTACGGGGGCCGCGGCGATGCCGTAGCCGCTCATCTCGTAGCAGCCTATGCCCGTGTTGATTATGTTCACCTTGTCCTGCGGAAGCGCCGTCTTGAGGGCCCAGAAGCTGCCTATGTGGGGGCAGCCAGCGCACCAGGACGAGCTTCGCGCACAGACTAGATCGGCCAGCTCCTCCCTCAAGGCGTCCCCCGGGGGCGGTAGTTCGATGCCGAGGAACGCCGCCAGCACTGATGTGACCTTGTCTGGGTCAAGCTCGTCAACGGCGGGCATCACGCCGTCGGTGAGACGGCCAAGCACCTCGACGTTTCCCCCGGAGTGATTCACGATCTCGTGCAGCTGCCTCTCGATGAGGGCTTCGCCTTCCTCGACGCAGAGAACGGCTTCAACGCCGTCGAGGAAACGTTTCACCATGCTTTCTGGGACGGGGTATGGTGCCCCGAGTGTCAGCAGGTGCACGCTGTCGCGCTTACCGAGCCTGTTCAACGCCTCCCTGACGTAGTTGGACGCCATGCCAGACGTCGCAACGCCGAGCCTGGAGCCGTTCCCCGCCTCGTAAAGCTCGTTGTAGCCTATGTCCTCGACTATGTCCCGGGCCTTCCTTAATTGTTCCTTCTGCCAGCGGTGCTTCTCGATGGGGCCCGGGGGCCCGTACACGTTCCACCTGTAAGGGACCTTCCAGTGCTTGTCGAAGACTATGGGGTTGCGTTTCCCCCGTATCTCGCCCAAGGTGACATCCCCCGAGGCGTGGCTGAGCCTGGTGCAGCTCCTCACGATGACGGGGAGCTCCAGCCTCTCCGAGAGGTCGAACGCGTCCCGGGTCATGTCCTTGGCTGACTGCTGGTCCCATGGCTCCAGCACGGGCAGCCCCGCCCAGAGCCCAGCGAAACGGGAGTCCTGCTCGTTGGAGCTGTACCACGCCCCAGGGTCGTCCGCGACCACTATCACGAGGCCGCCGCGGACGCCAGTGTAGGGCAGCGTCATGAGCATGTCCATCACCACGTTGAGGCCGGCGCCCTTGCACGCGAACAGGGCCCTGCCGCCGACCATCGCGGCTCCGGCGGCCACCTCGAAGGCCACCACCTCGTTGGTGGACCACTCGGCGTGGAAGCCCATCTCCTTCGCCGCCTCAGCGACGTAGACCATTATCTCGGACGAGGGGGTCCCCGGGTACGCGGCGCCCAGCTGGACTCCAGCCTCCACGGCCCCCCTGGCTATGGCCTCGTTGCCCAGCATGAGAACCCTCTCACCGGGCATGTCTCTAATAACCGACACTTCACTATCCTCCATTATTACCCCTGTATAGACGGTACCTGTTCAGGTACCCCAGAGCCGTTATAACCCTCTCCGGCGTCGGGTAAACCGGGACGCCGCCTCTCTGGAGGGCGTCAACCTCGACCTTCTGGACATCCGCCCCACCCAGGTAATTCACAGCCACGGGGACGCCTTTCTTCTCGGCCTTCTGCACTACCTCCCCCAGCAGATCGACGGTGTCCGGTATGGGGTCGCCGAAGACCACCAGTATCATGTCTGCCTCGCCGCTCTCCAGCACCACCTCAAGCGCGTCCCTGTACATCCTAGGCTCGGTGAAGGCGTTCCCCGTCAGGTCCAGCGGATTCCTCAGAATACAGTAGTCGGGCAGAGCCTCTCTAAGCCGATCCACGGTTTCCTGGGAAAGCGTGCAGAGGGTTAGCCCCGCCTTCTCCGAGGCATCCGAGGACAGTATGCCGGCGCCCCCCGAGCTCGTAACTACGAGCAGCCTGGGGCCCCCTGGCACAGGCAGCATCGAGAAGGCCTTCGCGGCGTCCAGGAGCTCCTCCAGGCTCCCGACGCATATGCCTCCGCTCTGGTGGACGGCGGCCTCGAAGACCTCGCCGCTGCCCGCCATGGAGCCCGTGTGGGCCAGCACCGCCTTCCTACCCGCCTCCGTCCTGCCTCCCTTTAGCACCAGCACCGGTTTACCGGCCGAGGCGCCTCTAACAGCCTTCATGAGCTTCCTGCCCTGGTCCGTCCCCTCGGTGTAGACCGCGATGACCCGCGTGCCCGCGTCGCCTCCCAGCCACGAGATAAGGTCGGCCTCGTCCACGTCCGACTTGTTTCCCAGGGCGACGGACTTGCTGTACCCGACGTGGCTGTCCACGAGGTTGGACGGGGCCTCCAGGGCGATGGAGCCGCTCTGCGAGATGACGGCGACGGGGCCTACCCCCTTCACCAGGGGCCACGTGGCGCAAAACCCCGAGACCGGGTTGCTGACGCCCTGGCAGTTGGGGCCGACGACCCTGACGCCTCCCCTAGCAGCCGTCTCCAGTACCTGCTTCTCCAGCTGGGCGCCCTCGGGGCCCACGTCCTTGAAGCCGCTTGAGATTATCACGGCGCCCCTTACCCCCTTCCGGACGCACTCCTCCATGACGCCCGGAACGAACCGGGAGGGGACCACGATCACCACGGCGTCCACGTCCCCCGGCACGTCCAGCACGCTGGGGTAAGCCTTAAGCCCCAGTATCTCGCCTCCCCGGGGGTTCACGGGGTAGACTGGGCCCTCGAACCCGGCATCCACGATGTTCCGTAGTATCTTATGCCCTATCTTGTCGGGGCTGGCCGACGCGCCTATGACGGCCACCGAGGAAGGGGCGAGAACAGCATCCAGATCATCGGCTAGCTCCATGGCATAACCTGCATAATCTTTTTCGCCCAGAATGATTCTGGCGTCAACGATCTTCGCCGAGTTGCCGTAGACGATGACGGGGTTGAGGTCTATCGTGGCGATGCCCGGGTTCTCAACCATCAGCTTGGATGTCTTGACGATTATATCCGCCAAGGCCTCCTTGTCCACCGGGGGTAGGCCTCGTGCGCCTTCCAGGACCCTGTGGGCCTTTATCTCACCCATCATCTTGACCGCCTCGTCGTGGCCGAGGGGCGCCACCCTGAACGAGACGTCCTTGACTATCTCGGTGAGTATCCCGCCGACGCCGAACATGACGGTGGGGCCGAACTGGGGGTCCCTGGTGGCCCCGACTATCACCTCGACTGACGGCGCCGCCATCTCCTCCACGAGTACGCCGCTTATCTCGGCCCCCGGGACCCTGTCTTTGACGATCTTAATGATCTCGTTGTAGCTTGCACTAAGATCGTCGTCGCCGTCGATGCCGAGGGCCACACCGCCGGCGTCAGACTTGTGGAGGACCTGGGGCGACACGATCTTCAGGGCGACCGGGTACCCGATCTTGTGGGCGGCCCTGACCGCCTCCTCCTTGTCCTTCGCGAAGCGGTACCTGGTCGTTGGTAGCCCCACCTTGGAGATCAAATCCTTGGCCTCGTGCTCAAACAACGCCTCACGGTTCTGCTCCCGGGCCTCGTCGAGGACAGCCTTCACTTCACTCATCTTCAACTACATCATTCATGCGAATGGGTTTTTATCACATTCGAGCACGCCGGATAAACTCGCGAGGCGTTTCCCCCGTACACGCAAATTATTATAGATCAACCGTGAAATGCAGCCCTGATCCCAATGGCTTCCCGTGAAGGCCCCACCGTCGTCCTGATAACCACGCCCCTCGGAGACATAGAGGTCGAGGTATTCCCTGACAGGGCCCCGGTGACCTCGGAGAACTTCCTACGATACGTGGATGAGGGGCTCCTCGACGGCACCACGTTCTTCAGGACCGTCACCATGGACAACCAGCCCGACCCAGACGTGAAGATAGAGGTAATCCAGGGAGGCACGGAGCCCGAGGACGCCGCCTACCCCTCACTGTACCACCCGATCAGGCACGAGACCACCGAGGCGACGGGGCTGAGCCACGTGGACGGCGCCGTCTCCATGGCGAGGTGGGCCCCGGGGACCGCAACATCCAGCTTCTTCATCTGCATAGGGGACCAGCCCGAACTGGACCACGGGGGCCGGAGGAACCCGGATGGGCAGGGGTTCGCGGCTTTCGGACGCGTCAGAGGGGGCATGGACGTGGTCAGGGAGATCCACAGGCAGCCCCACGAGGGGCAAAGGCTTGAGCCCCCCATAGAGATAATGAGCTGCAGACTCATCGGCTGAAACCTCTTTACCCTCCGCGAGACTGGCACCCCTTAAAGCCTCATAGACATCCATACGATCATGAGGATCGGCGTCCCCCCGTGGCTCGCCCTGCTGCTCCTGGCACCCGCCATGGGCGAGCTCCTCTCAGGCTCGTCGCCCCCAGCCGAGTTCTTCCAACCCTTCGGGTTCACCATCATGGTGGCCCTCTACGGCTGCGGGGCCCTGGTGTGCAGGGAGCTAAAAGCGCGTTGGAGAAAAGGCGTCGGGACCCTGATACTGTTAGGGTGCGGCTACGGCGTACTCGAGGAGGCCCTCATGGTAGCCAGCTTCTACAACCCATCGTGGATGGACCTCGGCGTACTGGCGGGCTTCGGCCGGGCCTGGGGCGTGAACTGGGTGTGGGCCGTGGAACTCACTGTCTACCACGCCTTCTTCAGCGTGGTGACGCCTGTGCTCCTCGTGGAGCTAGCCTACCCGTCCCGCAAGGCGGAGCCGTGGCTCACCGATGGGCGGCTCAAGATCGTGGCCGCCGTCCTGCTTCTGGATGTCGTGGCCGGGTTCATCCTCTTCGGCTCGATGCTGGGCTTCTGGCCCCCAGCGGCCCAGTACATCCTCGGGGTAGCCGTCACGCTGGGATTCATCTATGCGGCCAACCGTTTGCCGAACGACTGGGCGAGAAGAGGAAACAGACCCATGCGCCGCCCCGCCTTCTACACGGCGGTGGGCTTCTTCGCGGCCCTAGCTTCCGCGTTGACGTTCGGGTGGCTGCCTTCCATATCAGACAGCTTCATCCACCCCCTCCTGGTTTGTGTGGTGGGCGTCGCCGTGGTCTACGGCGTGGTCAGGTACCTCGCGAGCTTCGAGTGGCGGAAGGCCAGGAGGAGCCACCTCATGGGGCTCGTCTCGGGCCCAGTGCTGCTCTTCATACTCGTGTCACCCCTCCAGGAACTCGACGCGTCGAGAGCCGACGACACCTCCGGCATGATCCTCGTCGGGGCGGCGTTCCTGCTCCTCCTCGTTTTGCTATGGCTGAAGATCAGACGAAACGACACCCACCTATCAGGGGTCACGACTACGGAGATCAAAGAGCCTGAGGAAACAAACGAAATCAAATAGGTAAGGATGCAGGCCTTCGGCTAACCGTCCTCGTAGATGAAGATCTCCTCGATGCTTTTATCGAAGAACCTGGCCATCTTGAAGGCCAGGTCCAGGCTCGGGTTGTACTTACCGGTCTCCACCGCGTGGATGGTCTGTCTGGTCACACCCAGCTCCTGGGCCAGCTGCTCCTGGGAGATGTTCTTCACGGCCCTGAGGACTCGGATGTTGTTCTCCAAGGGCTAGTCCCCCATCTGCCTACCGTAGTACCAGACGAAGAGGGCGTAGATCACTAGTATTGCGTTGGCCTGGTAGGCGAACGCGTACCCGACGCTCCTGTACTCGGTGAACCCCCGGTAGCTCAGCTCGACGAGGGCTATCCCCAGGAAGCCGGTGAGGGCGGTCACGTAGCCCAGGGTCCTGCTCGCCGCCTTGGCGCGTATGGCCACGGTTCTCTCGTCATGAAGCACGTCTGTGACCTGTCTTCTCATCGTGATTAGCACGACGATGCCCAGGAGGACTGTGACCATGGGTAGGCCCCAGCTGTGCCTGACCGCGCCGAAGCTCACCACGATTCCTATCGCGACGACTACGACTTTCTTGATTAGATTGTATCTCTCCTTATCCATACACATCACGTAAAGTAGATTATACAAAATGTAATATAAACTTTACTATTTGTAAACCTATCTTTACAATGGTTTCTGGTGCCTAGCAGGTCATGGGAACCTGAGCACCTCAGACATCTTTTAGTTGAAACTAGCGAAAAAACGCTGCTAGTAAATATTATATTTGCTGTATATAATATGAGACCAGGCTCCAGTCCACAAAATGGACGCAGAGCCTTCTAAGGAAGGAGAAACATGGGAAAATTCGCTTACTACATAGTTTATGGAAACATAGCCCCCAAGGCCGAGGAGAAGATAGAGGACAGCTTCAAGAAGATAGAGAAGGTGCTCAACAAATACGGGTTGGAGCTCGTCTTCTGGGGCCACCCATGGGGGACCACCGAGGACACCGTCTACGTCATCAAAGGCGACATAGACAAGTACCAGGAGATGATGCTCAAGGAGGACGCCTCTGAGGCTACATCCATCGTCACCGGCCAGAAGACCCACATGGTCTACGTCAGGTGAAGCACCCCATCGGCGAAACAACCGATCCACAAACTAACTAATTTTTTCACATCTTCGGGTGAAAACCTTATCCAGACGCCGCCGAAGAGTCTAGGGAAGAACATGAACCTAGAAGGGTTTGATTACGGGGTCT
This sequence comes from uncultured Candidatus Bathyarchaeia archaeon, assembly GCA_964529745.1. Lineage (GTDB taxonomy): Archaea > Thermoproteota > Bathyarchaeia > TCS64 > TCS64 > RBG-16-57-9. Next base: position 15,311 of record CAZGZR010000015.1, read on the forward strand.
GCGGCGTCTACTGCGGCCAGTGCCCCAGCGGGAACGGCAGAGTGAGGTATGCCGCCGGTGAGCTCAAACGCCTCGTGGACACCACCCGGTACGGTTGGCTCGAAGAAGCCGTCAAGAGCTTCAGCTTCAAAGAGTTCAGGAAGGGCCTCGAATGGTTCAGCCACGCACAGTGCCAGGGCTGCCTCGGCGGCGGCGGAGCACCCTGCCAGAACAGGGAGTGCGCAGATGAGAAGGAGCTCCGAAGCTGCCTGGAGTGCGGCGAATACCTCACCTGCAGCCACACCGAGTACATGAGGGACACCTACCCCTTCGTGGTGGACCACCACAGACGCGTCAAGGAGGTGGGCCTGGAGAAACACCTCGAAGAAGAGGAGCAGCGGGCCAGAGCCGGCGTAGACCTCATGGGACACCTCGAGCGAAGGTACTGTAAGACGGTGGAGCTAGAGGACGAGTGACCCTCACCCTCGAAGAGAAGATAGGCCAGATGCTCGTCGTCGGTTTCCACGGCCACGAGCCGCCGCGGCACATCTTAGACTGGCTCAGGGAGGGGCGCATAGGCGGCGTCATCCTCTTCGCTCGCAACATAGAAACGCCACAACAGGTCGCCGACCTCACGGACCAGCTCCATCGAGCCGCTAGGCGACCCATGCTCGTAGCCATCGACCAGGAGGGCGGCGTGGTGGCCCGGCTCCGGGAAGGATTCACCGAGAGCCCCGGAGCCATGGCCCTGGGAGCCGCCGACGACCCCAGGCTCACCGAGGAGGTATCCGCGGTCCTAGCCACAGAGATGCGGGCCCTGGGCATAAACTGGAACCTGGCGCCGGCCATCGACCTCACCCACGACATCCGTAACCCCAGCGTGGGCGTCCGCAGCCTGGGCTCGGACCCTATGCACGTCAGGCGGCACGCGCTGGCGCAGGTACGGGGCTTCCAGGGCGCCGGCGTCGCCGCCACCGCAAAGCACTTCCCCGGCAAGGCCAACACGCCGGTGGACCCCCACGTGATGCTGCCCATCATCGACGGCCCCCTCGAGGACATGTGGGACACCGACCTGGTCCCCTTCCGCGCCGTCTGCGACGCAGGCGTCGCGGCGGTGATGATCACCCACGTCCAGTTCAAGGCCCTGGAGCCCGTGTACCCCAGCACCCTCAGTCCAGCCATCATCCAGGGGCTCCTGCGCCGCGACATGGGCTACAGAGGCCTCGTAACCACGGACTGCATGGAGATGAAGGCAGTCACCGACGCCTACGGCCCCGGGGAATCCGCCGTCCAGGCAGCCACGGCCGGCGCCAACCTGATCCTCTTCAGCCACACTCGGGAATACCAGGAGGCCGCCTACGACGCCCTGCTGGAAGCCGCGCGCACAGGGCGGCTGCCCCTGGAGTGGGTGGACTACTCCGTAGCTCGGATAAATGAGGTGAAGAGGCGTTTCGCCTCCGGTGGTCGGCCGCCCCTCACCGTGATCCGGCAGTCGAGCCACCTGGAGATCGTGGGGAGGGCGGCGAGGGTGGGGACGGTGCTCCTGAGGGACACGCGCGGCCTGCTGCCGCTTGAGTCGGAGTCGCGGGTTGCTGTGATCGAGTTCGCGTCAAGCCTCGATAAGGAAGCCGTGGAGCGGGGAAAGGAGACAGCTTTCGTCAAGCATCTGAGAGACAGGGAACTCAGCCTGGAAGCTGTCGCGATGGACTCGTCCACGCCCAATGAGGGGCAGCTGGAGCAGGCCCAGAGGCTCGCCGAGGAAGCGGAGACGCTGGTCTTGGCTACGCGGAACGCGCACCTATACCCGGCTCAGCTGGAGGCGGCCCAGAACCTGCTCGCCTCATGGAAGAAAGGCATCTTGGTCTGCCTGCGAAACCCCTACGACGCGGGAGCCTTAGACGCCGGTACCGTTCTCCTCACCCTCGGGGACGCTGCGCCCTCCCTCGAAGCCGCCGCCGAGGCCCTCGTGGGCGGCTATGAGCCGGCTGGCGGGCTGCATGTCCCCCTCACCATGAGCTGAGGACCAGGGCGAAGCCGGGAACATGTCCCCGGACAGCCTAAGGCGCAGGAAAAGGAACACGATCATCAGCACCGAGATAAGCGTGGCCTCTAGATAGGCTACGGGAAAGAATATAGCCTCCATGATGGGGTACTTGTACACTAGTATGGCTCTGCGGATCGCCTCGACGGCCGCCACCCCGAGCAGCGTGCCGGCGACGCCGCCTCCCCCGATGATCATGACGAGCAGGGGCCAGAAAACCCACTGCATGTTCGAGAAGCTGCACGGCACCACAAAAAGGAAGTAAAAGGAATAAAGGACCCCGGCGAGAGCCATGAAGCCTGAGCCGACCATCACCGCCGTCTCCTTTACCCTCACCACGTCTTTGCCGAGGCTGGCTACCGCCACCTCGTCGTCCCTCACGGCTCTCGCCAACACCCCAAAGGGGGACCCCTCCAGGGCCCTCAGCGCAATGAACACGCAGAGCAGCGTCAAGAGGACCATAACCAGAACCACGAAGGAGCTTTCGCCGTCGTAGAACGCCAGAAGGTCCGGGACATAGACTCCCAACGCGCCGCCGCTGAGCGGGGCAAACATCCTAACGGTGAACGCGGCTAGGTCGGTCAAGGTTAACGTGGCAATCATGATGTACACGGGGCCATGCCTGATGGCGGGCTTCGTGATCAGCCACCCCGAGGCGGCTCCGAAGACAAAAGACGCGGCAAACGTGAAGGATACGAGGCCGAGGCAGAGAAGCGGCCGGGACCCGAGGAACTCGTTGACCAGAGCGACGTTCTGCTCGTTGTTGTAGACCCAGTCGCCATCAGACGCGTACGGCAGAAGCCCGACCCCAGCTGCCTCGGCGGCGGCGAAGGCAAGGCGTGCAGACAAAGCGCTGACCGTGCACCCTCCAGCCATGAAAGGCACGGAGCACCCTAGAAAAGGGACGCCCGCTCTCCGGTACATGAAGCCCAGCGAAAATGCAACGATGGCCACCAGACCATAGTACACCATGATATCGACTAGGAAACGTGTCTGCTGAGACATCGAGACGAGGCCGTTTAGGGGCTCCATCATGGCTGACTCATGGCTCCTTACCGCCACTCAGGAGCATACATCATTTAGAGTTACTTTAACGTATCCATTAAGAGAGGGCTAGATGATGAACTCCTCGCGCTCGACCCTGCGTGACCGGACCCCCAGGTCGGCGACCCTGAAGCCGCGGCCCCCGTATAGCTCCGCCTCGGGCTCACCCACGTAGAGGGAGGCGGCTACGCGGCCCAAGGCGTCGCTCTTCATTATACCGCTGCCGCTGGCCGCCCCCACGTATATCATACCAGGGGCCGGAGCGACGACGGGGATGCCGTCATAGCCGTTGATGGCGTACTGGCCCGCCCACATGTTCACGGGCCGGACGTCCTTGAAGCACGGCAGGTACTCCACGAGCACGTGGTATATGTCGTCCGTGTAGTAGCTCTCCTCAGGCTGGGGATCGTCCTCCAAGCCAAATCGACGGCCCAAGTTGTCGGCGCACCCCACCCATATGCTGCCCTCCGAGACCTCGGCCTTCAGGTAGACACCCGACTTGGGCAACACCGTCAGCGGCAGGGCGCCCAGCTCGTTGAGCCCCTTCACCTCGAAGAGGCCCCGCAGCCGCGGGTCCTTGAACACGAAGATGTGCCTCTTCTTGGGCCGCATCATGGCGTCGAACCCTACGGGGTCCAGGAGCTGCTCAGCCCAGACGCCGGTGGCCACCACCGTGGTGCCCGCCCTGATCTCCCCCTTGCTGGTCTCGGCGCCCTTGATGGCGGCGTCCTGCCAGACGAAGGGCTCGCCAGGTATACCCAGCTCCTCCTCTGGCTCAAGGATAAGCCTCTCGGCCTCGGCGCCGTAGACAACCTCGCCCCCCGCCTCGAGGAACATCCGCTCGTAGCACCGGACCAAGGAATCAGCATCTATGCTGCCGCACTTGACGCCCTGCATGGCCACGTCCACGGGCTCCAAGCCCAGAATCTCGGCCTCCTCGTCGCCCGTGAAATCCGTCACGAGGCCCGGCACCATGTCGGTGAGCCCCTCGTCGAAGAACCTTAGCTCCACGCCCAGCCGGGCCATGGATTCGAGGACGGGCTTGAGGCGGCGGTGCTGCTCCTCGCTGAATAGCCAGAGGTAGCTTATGTGCTCCAGCTTCAGGTCGTAGCCCAGGTCGCGCTGGAAGTGGCTGAAGGCGTCGATGGTGGAGTCCGCTAGAAGGTAGTTGGTCTTCGAGGTGAACACGTTCCTGAACGCGCCCTCGCTCTTGGCGCTGTTCCCCTGCCCCGGGCCGCCGAGCCTGTCTATGAGGACTATCTTATCTTCGGGCCTCCTCCTCTTCATGTGGTACGCCGAGCTGAAGCCGAGGACGCCTCCGCCGACAACAAGTACATCGGTTTCCATGCATTTATCCCCAAATATAGCGTAATTTAAGTGACGCATTTACCGTATCGGTATTTAACGTTTAAGAGCCGCACGAGCTGGTCAAATCGACGACCGCCTTAACTGGTCGCCGGTTGCCTGAAACGACTCATGAACTTGAACATGAAGCCTAGCAAGGTACCCAGAAACCCGAAGACTAGCCCTGCCCTGGTGCCGCCGCTGACGCTGTTCACGACGAGAACCACGACGTTACTCTCCACCCCGCTGAACCATGCGAACAGGCCATGCAGCACGGACGCGACCATGGACGCCGCAGCCGAGGCGAAGAGCCCTGCACCGAAGCCACCCAATCCCTCCTTGCTGAACCCGGTGTAGCATCCCACCGCGAAGCCCACGGCGGCGGCGAACGCCTCCAATCCCCCGCCCCAGACTGCGAAACCTAGGATACCTCCGACCGCCAACCCGGAAACGAGTAAACGATAGTTCTCCTTTATGGGCTTGAGCCAACCAAGCTCCGCACCCGCCGCCCGGTAGACGACGACCAACCCTGCGAACCAGGCCAGGAACCAGACCCCCCACAGGGCACGTGAGCCTGGGATCATCCCCGTCTCGATGGTGTTGGTGATCACCGCCACGCTATCCCTGTCCGCCACGAAGACCCTGTCCCCCGTGGAGGTCACGGCTACATCCACCACGTCTCCCCCAGCCTCATAGACCCAGAGGGGCGCCGGACGAGGTGTGTAGAGAAAGTATACGCGCCCATCTGCGCCGAGGGCTACGGCGTAGGAGCCGAAGGGAGGTGACCAGACCGACTCGACGCCCGCGGCGACGCCGAGCTCTCTGGCGTCTACCTCCGAGTCCTCGGCGAGAAGCCAAGCCCTGCCTTCACCCTCGTACACGACCACCCTTGAGCTGTCGCCGGACATGGACACGCGCGTGACCGGTGAGGCCGTCGTCCACTCCCATAGCGTCTCACCGTCCTCCAAGGACAGCGACGAGACCCGCCCGCAACCATAGGGATCGGCTCCGCCCACGGCCAACCGGGAGGACTGGGAAAGGGAGAGAACCCCGTCAGTCACCCCAGTGGAGGATACCCAGATAGGGTCAGAGTCCTGGATGTCGAAGAAGTAGGCCCTGCCCGAGGCGTCCAAGGCGGCCACGTGTTTGCCGTCGTAGGATATCTCGGCCGTGACGCCGCTCGCCCCCGTGGAGTACTCCCAGAGCAGCCCCTCCCTATCGGAGAACAGAAGGATGTTTCCCTCGACCGAGGCCAGCATGTAGACGGTGGGCGGGATGCCGCCCAGGGAGTGGACCCCCAGCACGCGGCCGCCCTCCAGCCGTCGGCTCCACCTGGGCGTGTTGACGCCGACGCCGAGGGAGCGGAACAGGGAGACGGTGTGGTTATCATCCATGGCCAGGACGTAGCCTCCCTCCGAGGACACAAGGATGGAGGCAACGGTCGAGCCCCCCTCGTACACCCATTGGGGCATCGTCTTGCCCTTCTGGTAGTAGGCGACGGAGCCGTCGGCCATTCCCACAGCCAGAGCGTCCCCCCAGTTGGACACGTCGAGGCAGGTCACCGCCCCATCACATGGAAATATGGTGGATGGCATCCTCTCCCGGCTCGTGTAGTTGAAGACGATATACGCTAGACTTGATTCCACCAGCAGTAACAGTAACACGGCCAAGGTTGTGCGTCGATTCATGGGTTGCCTCAACTCATGTCTCTATAAAGATAAAACATGCGCAGCGCCGGTAGATCCATCAAGCCACCTTTTCCTCGGGCTCCCTGAGAAACGTGAAAACAACCGCTGCGGCCGACGCCGAGGCCAACGCGGAGAAATAGAACGGCCACCGCGCCCCGAAGCCCTCCCACAGGGCCGCCCCCACCAGCGGCGAGACCGTCAGCGCGACGCCGGGCACCACGTTCATGACTCCATACGTCCTACCACGCCTCTCCCTGGAAGCGAGGTCTATCATCAGCGCCTCGAGGGCAGGCTGCTGCACGTACGCGAAGAGGTTGTCGAGCATCTGGATCAGCAGCACCTGCCTGAAGCCTGTGGCTATCGTGAAGACGAGGATGAAGAGGGGCCGGACCGCGTAGCTGAGCAGCAGGCTGATCCTTCTGCCGAACCTGTCTATGAGGCGCCCGGTGGGGAGCCTCGTCAATATGCCCACGACGCCCATGCCTCCCACCACCATCCCCCACTGAGCCGGCGAGAGCCCTATCACGTCGGTGGCGTAGACGACGCCGTAGTTGGTCAAGACCCCCACGGCCAGAGAGTAGAGGAAAGCCCCTAGGAGAACCACCCTCAGGGCCTTCAGGCTTCTGACGGGCTCAAACGTCTCCAACAGAATCCTGCGGAGGCTCTGCCCCTCGGCGGGGCCCGGCTTGCGAGCGTAGTCCTCACGCAGGAGCCTCCAGCGGCCGACGCTCGCCAGCAGCATCGTCACGCCCGAGACGAGGAAGAAGACCCTCATCCCGGGGAGAAACCCAACCCGCTCTAGAAGAAACCCGCCCAGCACCGGCATCGTCATCGAGAAGACGGCGAAGAGGGTGTGTATGGAGGCGAACGCGGTGGCCCGCCTCTCGGGCTCAACCGAGTCGGCGAACATGGCCTGCCTAGCAGGCAAGACTATGTTGGTGAACGCCTCCAACATGACGCCGGGGACGAGGTGCCACCACCTGGTGGCGAAGAAGTAGACGAAGGGCGCGAACGACGCCACGAGGCCGCCCAACACCACCAGCCTCTTCCTCCCCATCCTGTCCGTCAGGTACCCGACGGGAGGCTGGAGGGCTATGCGGGTGAGCCCCAGGATGAAGCCTAGGAGCCCCAGGGCCGGCAGAGACGCGCCGATCTCGAGGACGAAGAGGGACCAGAAGGGGGAGACGAGGAAAAGCACGCCCTGGCCCACCGACTCGGTGACCGAGAGGACCAGCGCGTTCCTCCCCATACCGAGGAATATTCCACCGTGCTCCTTGCCCATGGCACCGCCTCAACGCGGTTACATATAATATAATACGCCTTTAAGCTTGTTTTAGTAATTTTCATTAAATTTCCAATAGTAACAGCTATTACCCCTCGGGGACCAATGGTGTGGCAGGAGAGTTCTCATCGAGTTGGAAAACAAGATTCTGTTCATAGGCTGGTTCCCCAGCTGGTCGAAGGACATCGCTGAGCCGGAGACGACGCTCGTGGGGACCGGGTTCGACTCCGGCACCAACCACCTGGAGTACGAGTTCTACGAGCACCTGGCAATCCACAACATCATCGAGAAGACGGTGAACGCCGAGAGGGAGGGCTTCGACGCCGTGGTGATAGGCTGCTTCTACGACCCTGGCCTCAGGGAGGCCAGGGAACTAGTCGAGATCCCCGTGGTGGGCGTCTGCGAGGCTAGCCTCCACGTCGCCTCCATGCTTTCCGCGGGCGGGTTCTCCGTCCTCGTGGGGCGTAGGAAGTGGATCCCCAAGATGGCGGACAACGCCAAGGTCTACGGCTTCGAGGACCGGATCGCGTCGTGGAGGGTGCTGGACCTCACGGTGCCGGACATGCACGACAAAGATAAGACCCAGACGACCATCCTCAGGGAGGCCCGGGGGGCCGTGGAGGAGGACAGGGCCGAGTGCGTCGTACTGGGCTGCACCGGGATGGCGGGGCAGGCGAGGAAGGCTCAGGAGACGCTGGGCGTGCCCGTCCTGGACCCCGTGCTCATGGGGGTTAAGATGGCGGAGCTCAGAGCCACCCTGTGGAAACGGTACGGCATATCCCACAGCAAGATAGGTGGATACGAGGCGCCCCCCGTGGACGAGCTTGAGCCCATCTGGCGGCGGGTCTACGGGAACAAGAAGAAATAAAACGCGCCCTCGTGGGCTGCGTCACTCGGACATGGTGTGGCACTTGACGAAGTGCCCGGGCTCCACCTCGACCATGGGCGGATCCTCCCTCATGCACCTCTCGGTGCACTCGTTGCACCGGGGGTGGAAGTAGCAGCCGCTGGGCACGTTCACCGGGCTCGGTATCTCGCCCCTCGACACAACCTTGTCGGGCTTCACCGCCTCCTCCTCGCTCGTTATGACGGGGATCGATGACAGCAGCATCTTGGTGTAGGGGTGCAGGGGATTGCTGAAGAACTCGCCTGTGGGCGCCACCTCGCAGAGCTTCCCCAGGTACATTATCCCCACCCGGGTCGCCACGTTCCGCATGAGGCTCAGGTTGTGGGTGATGAACAGGTACGAGAGATCGAGCGTCTCCTGGAACTCGATGAGCTTGTTGATTATCTTGGCCTGCATCGAGACGTCCAGGGCCGACGTGGGCTCGTCGAGGGTGACGAACGTCGGGTTCGTCGCGAGGGCCCTGGCTATGGCGACCATCTGCTTCTCGCCGCCACCGATCTTGGTGGGCTGCCTGTCCAGGTAGTCCTCGGGCAGCTCCACCATGCGGAGGAGCTCTATCACCCGGTTTCTGCGCTCCTCCTTGGCGATGCCGTGCACCTGCAGCGGGAGCTCTATGATCTGCTCTATGCTTCTCTTGGGGTTCAGTGACGAGCCAGGGTCCTGGAACACCATCTGCATGTCCTTCTTGAGGCTCAGGGGCCTCTTCTTGACGCCCGTGGAGATGTCCATGTCTTTATAGGTGATCTCGCCGGCCGTAGGCGTGTATATGCCCATGAGCGTGTAGGCCGTGGTGCTCTTGCCTGAGCCGGACTCGCCGACGAGGCCGAAGGTCTCGCCTTCGTTTATGGTGAAGCTGATGCCGTCCACGGCCCTCACCGTGCCTTCGTCGGTGGCGAAGTACTTCTTGAGGCCCTTCACTGCCAGTATTTCCTTGCTCATGTCACTGTCCTCCGTAGAGGTAGCAGGCTACCTCGTGTCCGTAGCCGACGTGGTAGAAGGGGGGAGACTTTTCACGGCACTTGGGCATCGCGTGGGGGCACCTAGGGTTGAACCTGCACCCCGTCGGGGGGCTCAGGTAGTTGGGTATCCTCCCGGGTATCCCCAGGGGGATGCCGCCGCCCGTGAGCTTCGGCACCGCGTCGAACAGCGCCTTGGTGTATGGGTGGAGGGGATCGTTGAAAAGGTCCTCTGTGTTGGCCGCCTCCACCATGCTGCCCGCGTACATGACGTAAACCCTGTCAACGAGGCCCTTGACAGCTCCCAGCGCGTGGCTGATAAGTATGATCGAAGTGCCCCTGTCCTCTACCAAGTCACCCAGGAGCCTCAACACCTGATCCTGGATGGTGACGTCGAGGTTAGTGCCGGGCTCGTCCGCGATGAGTAGGTTGGTGGCCGAGACCAAGGCCATGGCGATGCATATCCTCTGCCGCATCCCGCCGCTGAGCTGGATGGGGTAGCTATTCATTATCCTCTCGGGGTCAGGCATCTGGACCTCCTTCAACACCTGAACCGTCTTCTCGTGGATCTCTTCCTTAGTCACCTTCCTGCCGAGGGAGAGCTGGTTGTACTTGATTATGTCCCCTATCTGGTTCCCAACCTTGAACACCGGGTTCAGCGCGGCGGTGGGATCCTGGAATATCATGGAGACGGTTCTCCTCCTCATCATCTGTAGGTCCCGCTGGCTCATCTTAAGGACGTCCGACCCCTCGAGATCGATCTCTCCGCCAACTATCTCGGCCGGGGGCGTGGGCAGTATCTTCATTATCGACTTCACGGTGGTGGTCTTCCCGCACCCGGCCTCGCCGATGAGGCCCACCTTCTCGCCCTTGGCGACCCTGAAGTTCACGCCGTTGAGGACCCTAGTCACGCCCTCATAGATGTTGAAGTTTACGTAGAGGTCCCGGATGTCAACAAGCATGTCACTCATCATCAATCACCCGCCAGCATGTCCCTAACCCCGTCGCCGAGGAGATTGAACCCCAGTATGATCACGACGATGAACAGCGCCGGGAACAAGCTTATCCACCACTGGGCAGGTATGTACTTCGAGCCGTCCGAGACCATGGTGCCCAGGTCCGGCGTAGGCGGCTGCGCCCCCAGCCCGACGAAGCTCAACGTTGAGCCTATGAGTATAACCCAGCCCACGTCCAGGGTCATCTTCGTGAATATGGTGGAGAGGCAGTTGGGGAATATCTCACCGAAGAGTATGTGAAACGTGCTCGCCCCCGTGACCTCGGCGGCCTGTACGAAGTACTCGTTCCTTATAGAGGACGCGGCGCCGTAGACCAGCCTCGTGTACCAGGGCCACCACATCACCGTCACCGCCAGCATGGCGTTGTACAGTGTGGGCTCCAGCATGGAGCACACCGCCAGGGCCAGCACCATGGAAGGCACGCTTAGGAAGACGTCGGCGACCCGCATGATGGCGGTGTCCACCCAGGTGTCCCTCATGTAGCCGGCTATGAGCCCAAGCAATACGCCGGGCGGCGTCGCCACCGAGAGCACAGAGACCGCCATGATCAGGCTGTACCTGAACCCGAAGAATATCCTGCTCAGTATGTCCCTCCCCGCCATGTCGGTCCCGCAGAGGTGCTGCCAGCTCGGCGGCATCTTCGCGTTCTTGAAGTCTACGAACACGAAGGCGTGCTCCGGGTACGGCGCGAAGAAATCGGCGAATATGGCTATGATGATGATCGCCAACACCACGGCGAGGCCCAGGATCGAGAGGGGGTTCCTTGAGAACTTGTACCAGTTCCTCTTCCAGCGCTCCTTCAACAGCTCGGTGTTCATGTCAGCCCCCCCTCAGCTTCATCATTATCCTGGGGTCCAGGTACGCCGTTATCAGGTCCACGAGGATGTTCATGAACGCGAAGAACACGCCTATGAGCATGACGACGCCCACAATGGCGTTGATATCGTTGCTTAGCATGGCGCTCATCCCGTACCTGCCGAGCCCCGGCCAGTTGAATATGGTCTCGACTATGAACGAGCCCCCCATGGAGCCCGCTATGTCCATCCCCATGACGGCCACCGTGGGGATCAGCGAAGGCTTCAACAGGTTCTTCAGAGTGATCGTCCTCTCGGGTATCCCGAAGGACCGCGCCGCCATGATGTAGTCCTTGTGAAGGTTCTCCACGACGCTGGCCCTGGTTATCCTAGCCTCCTGGGCCAACCGGCTGATGACCAGCGAGGTCCCCGGCAGCACCATGTGGTAGAACGCGTCCCTGAAGACGTTTAGTTTGCCCGCGAGCAGCGAGTCTATTAACAGCAGCCCCGTGACCTTGGTCGGTATAGCCATGCCTGAGCTGAGCCTTCCCAGCGTCGGGAACCACCTCAGCACGTACCCGAAAATGAAGACGGACATGATCGCCCAGACGAAGCTGGGTATCGCGATGCCGATGTAAGATATGACGCGGACGATGTTGTCCCAGAGGCTGTTCGCGTACTTGCCCGAGGTGACGCCCAAGATTATGGCGAGGCTCGTCGAGAGGATGACCGAAAATATCACCAGCTCGAACGTCGCCGGGAAGAACTCGACGATGTCGCTGAAGACGCCGCGCCTCGTAACAAGGGACTGACCCAGGTCGCCCCTGAAGACGTTGGTCACCCAGTAGATGTACTGGATGTAGACCGGCTCATCCAGGTGTAGCTGGGCCCTCAGCTTGTCCACGGCCCACTGGGGCGCCATGGGGCCCAGGGCGAGCCGGGCGGGGTCCCCCGGCACCAGCCTCGAAAGTGAGAATATTAACAGTGATAACCCAAATAAAACGAAAAAAGAGGAAAGGAGTCTGTACGCCACGTACTTCTTGATGTTCATCAGGTATCCCTGTGCTTAGGGTTGATTTACGCCTGTGTATAGTCCGTAGTAGGTTCTAAAGCCTAGCGGTACCTTGTAGACGATGCCGCTGACCTGCTCCCCGTACTCTATGTATGGGTAGTCCACGTAGTCCTGGATGCAGCGTAGCGTCGTCGTCTGCAGCACGTAGATCGTCGGGCACAGATCGTAGATGTACTCCTGTATCTCGCCGTATTTCTCGAACCTCTCAGTCTGGTCGACCGTCCCCAGGGCGTCCTCGATCATCTCGTCCAAGGTCTCGTCGAGTAGCCACTCGTTCTGCTCCCACGTCGGGGCCGACTCGGAGTGGTATCTCATGACGTCGCCTCCCACCTCGGGGAAGTGCACCGAGTTGTAGACTACGACGACGTTGGGGCTCAGCTCCTCGTCGGCCATGGTCTCAATCATGGAGAGCCAGGGCTCCTTGACGATCTTGACGCTTACCCCTAGGTCCGCCATGTTGTCCATGAACAGGAGGGATATCCTCTCCTCCGCGGGGACCTCAGCGCACCAGTGGATCTCGATCTCGATCTCGTCAAGCTGATCGTAGTACGCGGACTGCTCTAGCTCCTCCATCGCCTTTTCAAGGTCTCTTCTGTATGGCTCCAGGTCTGGGTTGTAACCAGGCAGCACCTCGTTGACCACGCCTTTCACCATCGTCGTGTGGGGGAAGATGTCCGTGACGGCCGTCTCGTAGTCGAAGGCGTAGGCCATGGCTTTTCTGAAGTGCACGTCGTCGGTGGGCGCCTTCTTGGTGTGCATCATGAGGTTCAGCAGAGACGTGCCGACCTCTCCGATCATCTCGACGCCCTCCGTCTGAACCATCTCCTCGAGGTTCTCTATAGGCTGCCAACTGTCTGTGCGCTCCAGCTCCCCTCTGGACATCATCGTCCTGACGGTGATGGGCTCGGTGGTGCCGATCATCTCCATGACGTCCGGGGCGTTATCGACGAACTTGAAGCCCTCGACGCCGAGAGTCTCTCCCCAGTAGTCTTCGAACTTGTCCATCACGAGCTTCTCTTCCAGCAGGAACTCCTGTACCATGTAGGGGCCCGTACCCGCGTCGTGGGTCATGAGCCACTCCTTACCGTAGTCTCCCAGGTCGTCGTACTCGCCTTCCGCTAGGTTCTCCATGACGGCTGCTTTGTCGAGCACGTAGAAGTTGGGCATCACTGTCAGTATCGGCCCGAAGGACTTCAACAGATCGAACTGCACGGTGTATGTGTCTACGGCGGTGGTCTCTCCTATGTATGGGAGGAACAGGTACGCCAGGCCCTCGCCCATGGTTAGGAACCGGTCCATGCTGAAGACGACGTCTTCGGCCGTGATCTCGTTCCCGGCGTGGGACATGACGCCCTCCCTTATTTTGAAGGTGTAGGTCATGCCGTCTTCAGAGACGGTCCAGCTCTCGGCCAGCTCGGGGCCGACGACCCCCTCGGGGGTTATGCGGACCAGCGAGTTGTACAGGTTGGGGTGAGCGGCTGTGCTTGAGCCGTCTGAACCCACCGCCGGGTCGATGCGGGTCGGCCACGCCCACGTGCTCCTGTACGCTATGGGCTCGGCGGGTTCTGGTTCTTCTGGCTCAGGGGTTTCAGGTTCTGTGGTTTCAGGCTCTTCCGCCGGCGGCTGCATAAGCCAGTACGCTCCGGCGGCTATTACTAGGACTGCTATTATTCCTACATAAATCAACGTTTTATTCGATGTCGACGTTTTTTTTCACCTAAGCACAAGGTAAATACTTGTTATTTATAACTTTCGAGAAATTATTTAGTAAGAATTATTAAAAAATAATTGAAAATTATTCTTTTCCGAGTTTTTTAGCTAGTTTCGCGAGCTCGGGGTGTACACATTTTCCCTTGTCCAGTATCTGTTTCCCGTCAAGCCAGATTGACACGTTCATGCATATGCCGTCGGAGTGGGAGGCCGCTGGCCTCCAAGCCATGTTGCCTATGCCGAACTCGACGGAGCCCCAAACCCTCTCGTCCTCGACGACGTCTCCCGTGAGCCTCGCGCCAGGGTTGAAGCCGGGACAGAGGTGGGCTATCTTTAGCATGTTTGGGTCGTTGAAGCTCCTGAGCCAAGCCTCGTACTTCACCGCGTCGTTCCCGGGGCCGAAGGCCATTATGTCGCCGTTCTTGATGGTCATCTCTATGGGGTCCTTGATGAGGCCCAGCGGTGGGTTCACCGAGCCGTCGAAGACCAGTTTACCGTTCAGCGTCGTGACGTCCATGCCCCAGTATACCTGCCCGGACATCATGTGGGGGCCGGGGGTGTCGGCGTAGCCCATCGCGTAGCCTGCTCTCCTCTCCTTCGTCGCCTTGAAGGTCACGTCCATTCCTGCGGGGGACGTGATCCTGAACTCGTTGGTGTTCTTAGCGATCTCGGTCAGTTTGTCCAGGAACTTCTTCAGGGCGGGGTAGTCTACTCTGCCGATGGTCCTGACCATCATGTCCACGTTCATGCCGACGAGGCAGTTGTACCTCAGCTTGGGGTTCTCCTTCATAGCCCTGTCGTAGACGTTGGAGTAGAATATCCACTGGTTGTTAAACTCGACCCACGCGTCCGCTCCATTCAGTGCCCCGACCAGGGACTCCGTCGGGAACATGGGGTCAGCGGCCTTACCGACACCTAAGGGCGCGGCGAGCCAGATGACCATGGGCTTCCCTCCGGCGGCGAAGACGGCCCTCGCCGTCGCGTTCACCACCCTCTCATCGCTCTCCGTGTCGGCCGTGATGACCATGGTCTCCCCTTCCTTGAGCTTGAAGAGCTCGTTGACCAGAATATCCGCGGCCTTTCCTAACTCGAACTCATACCATTCGGGCATACAATCCACCGTCTTGTTTATTCCAGATAGCTTAATAACGGTTTTCTCTGGTTAAATCCTTTCAGCTAGAAATATTATTTTAATCATAATTTTTAAATGAATTATGTGTTCAGAGGATATTTCTCCATAAAACCGGGACCTGAGTCTGTTAACTGTCGGTAATTATAAAAAAACTCGGCTACCCTTGGTAACCATGGACTTTAGATTAGGCATAGACATCGGTGGAGCCTTCACCGATCTCGTCGCGTACGACGCCGCCGCCAAGGAGCTGAAGTGGGTCAAGGTCGAGAGCACGCCGCAGGAGCTCTCGAGGGGCGTCGTCGAATGCATCAAGAGAAGCGGCATCGCCCAAGGCGAGATGGAGCAAATAATCCACGGCCAGACCGTCGCCATAAACACCATCATAGAAAGGAAGGGCGTGGAGGTGGGCCTCCTCACGACGGAGGGGCATAGAGACGTCCTCGAGATACAGAGGGCTAACCGCAGGGACATGTACAACTTCAAGTACAGGAAGCCCGAATCCATCATCCCCAGGCACCTCCGGGTCGAGGTAGACGAGCGGACCATGGCCGACGGCACGGTCCTCAAAGAGATCGACGGCAGAGAAGTGGAGGCGGCCGCGAAGAAGCTCGTAGACAAAGGCGTAGACGCCATATGCGTCTCCTACCTCAACAGCTACGTCAACCCGGGCAACGAACGGAAGACCGGGGAGATCATAAGGAGCCGCCACGAGGTGCCCGTCGTCCTCAGCCACGAGGTCACCAGAGAGTGGAGGGAGTACGAGAGGTTCTCCACGGCCGCGCTGAACGCCTACGTCCTCCCCATCCTCGACAATTACCTCAGCAGGCTGCAGGGCACCATAACCGAGGACCCAGGCAGGTGCATGGCCATGACCTCCGACGGCGGCATGGTGTCCTTCGACTTCGCCCGGAGGTTCCCCATATACACCGTCGAGTCCGGCCCCGTGGCCGGCGTCATCGGCGCGCTGGGCGTCGCCGAGGCCGTCGGGGAGAAGGACATCATCGCCCTCGACGGCGGCAGCACCACCACCAAGGCCAGCCTCGTCGAGGACCTCAACCCCGAGGTGACAACGGAGTACTATGTCGAGAGAGACAGGTTCAGACCCGGGTACCCCGTGATGGTCCCCGTGGTGCGCACCGTGGAGATAGGGAACGGCGGCACCAGCATAGCTTGGATCGACGAAGTCGGGAGAGTCAGGGTGGGGCCCAGGGCAGCCGGCGCCTACCCGGGGCCTGTCTGCTACGGGAAAGGGGGAGACCAGCCAACCCTCACGGACGCGTACGTAGTCACCGGGATGCTCAACCCCGAGTATCTGTTGGGCGGGGAGCTGCCCATCCACCGTGACCTGGCGGTGAAGGCGATGAACGGGATAGCTGAGAGGCTGGGCACCGGCCTCGAGGAGGCCGCCGAGGGCGTCATAAAGCTGGCCAACGAGAACGCTGCCTATGCCATAGACCTGGTCTCGGTGCAGAGGGGCTACGATCCCAGGGACTTCACGCTCATCGCCTACGGCGGCTCGGGCCCCATGTTCGCGCCCTTCATCGCCGAGGAGCTGGAGATCGGTAAGATAGTCGTGCCTGTCATACCGCCGGGGGTTTTCTCGGCGTGGGGGATGCTGAACACGGACGTCCGCCACAACTCGATACACACCCACATAACCCGGCTGGACGCGGCGGACGCCGTGGAGACCCTTAACCGCATCTACACAGATCTGGAGGACGACGTCCGGGAGATGTTCCGGTCGGAGGAAGGTGAGGGCCCCGTGGTGATGGAGAGGTACGCGGACATCCGGTACTATGGGCAGGAGCATACCGTCAAGGTACCCGTGCCACCGGGGGCGCTCAAGGCCGGCGACGTGCAGACGATCATGGACAGCTTCCACGCTACCCATGAGAGGGAGTACGAGTTCAAGCTCTCCGGCGACCCCGCCGAGATAGTCAACTTCCATGTGGTGGGCATCAAGAGGGTGAAGAAGCTGAGCCTCGGGGAGGTATCCGAGGCGCCGGGGTCTAGGGACCCGCTGCTCGCGGAGAGGAGCGTCTACATTAACGGGGGCCACGAGACGCTCCCCGTCTACGACCGGACCCTTCTGGGCGTGGGGTTCAGCCTCGAAGGCCCAGCCATCCTGGAGGACCCGACGGCCACGATCATAGTGCTCCGCGGCCAGGAGGCGTCCGTGGACAGATTTGGTAACACCATGATAAAGGGGGTGGCGAGATGACCGTGGATAGCGTTTCACCGTTCACCCTGGAGATCATCAAGAACGGGCTCATAGTGGCTTCGGAGGAGATGTTCCACTCCTGGGGGCGGACTGCCAAGAGCCCGGTCATCTACGAGGTCCTAGACTACGCGGTGGGCCTCATAGACGGCGACGGCGAGAACCTGGTGACCCAGGCCCCCGGGATACCCGGCTTCACCGGCGTCCTGGACTTCGCCGCCGGCGAGGTGGTGAAGATGTGGGGAGACGACATTCGGGAGGGGGACGTCTTCGTCAGCAACGTGCCGTACCAGTCGGGGACCCACCTCAACGACGTCACCCTGATAATGCCGGTCTTCAACGGCGGCCGGAGGCTGGGGTTCGCCGTGGCCAAGGGCCATTGGAGCGAGGTCGGGGGCATGCACTTCGGGAGCTGGACCTCGGACTCCACCGAGATATACCAGGAGGGCATCCAGTTCCCCTGCGTGAAGCTCTACATGGGCGGGGAGCCCAACAGGAGCATCGTCGAGATGATCAGGTACAACTCCAGGCTGCCCGACTTCGTCCTCGGCGACATGTACGCCCAAGTGGCCTCAATGAAGGTCGCCGGACGAAGGGTGAACTGGCTCGTGGACAAGTACGGCGTGGACACGGTCCTATACGCCATGGACAAGCTCCTGGAGGACGGCGAGAACTACGCCAGACTCAAGATGAAAGACCTGCCCAAGGGCACCTTCACCGCCGAGGACTGGATCGACGACGACGGCATAACCGACGACCCCATCCCGGTGAAGGTGAAGGTCAAGATCACGGACGACGAGTTCCTCGTTGACTTCATGGGCAGCGGCAAGCAGGCCGCCGGGTCCATAAACTCGGCGTACCCCAGCACCGTCTCCGGCGTCAGGGAGACCTACATGGCCATGATAGACCCCTACACCCACCCCAACGGCGGGTTCTTCGCGCCCCTCAAGATAAACGCCCCCGAGGGCACCGTCTTCAACCCCGTTAGGCCGGCGCCCACCAGCACGTTCTGGGAGGGCATGTCCCACGCCGCGGACATCGTCTGGAAGGCCCTTGCCGAGGCAGCCCCGGAGAGGCTCGGCGCGGGCCACTTCCTCTCTATAGAGGCCACCATCCTCGGCGGCGTGGACGACAGGACCGGGGTCCCCTTCGCCATAGTCGAGCCCCAGCCAGGGGGATGGGGTGCGGGCATCGACATGGATGGGGAGAGCGCCCTGGTGGCGTGCGGCGACGGCGAGACGTACATCGCTTCCAGCGAGGTCTACGAGCGCAGGACCCCCATACTGGTGGAGCGCTATGCGTTGAACACCGAGGACGGCACCGGGCACGGCACCCACAGAGGAGGCTTCGGCGCCGTGAGGAACTACAGGCTCCTATGCAGAGAGGCGAGCTTCACCGTCTCGGCCGGGAGATCCAAGTATCCTTGCTGGGGCGTGGACGGAGGCATGAACGGCACCCCGAACTACGCAGTCGTGTACAGGCAGGGAGAGGAGCCGCTCAGGGTCATGAAGGTGGCAGCCCTGAAGGTTCATAGAGACGACATGGTGAGCCTCATCACCGGGGGAGGCGGCGGCTGGGGAGACCCCGCGGAGAGGGACCCGGAGCTCGTGCTCAAGGACATAGTGAACGAGTACGTGACCCCCGAGGTCGCCCGAGAGATCTATGGCGTCGAGATAGACACCAGGAAGATGGAGGTAGACGCCGAGGCAACCAGAAAGCTAAGACGAAACAAGTAAATCGATCAAGGGCTCGGTATGGGCCTCGAACCCATGGCGGGAAGAGCCGAAGCCATCCAACCTACATTATTTTGTTTGACGCCGACAGCGCCCATGTTGCTGACCCCCGGCTCAAAGGCCGCAGGTGCGTGGCCGGAGAAGACACTCAACGACAATGGTGGACAGTTATATGTAGAGAAGGCAACAATATGGAGAGAGCCATGAATCTAACAAAGGATCAGGAAAGCCACGCCCTGGCCCTACACAAGGAGGCCCTAGTGGTGGACTTCCACTGCGACGGCGTGCTCGCGACGCTGCCCGACTCCGCATACGTCATCGGGGACGCCAAGAAGCGGAACCTCCATGAGAGATCGGACAGCGGCCACGTGGACATCCCCCGGCTCCTAGAGGGCGGCGTGGACTGCCAGGTGTTCTCCCACTTCGTGGAGCCCATATACAACCCCATCGCCCCCCACAGGATGCTCCAGGTCCTGGGGTACAGCCTCAACGAGATCGAGAAATCGGACAAGGTGAGTCTCGTGAAGAAATATGACGAGATACTCGCCAACGAAGGGAAACGGCTTAGCTTCATGATAGGGTTCGAGGGCGGCGAGGCCCTGGGCAACGACCTGCGGCTGCTGAAGGTCTACCACAATATTGGTCTGCGGAGGCTGACGCTGACCTGGAACAACAGGAACATGCTCGCTGACGGCGTCACTTGGCAGAAGTCCAAGGGAGGCTTGACAGAGTTCGGCGCCGACGTGGTGCAGGAGTGCAATAAGCTGGGCATCCTCGTGGATGTCAGCCACATAACCGACCAGGGGCTATGGGACACCCTGGAAGCCAGCGATGACCCGGTGATAGCGTCCCACTCGAATTGCAGGGCCCTCTGCAGCCATAAGAGGAACCTCATGGATGAGATGATCAAAGCGTTAGCCGAGAAAGGTGGGGTGATGGGCGTCAACTACGTCCCCTTCTTCTTAAAAGACATAGACTTCGCCAAACTGAGAGCCGGAGACGAGGAAGAGAAGAAGAAGGTAGAGTCGGTCACCGTGGAGACTGTCGTGGACCACATAGACCATATGGTCGAGGTCACCGGTGACACGTCCCACATAGGCCTGGGCTCCGATTTCGATGGGGTCTCCCTTATAGCGAAGGGTCTGGACGACGCCAGCAAGCTACCGAACCTCACCAAGAGCCTCGTAGCCAGAGGCTACTCGGACGACGAGATCAGGGGCATACTTGGTGGCAACTTCCTCAGGGTAATCAAGAAGATATGTAAGTGAGGCCAGTTTTTTTCTCTTACAATTTTTACTTTTGCTAACTGGATTTACTCTATCTTAATTAGAAAAAAGGAGGGGTTAATCCTGGAACGCGGGGGGCGTCGGTATCTTCTTCCACTCGCGTATGAACTCGGCGACGAACTCGACGCGCTCCTCGAACCGCTCCGCGTATTCCTCGGGGTCAGCATCTCTCGGACTTCCCAGACCGTAGACGCCGTCTGCGCTGAAGTCGTCGGTGTCCGGCTGGCTGCAGGCCCCCCAGACTTGGCTGACCAGCTCATAGTCGTCCCTGTCGGGGTCAAGGTACTCCCGGAGCTTGGGGTCCACGTCTAGGCTGGGCGTCCAGTCCTCCGGCACCCGCCACATCTCTACCAGCTCGGGGAACATGTAGAGGGCTGCACCTGTCTCGTTGATGCCGCTGTGCACGTCCCACAGCCGCTTCTGCCTGTCTGCGAAGACCTTGGCCAGCTCCGTGCCGCCGGGGCCGCTCGGCGCAGCCACCATGACGCCGTACTCCCGCTTCGCCAGCTGGACCACCAAGTTCATCACGTTCCTGTTGCCGCCGTGGCCGTTCATGATCACGAACCGTTTCACGCCGTGGTACGCGAGGCTCCCGATTGTGTCCATGAGGACACCCATCAGCGTCTCCCAGCTGAACGTCACAGTGCCCTTGAACCCCAGGTGGTGGGGGCTGAACCCTGGCCAGCAAGGGTGGACGGCCACGCTGTTGGTGCGCTTCGCCACCTCGTGGATGTACCGTTTCACAGCCATGGAGTCCATGCCCAGAGGCAGGTGGGGGCCATGCTGCTCTATGGAGCCGATGCCTATGACCACGACAGGGTGTTCCTCGTGTTCGAGCCAGTCCTCGAAGGCCGGTCTCGTCAGCTCTGTGAGCCAGAACTTGGATAGCTTGCCTTTCTCGCTCATATCGACCGCTTGAATATCGGTCGTGGATCGTTATGAAGCCTCTTACGATTATTTTAAACAAGCAGGGATTAACCGAAAGGCATGGTAACGCCGCTCATAGTAGCGTTGGCCGCCGTGGTCATCATACTGGCGCTGATACCCCTCACCAAGAGATCGACGACCACCAAGATGCGGACGCTCCAGGCCACGGTGATCGACAAGCGCAGGGAGATCAGCGTCACATACGTGGGCTTCTTCTTGCCTACAGTCAAACATATACTGATAACCGACAGGGGGATCCAAGCGGAGACAACCAAAGAGATCTACGGGGAGATCAATATAGGCGACAAAGTATCAGTGGCCGAGTACAGCGACGGCGTCTACAGGGTGGATCACTGACAAATAAAACTTAATAGACCGAGATTCGGGTGCAAGCCAGCTAAATGGGTTCCTCAACCGCTTACGAAGAGCACGATTCCGGTGGAAGCGGTGTGCTGGAGAACAAACTCGCAGCCCTACACAGGAACGCGGCTGAGCTGGCTCTAGCGGACAGCCTGGAACAAGTGTACGAGATAACGCTGGACACCGTCGAAGAGGTTCTTGGCTTCATTTTCGCGGGGATAGCGGTGAGGGATGGGGACAGGGTAGTCTACATCAAGACCCGGGTACAGGAGATGCCCGAGGACTGGGAGACAACATTGGACGCCCCGAGCGTGATCGTCCGCACCTTCAAGACCGGCAAGCCCCAGCTGGTCCCCGATACCGGCAAGGACCCCCACTACCTAGGCCCCCCAGAGGGCAGCGGGCTACCCAGAAGCCTGTCGGAGGTAACCACACCGATCTTCAAGGGAGAGGAAGTGGCAGCCGTCATAAACATAGAGAGCCCGAGCCTCAACGAGTTCACGGAGGGAGACGTCATGCTCCTTGAGACACTCGCACAGCACGTATCATCGGCCTTTACCAGGCTTGACGAGGCCGAGAAGAGGAAGACATACGAGGAGAGGCTCAGCGCCCTCCACAGCCACGCCGTGAAGCTAAACACGGCGAAGACCCTCCGAGACATCTACGAGTGCATCATAAACGCGATGGTGGAGACTTTCAACTACGAGAGGGTGGACATCCTCAGGGTCCAAGACGGTAAACTATTACAAGTATCCAAGTACGGAGGAATCCCAGCCGAAGCGGAGCTGCCGCTCGACGGGAAAGGAGTGACGGTTCGAGCCATTAAGGAGAGGAGGACTATCCTTGTGAACGACGTGGAGAAGAGCAGCGACTACGTCTTCGTGGTGAACCCCGAGACGGGTCAACCCTACCACGAGTACGCCCTATCAAAGGCCGAGCTTGCCTCCCCCATAATCGTTGACGGCGAGGCCATAGGCGTGCTCAACATAGAAAGCACCGACAAGGATTCATTCACGGAGATGGACAGGCAGCAGCTGGAATTACTGGCTAGCCACGTAGCCACGGCTATAGACCGACTTGCCAACCTCGATGAGGTTCGGAGACTGAGCGTGGAGCATAGCACTAGACTTATGGAAGGGTTTAGAAGGGTCTCCAGCATGGCTAGGCACGACCTCCGCGGACCGCTGAGGAATATCAGCATAGCGGTCCACGTCCTGAAGCAGGCCCCAGAGAAATCCGAGATGTTCGGGATCATCGACAGCAACCTGAAACATGCGGACAACATATTGGACGACTGGAAGGAACTGACGCTGAGGAAAGAGATCACCCGGCTAAGAATAAACGTGAGGAACCTCGTGGAGGAGGTGTTTAACAGCATGATGGTCCCAAACGATGTCGAGACGGAGATCGGTATCCCGGAAAACTTGTTTTACATGCTTGACATGAGAGGCATGTCCAGGGTGCTGACGAACCTCGTCACAAACGCCTTGGAGGCCATGCCAAAGGGGGGCAGACTCGTGGTGAGGGCACACCGAGAAGGTGATGGGCTCGTCATCATCGTCTCGGATACAGGGAAGGGGATACCGAGCGAACAACAAGACAAGCTATTCACGCCCTTCTTCACGACGAAGCTCACGGGCGTAGGGCTTGGCCTCGCCTACGTCAAGGACACCGTCGAGGCCCACGGCGGCACCGTGGAGTACACGACCACAACTGAAGGGGGAGCCAGCTTCACTATAAAGATTCCAAGCGAATAACGGTCCCTGCTCTCGACGAAAAAAAGATTAAAAAATAATGGGACTATTGCTGTGATCGAAGATATCGATCAACTAGTCTACGTTTTGTTATCACCCAGCTTGATCTCGTCTTCGTTGAAGAGGAATATCTCCTCCACGGGCTCGTCGAAGGCTTTGGCGATGCGCACCGCCAGCAGCAGCGAGGGGTTATACTCGCCGTTCTCGACGAAGCTGATGGTCTCACGCCTAACCCCAACGAGTTTGGCCAGGTCCGCCTGGGTGTAACCCATGCGGGCCCTTAGCTCCTTTATGCGGGTCTTCATGGGCCCACGCTCTTCCTCATGACGTACATAGCCACTAAGTAGACGGCGATCTGAGCCATCATGCCTATGAGCAGCACTGGTGGGGACCCTATCTTGGGCCATGGCATCCAGTTCTCGGCGGCGAACTCGTACCAGAGCAGCGCGAGCCAGATGTAGTTGCCCACCATGAAGGCGGCCCTACCGGCTTTGCCTTCAAGTAGCCTCGTCCTCTCGTCTTTGACGGCGAACCCTTGGAGCCGGTCCTCTCTGTTCACCAGCATCCGGTCGACCACTAAGCCGCCTATGCCTATGAGGACCGCCACGTTGGCAGCGCTGAAGAGCCCGAAGGCGTCAGCGCCGAAGACGTAGAGGGCCGCGGCGGCTCCTATCAGCGCCGCTGCCATGGTCGCTAAATGTGTTCTCTTCATTCCTTTTCCTCCTGTTTGGTCTAACACACACAATGTGCGTTTCTTCGCACATCTTGTTATGTACACCTAACATTTTGTATATAAACCTTTCGCAGAGTCAACCCTTAAACCCCAACACCCCACAGATACACAGGGGCGTCCACCACGTCACGGACCCCACATCTACACTGGAGCAAACAGAGATGCTACAAAGGATCATAGAAAAGGTCATACAGCACATGGCCGCCTTCGACGAGGCCAGGGACAGGGCCTACCCAAAGGCACGGAAGGCTAGGACCCTCAGTAAACAGTCCATCCTCGTGCTGCACAGAGGCGAGCCCGGGGAAGCCCGGCGGCTCCTCTCTGAGGCAGCCCGCCTGCTAACCGAGGCCCAAGAGGCCGCAGAAGGGTTCCCCGGCGTCCAGAACAGCGAAACCCTGTCGGTGGCGAGGCAGGAACACGCGGAGGCAGCCATACTCCTCTCGCTCATAACAGAGGAAAGATACCCCGACCCCCAGGAGCTGGGCCTAGACGAGACCAACTACGTGCTTGGGCTCGCGGACGTACCTGGCGAGCTCAGGCGGCAGGCGCTGGACAGGCTCATAGAAGGCGACCTGGAGGCGGCCGAGAGCCTCCTAAAAACCATGGAGGAGATATACCTTTGCCTCACCGGGGCCGAGGAGGCCAGCATGATGCTCAGAGGGATGCGCCGAAAACTGGACGTCGCACGGGGAGTAACCGAACGCACAAGGGCCGAGGTCACCGCGGAAGCCGGGAGACGCCGACTCTCACGGGAGCTGAAGTCTATCACAGACAAACTCAAGAAATAGCCCAAGACGCATCTCATGAACGCATATATCCCCGACAAGCAGACCCACGCCACCCCGTAGCCCATGCCCATCCCCCACATATTTCAGCGCAGGGCACCCTGATGACTCGCCGAGACCCATTCACAAAGAATGAGCCCCATCGAAAAAGGGTATGAGCCTCTACCTATGCCGCTTGATGTTGTTGGCTTTCCGTTGCGCGCGCCGGTAAGCGAACTTACGGGTGGTGCTTATCTGGCTCCGGTGGAAACGATATCTTCGACCCTCCTCGTCACTGAGGGCGTCGTAGAACTGGGGGTACGTTATCTCGTTTCTGAAAAGTTTGGTGATCGTCTCATTAAGCATCTCTCTGTCCTCGGGGCTGGCCTCGGCGAAAGCCTTCTCATAAGACTGGTATGCCACGTTGAACTTGAAATCGGTGCTATCGAAACTCAGCTTCTCTGGCTCTTCTCCGCTCATACGTCTACAGTCCGGTGAGAAATCTAATACATGCTCCAGATTTATAGGTTCCCTGTTCCGACTCTTGTGAAACGCTTAAATCAGTCTCGGCCGTGTATTGATGCGGATACCGAGGAGCCTCTCGAGGCTTTAGAGTATACCTACAGAGTAGGAGTGAAAGAGTTGAGCAACAGGAGACGCTACGACAGAGGCCCCCGCGAGATGCACAAGGCGATCTGCAGCGACTGCGGAAAGGAGTGCGAAGTCCCGTTCAAGCCCACAGAGGGCAGGCCGGTCTACTGCCAAGAGTGCTACCAGAAGCACAGGCCACCGCGCCGAAGGTATTAATCCGTGGACAGCCCGGCTGTTCACAACATATTTTATATTACACCCATTCTATGCATTCATCGCTAGACAGGAAGAATGAGACTATTGTGTACCCTAGTTTGAGACCGGTCACACACTCGGCAGGTCTAGCTGAAATTATGGAGGTACAGACATGGTAGAGCACCCCATACAGATCTACGATACCATGACACGGCTCAAGAAGCCGTTCAAGCCGCTTAACCCACCCACGGTCACCATGTACGTCTGTGGCCCCACCGTCTACGGCGACCCCCACATAGGAAACCTGAGGACCTTCACCCTCGGCGACCTCATAAGGCGGTGGCTGGAGTACAGGGGCTACCTGATCAAGTACG
>CAZGZR010000016.1:0-40470 GCA_964529745.1 uncultured Candidatus Bathyarchaeia archaeon
CCTAGCCTGCATCGTTTACAGCTGGGACTACCCGGGTATCTAATCCGGTTCGCTACCCCAGCTTTCGTCCCTGACCGTCAGACGTGTTCTAGTGTACAGCCTTCGCCACTGGTGGTCCTCCGGGGATCAAAGGATTTCGCCCCTACCCCCAGAATACCGTACACCTCTCCCACTCTCTAGCCAGGCAGTATCTCCCGCAGTCCAACGCTTGAGACGCTGGATTTAACGGGAGACTTACCCGGCCGGCTACGGACGCTTTAGGCCAAATAATCATCCCCACCACTCGAGGGGCTGGTGTTACCGCGGCGGCTGACACCAGTCTTGCCCCCCTCTTATTCCCTAGGCGTTTTAGACCATGGAAAAGCCGCCTTCTTCAGGCGGCACTCGAGGTAACCCCTTCGCACGTGAGTGCATTGAGGAGGTTTCGCGCCTGCTGCGCCCCGTAGGGCCTGGACCCTTGTCTCAGTGTCCATCTCCGGGCTACCACTCTCATGGCCCGTACCGGTCAAAGGTTTGGTGAGCCTTTACCTCACCAACTGCCTGATCGGCCGCAGCCCCATCCTTAGGCGTGCGAACACCTTTGGGCGTGATACCATTCCAGGACATCACACCTATCGCGGATTAGCCCCAATTTCTCGGGGTTGTCCTCGTCCTAAGGGTAGGTTAGCTACGTGTTACTGAGCAGTGCGCCACTAACGTAAAGTTCGTTCGACTAGCATGGCTTAGTCCCACCTCGATAGCAGTGGGGTCCGACGGGATCAATCGGAATGAATGATGACCGCAAGTTACTCACTCGTTGTATTGAAACGAGGAAGCATTCTGCTCGACCCTTCTCGGACCCGAAGACGTCGCCGTCTTTACTCGGGTCGTCATATATGTTCCCGTCTCTGGAGGTCGATGCTTCATCCAGAGGCCAAAGCCTCAGTCAGATCGTAGCCGCCGTCTGCCGACGGGGTGCGATTGCTCGCACCACCCTTTCCTCAGCGTAAAAATAAAAACGTTATGCTTTTGGGCTCAAAAGCCATAAAAACTGGGTGAGATGGGCACGGATCTCCAATCGATACGCGCCCAGTTTCACAGACAAAGGCCTTGAAGGGGCTTCACCGACTTAGTTACTCGGGAGGGTTTTCTTGATCCAGCTCTCTTGTATTCTTCCTCTGCTCGATCCTCTCAAGCTCGTTACGGAGAAACTCCTCGTACTTCTCCTCGAAGCTCAGCTGAGCCTTCCCGGACCTGTTGGTGACACGGTCCCACATCGAGGAGGTCACGTCGCTGATCCGGCTTATAGCCTCCTCCGCCACGAACTTCCCCCGAGAATAGACGGACATGCCCAGATCGTTCACCAGGTCAAGCTGACGCTCAAGCTGCCGCTGGAGGCTAGTGTACTGTTGAAGCGCGTCCTCTCCTTTCTCCGTGATGGTGAACCCACCCTCATCGGTCTCGGCTATCAGGCCATCCCTGACCAGCCTGCCCAGGAGCGGGTAGATGAGGCCCGGGGACGGGGTCCAGTCGCCACCGCTCTTTTCCTCGGCCTCCTCTATGATCTCCTTGCCGGTCATGGGTCGCTCCGTGAGGAGGTGCAGAACGTAGAACCTAGTGAATCCCCTTGGTACTTTCCCTGATACCTTTGACATCGAATCACCGACGGTTAGTCGTGTTTGAAACGCGGCGGAGAGATATAAGAATATCGCTAGAGATATGGAGCGTTGATACGGAAAACCATCTAGAAGAAAGAGAGATAAAGAAAAAACGGCGAAAAAAACCGAAAAATGAAGAAATAACCATATTAAATAAATAACCGAGGGAGTACCTTTAATGGATTTGAATTGTATAACCTGGATACAAGTCCAGAGGTAAGTCTCGGAGACGAATTAAACGTATTAGTGCTAAAAGGAAAAGGAGATAGCATTATCAGCCGCATGAAAGACGGCAGAGTCATATTATTCAACAGGGAAAACGTCCTGTTCAACGAACTCGAGCCTGGCATGATGGTGCAGGCCAAGGTGAGCTTCATAGCCCAAAACTACATAATAGTTGACCCCGTCTCACCGCCGGAGAGCGGCGTAGAGGCCATCAAGCTAGGCTTGCAGATGGTCTCCGACACAGAGAACTGGGAAAACGCGGTAATGTCCAACGCATTGTTATACATAATAGAGCTTCTCGAAGAAGGGGGATAACCCAAAGCATTTCCCCCCCCCCCATTATTTCAGTCTAAACACTATTCTAATGAAGGACCAGAGAAACACGAGGCCCTCACGGAGACTGAACTTGCTCTCACCGCCGGCCCTCTCGTAAAACGTTATGGGCACCTCTCGGACACGGTGCCCCCTCTTCACCGTCTTGTAGAGGCTCTCGAACTGGAAGTCCCACTTGTCGCAGTGGACGTCTGGCATGACGTCCTCCCAGAGAGCCCTCCTGTACACCCTGAGCCCGCTCGTCCAGTCAAATATTCCTTTACCGGTTACGAGCCGGATGACGCCGTTAGTGATGACGCTCAAGGAGTCCCTCCAGAAGGACCTGCCCTCGATGCGCCCTCCGTCGATGAGCCTGCTCCCGATGACCAGGTCCGCCTCCTCAGCGGCCTTCAGCATCTCCAGGATATAACAAGGGTCATGGCTAAGGTCGCTGTCCATCGACACGATGTAGCCGCCCGAGCATAGAACGAAGCCCTCCTTGTATGCGGTGCCAAGCCCCCTCTTCGAGCCTCTATGTAGCACCTTGATGTTAGGATATGCTTCAGCCAGGGAGTCGGCGATGACGCCGCTCCCGTCCGGGCTGTTGTCGTCAACTATTATTATCTCGTGGGGGGTGTCTCTGAGCGCTTTCTGGATTCTTCTTATGTTTTGTTTCAAAGTCTTGATTTCATTATAAACTGGGGTTATGACTGAAACCTTTCCATCCATGGGGACAGCCCCAGTATCGTTGGAGGGTTAAGGGAATTAAGAATACAGTATCAGCGAGTTGAAGATTAAAGTTACACCCCGTTGAACTGATACAGGGACAGGTCGCACAAAGGGACAGAACGTTCTACAGAATTAAGCCCCATCACACCCCGGGGAACGGCGTTAAAGATCGCGGTAATCCACATGGGTTTCTTCTACAACGGCGGAGGAGAACGCACCGTGCTCAACCAGGCCATCGAACTCGGGAGGAGAGGACACGACGTAGAGGTGTTCGCGCCTATAGTGGAGGACGATTGCTTCCCCGAACTCAGAAAAGAGGTGAGTCTCACCGAGACCAGCGGCCTGCTGCCGCCCAGCATGCCGCTTCGGAACGCCATTGGCATGATATACTCCAGCATACTGGTCCCGAGGAAGAGGCTCAGCGGCTTCGACGCCATACTGGCCCACTGACAGCCAAGCATATGGATGGCCGTAAATGTGAAGAAACACTATGGAACCCCCGTCATATCTTACCTCCACCAGGTGAACAGGTTTTTCTCCCCCAGAGACATCGACAAGAAGTCGGGGTGGACGACGGACAGCAACCTGCTGACACTCGAAGCCCTGCACCGGGGGAACCTGATCGTGAAGAGACTCGATAAGCACAGCGTGAAAAACTCAGACACGGTCCTCACTAACTCGGAGTGGATAAAAAACAAGATCACCCGCTACTACGGGGTCACCCCCCACGTATGCTACCCGGGCGTAGACCAGACACAGTTCAGAAACCCCAGCGAAAGAACCGGGCCAGCCTATCTACTAAGCACAAACAGGCACTACCCCCAGAAACGCATCGACTACCTGCTACGCTGCATGAGAGAGCTTGTGAAAACCAGCCCCGGCCTCCAGTGCTACGTCACGGGGGGCTTCACCAAGCACACGAGATACCTGATGAAGATAACCGAACGCTACGGCTTGACCGGTAACGTCATTTTCACCGGCAACCTCCCCAACCGTGACCTGGTGAAGCTCTACCAGAACGCGTACATCTACACCTTCACGTCCCCCGAGGAGGGCTTCGGGCTCGGCCCCCTCGAGGCAGCCGCGTGCGGCGTACCCTCGATCGTCTGGGACAACGCGGGCCCGAGAGAGACTGTGATCCACGGAGAAACCGGTTTCCGTGCAACCCCCTACAGCGTAAAAGAACTGGCGTCATACCACAGTAAACTGTTGGAGAACCCCGATCTACGAGACGAGATGGGGGAGAAAGCCTGCGAGTATTCGAGGAAAAATTTCACCTGAGAAAAACACGTGGACACTCTAGAGGATTTTTTTATATAAAATATGTTAAAAGAAGCTGGGTGTCACGTCTCTCTATTATAGTAGCTGTCCCCTAACCAAGCAAGATTTGTTACATTATTGTTTATTAAATTTAGAAAACGATATCTGTTGGGAAACGCAATGGAAACAACATCAAGACTAGATGTTGGTAAAAAAACAGCCACCATACTAGCGATACTGATTCTGATAACATCCTCAGTGACTATAGCTTTCGCAGTTACACCGCTCAACATCCCGGGAAACGAGGAGTACATGAACGACGAAGGAGTCCTGGACTCCGACAAGTTTGTGCTATATCCCTACGAGTAAAAGAGCATTAACATAGGCTTCAGCAAGTACGGTGAACTCATAGACGGAGATAGCGGCGTCGGACTGGAGTACGACGGCGTGGACGTCTTCGCGAACCCCGCCGTGGCCGAGTGGAAGTGGAGCAACGGCTGGGTAATAGAGATACACTACACCGAGCAGAACAAGCTAAGAAGCGTCTGGGCCTACGCCCTGTACTCAGATAACAGCGGCGTAGGAGGAATAAACGGCGAATGGAGACAGATGCAGCAGTCCAAGGACGCCAGCGCGGTCGGAGACACGCACGGCGGAAGAAGGACGAGCGGTTTCGCCAAGACTGACGACATCCGCCTCATATACGACGGGCCGAGGAAGGCCATCTACCTGCTAAAGACCACCATATATACGACAAAGACCCAGGCGGGACTGGGAAATGTCTCGTGGAGATAACCACACAGCTGGTCTTCAACAAGGTGAAGAAGTACGTCATGGAGATCAAGGACATAAAGCGGTGCGACGACAACAAGTTCGACGGACCCTTCTAGATAGAGTTCAGCCAGAGGGGCGAGTGGGACATAGGCACAGAGTCCAACAACGAGGCCTGGGCCGAGTTCTACGACGGCTTCGAAACAAAGTACTGGAAACACCCCTTCTACTTCCCATGTGAGGGGAGGGAGTAAGTTACCTTCGACGTGTGCCAGATGATCGACCAGGACGAGACGCTCGTAGGGTTCGCGGCCTTCTGGCCCAACCTCATAAACAAATGGGTCACGAACGTGGACAGCATAAACCACCTAGGCGGAGACGACATACCCGGAAAGCTTGAGACCATGGAGACCGAAGAAAAGTACATCGACGTACCGACGGCCCTGCCGCCATTCGAGATTTGGCCTAACTACCTGTGGCTCGATGGCGACTGGCTAGTCATCGACCCGCAGGACGAGCTAGTGGAGTACCCGAGGGGAGCCTGCGAGTGGAACGACGAACCCTGGGTGTTCAAGAAGAACGCTCAGGGAGAGTACGTAAAACTCGTACCAGGCCTACACTTCGAGTGGGACGGAGAGGCCCGAATAAACCCTGACTACTGGGTGCCAGGCGACGAGTTCGTAATCGTATACAAGAGATGGATGAAAGGCCACGAGGAGCATGAGACATTCCCTGCAGAGTGCAACGAGTTTTTTGCTGACGAATGGTCATACGGCATGCTCGAGGAGCCGAAGGTGCCCTACGTGTTCGCCGAGTGGGACTACGACCTAGACTACGACCACCCGGAGAACAGCACACAGCAGTTCAGATGCGTCTCAGTCTACGGACTCACCGACTACAACAACGCTCTTGACCCCGACATGCTAGGCAACCAAGCGCTCGAATACAGGATAGACAAGGAAGTCACCTACCAGCTCAACGAGATCTTTAACCCGTGGGACCTCAAAGACGCGGCCCACAAGGAAACATTCCGTTGGGCCCAGAAAGGCACCTACGACGGAGACCACATAATGCTGACATCACACCTGCACGACAAGTACGGCAATCTGAGAGACTGCCTCGACGAAGACCACAGACTAGTGCAGCACCCCAAGTGGGGCTATTACTGCCACGACGACGAGAAGGTGATCCTCTACGACTCCACCGGCACACTAGAGCCGCTGCTGCTCGAGAGAGGTATCCCTGAACCAGACAAAGAGAAAGACTACCTTATCGACCCCCAGACATTCGAGCTGACGTTCTTCAACGACTTCCCCGGCTACGACCTATACAAGGTGCTCTACAGCACAGAACTAGTGGATATCCCCCCGCAAGGAGCAGACTGGAGCGTCGGCCGATGGGAGTGGATCGTCGTCGGCGAGCCAAGCCTAGCCTCTGACAGCATAGGCACAGGCATGGTCGCGGCCGCGTGGCTCGACTGGAAGAACGTCGAGACATGGCTGAGCGGCCTAGACATAGAGGCAGAGGTCTACGGACCCGCCATCCCATACGTGCTGAGGCCCATGGACGGCGACTACAAGGACGACCTAGGAAGACTGCACCTCAGGGACGACTGGAGCACACCCGACGACTGGGAAGGCGAGGAGATCTACCCATACGCCATAAGCAGCAGCAACGTCATCGTGGTGGGCGGACCCCTGGTCAACCTGGCGGCAGAGTACTACAACGACTTCACCGACGCCTTCGTGTTCTCGGAGTACGGCGACGGGTTCTACGCCCCGGGATGCTGGTCAAGGACCACCCAGGGACCCTACTGGGAGGGAATGGACCCGGTCATGGCCCTCGACGACGAGCTCTGGTACGATAGCGCGGTAATAGACGACGACGTCGGCTACGCCATAGTATCCACGTACAAGGATCTCAACGAGACCAAGGGCTTCGTAGTCTACGGCTACACCGCCGAGGACACGTACTACGCCTGCTACGCCCTACGCGGAGGACTACTAGAGTGGCTCCAGCACGTCCAGGACGGGGTCACCACGATAGTACTCAGGATAGACTACGAAAAGCTGCACCCCGTGGGCTTCCACGTGGAGGAGATGCTCGGGCCGTTCACAGAGTGCACGGGATTCAACACCAACTTCAAGACGGAAGAGTACTACGAGGAATACAACGAAGCCAAACAGGCGGTAGAGGACCGCGCGACCGAGCTGGGCATCTGCTACAAGCTGGTAGACATAGAATACTGTTCACAGGTCCACCCAGACCCATAGACACCCAACCCCTTTTTTTAATCAGCAACGTTTTTCAGCGCCCCATGGACCATTAACTGGGTGACCAATGTCTAGCAAACAGCTGCTGGTAAGCAAGATAGAGAACGGCATAGTAATCGACCACATCCCCGCCGGCAGGGCGTTCCAGGTGCTCAGGCTGCTGAAGCTGCCCCCCGACGCCAGGGCCCTCATCGCCCAGAACGTGGTGAGCGGCAGCATGGGCAGCAAGGACCTCATAAAGATAGAGGGAACCTACCTCACCAGCAGCGAGATAGACGTAATAGCCTTCGTGGCGCCAGACGCCACCCTCAACATAATCAGCGACTGGCAGGTAAAGGAGAAACGCAGCATCAGCATACCCGGGACCCTGGAGGGGACGTTCAACTGCCCCAACACGCTGTGCCCCACCAACGCCAGGTATGGGGCCCCCAACACCCTGTTCCGCGTAGAGAAGGGGACGCGGCTCGAGGAGACCAAGCTCCACTGCACCTACTGCGGCAGCATAACCTACTACGGCACCATAAGGGACAGCATCCAGAGCGAGAGCTTCAGGCTGGAGCGCCGCGGCCTCGTGAGCAAGGGCAAGATAGAATCCGTCTTCCTAGACGTCCTCATCAAGGGCGGCGCCCTCAGGTTCCCCCCGAGCCCCGATAGGCCGTTCACCCTCAAGAGCGGCCGCCCCAGCCCCTATTTCGTCAACCTGGGCGCCCTCACCGACGGCGAGAGCCTCGGCAAGCTCAAGTGGGCGTTCGCCAGCTACATAGCGCTCCTCGTCGAGACCGGCGAGATACCCGACTTCGACTACGTGTTCGGGCCCAGCTACAAGGGCATAAGCCTCGCCGCACTCACCTGCGAGGGCCTCAACGAGCTCTACGGCATGGGGAAACGCTACATGTATGACAGGAAGGAGGCCAAGGACTACGGCGACCTGGCCAGCGACCAGGTCCTCGTCGGCGCCGGGTACTTCCAGCCCGGCCAGCGCCTCCTCGTCGTCGACGACACCATCACCACCGGCGTCACCAAGGTGGAGACCATAGAGAAGCTCAGGATGCTCGGAGACCACGAGGTCGTGGGCCTCGTCATAGCCGTGGACAGGCAGGAGCGGCTCGGCGACAAGGACAACGTCGAGGACATAAGCGCCGTGGAGTACCTGGAGCAGGAGATGAAGCTCAAGGTCCACAGCATACAGAACATAGAGACCATCTACGGCTTGATCAAGGACAGCCTGACCCCGGAGATGCGGGCCCTCTGGCTGGACTACTACCGCAGGTACGGCACCGTACAGCTTGGCTAGCCCCCGGTTTTTATAACCCCGTTCACCCGTCAACGTATGGAGAGCTACGACGCCATAGTGGTGGGCAGCGGAAGCGGCATGATGATAGCCGACGCCGCCGTCAACCACGGCATGACGGTGGCCCTCGTCGAAGAGGACAGGCTCGGCGGCACCTGCCTCAACAGGGGCTGCATCCCCAGCAAGATGGTCATATACCCCGCCGACCTGGTCAACCAGGTAAAGCACGGGGAGCGCC
The DNA here is from genome assembly GCA_964529745.1 of uncultured Candidatus Bathyarchaeia archaeon. Lineage (GTDB taxonomy): Archaea > Thermoproteota > Bathyarchaeia > TCS64 > TCS64 > RBG-16-57-9. The sequence continues at coordinate 8,737 of CAZGZR010000016.1, forward strand.
TCGGCGTACACGCGGAGATAACAAGTGTAGACTTCGGGGAGATAATGAGGCGGACAAGGGATTTCGTCGAACAAGACAGGAGGCCCATGGAGGAGAGCATACCCAGGGTCCAGGGCCTCACATACTACCCGGGGAGAGGCGTGTTCGTGGACGACTACACCATGAGGGTCGGGGACACGCTCATAACCGCCCCCGACATATTCCTGGTGACGGGCAGCAGGCCCCGGATACCGCCCATAGAGGGCCTCGACGAGGTGCCGTACATCACCAGCAGAACAGTCTGGGAGATGACCAGCAGACCAGCCAGCATGATCATCGTGGGCGGCGGCCTGGTGGCGTGCGAGATGGCCCACTTCTTCAACGCCATGGGCACCGAGGTCACGGTGCTCAGCAGGAGCCCCAGGCTACTCAAGCACGGGGAGCCCATGGTCTCCGAGATACTCCTCACCAGCCTCAGGGAGAGGATGCGCGTCGAGGTCGGCGTCGAGGCGACCGAGGCAAGGATGGTCGGCGACGAGGTGGAGGTATCCGCGGAGGACGGTAGCGGCGGCGCCGAGACACACAGGGCCGAGAAGCTGTTCATGGCCACGGGGCGTATAAGCAACGCGGACAACCTGAGCCTGGAGAACACCGGCGTCGAGGTGGACCAACGGGGCTACATCGCGGTGGACGAGCGCTACCACACCTCAAAGCCCGGGATATACGCGTTCGGCGACGCCATTGGGAAGGCCATGTACAAGCACGTCGCCAACAAGGAGGCCGAGCTGGTGTGGTACGACTTCAACGAGGGACATATGCAGCCCCTGGACTACGACAAGGTGCCCTACGCGGTCTTCACCTGGCCCCAGGTGGCGTCCGTGGGCCTCACAGAAGCCCAGGCCGCAGAGAGGGGCATCGACGTACTGGTGGGGGAGTACAACTACATCGACACCGCCAAGGGCGCAGCCATGGACGAGGAAGACGGGTACGTGAAGGTCGTCGTCGAGGACGAGAGCTACAGGCTGCTGGGAGCCCACATAGTGGGCCCCTACGCGCCTATACTCATACAGGAGATAGTAAATGTCATGAACGCGGGAGACGGATCGGTGTGGCCCATAGCGTACTCCATGCACATCCACCCCGCACTCTCCGAGGTCGTGCAGAGAGCCGTCTACAACCTCAGCCCCCCGGCCACAGCCACTGAGGTTTAAATAAAGCCACACGTCTACCAGAACCAGTTTCTGGTGAGAATCATGGAGTTAAAGATAGGGGACAAGGCCCCAGGGTTCTGCCTACCCGACGCCGAGAAGGGCCAGGTCTGCCTCAAGGACCAGAGAGGAAAATGGTTGGTGCTCTACTTCTACCCCAAGGACGGCACCAAGGGATGCACCATGGAGGCCCTGGAGTTCACGGCGGCCGAGGACGAGTTCAAGGCCAAGGGCGCGATCATCCTAGGCGTCAGCCCAGACAGCCCCAAGAGCCACACCAGGTTCAAGGAGAAAAACGACCTAAGCTTGACGCTGCTCAGCGACACCGAGAAGGAGATACTCACGGGCAATGGCGTCTGGCAGAAGAAGAAGATGTACGGCAGGGAGTACATGGGAGTGGTCCGTAGCACGTATCTGATAGACCCCGACGGAAAGATAGCATGCGTCTGGCCCAAGGTGAAGGTCGCGGGCCACGTCGACGCCGTCATGGAGAAGCTTGTGAAGCTCCAGGACACGGATAAAAGTTGAACATAACCGACGGCATCCACGCGAGACGCGCCTACAGGAGCCTCGAACCCGTCAAGATAACCAAGGAGCTCGTCGATGACCTGGCCACCCACGCCGGGCTCTCGGCGAGCTGCTTCAACAACCAGCCATGGAGGTTCGTCTTCGTCTACGACAGGGACATGCTGGAGAAGATGTGGGGCGCCCTCAGCAAAGGCAACAAATGGGCGGAGTTAGCGTCCATGATCATCGCCGTCTTCAGCAGGCCCGAGGACGACTGCAGGATAGGAGACAGGGTGTACAACCTGTTCGACGTGGGCATGGCGACCGCTACCCTCATACTCAGGGCCACCGAGCTTGGGCTCGTCGCCCACCCCATAGCGGGGTTCAGCCCAAAGAAGGTCAGGGAGATACTGGGGATACCCGACGACTACCAGGTCATCACCCTCGTCAACGTCGGCAAAAAGGCTGACAGCATCCACCCCTACCTTAGTGAGGAACAGGCACGGATCGAGAAGGAGAGGCCCGAGCGCCTACCCTTAGAGAAGTACGCGTTCCACAACAGGTACACGGGAGAGTAACCCTGAAGCTCCTTATACAGATTGACGCCGAGGAGATGACGCCCATAGAAGGCCGAGGCACCGCCTACGTCTGCAACAACGTCACATGCGAGAAACTACCGCAGAAGCATAAAAGATGCTAGGCTACCCTCTCTAGAAAAAATGTTGGGAGTGCTACTTGGTGGTCAGCGTGTACTTGACCCCGATGGGGGCAAGCGCCTCATCGATCCTCTTGATAAGGTCCTCAATCTGAGACATGTTAGGCTTGGTGAACCACTCGAAGAAAAAGTCGTACTCTCCGAGGCTCTCACCCGACTTGCTGATGATGGTGTTGCACCGCTCCTCTGGAATGTCGTCAACTCCGAGCATCTCCATCACTCCCTTAGGTTCACTGAACGATATGTCTGACGCCTCATAGCTTCCGCCAGCTCCCGGGACGGGGATCCCTACAGCAGTCTGTATGTAGGTGTCCATGATGCAGACCTCCGGCATGTCAATGGCTACCTTCTCCAGAGCCTTCAACGCTTCAAACAGTGGTGGACCATAGATCTTAACGTAGCTTATCATCGAAAATCTCCATGTGGTTTGAGATGGCAGAGTTATTAAATCTTTACGATAAATAAACCGGGTTAACAACGGGAAAAATGAGGTTTCTCAGGCATATTTTAAGATAAACACAATCATTTGACGATGGTTGTAGCCTATTCTTATAGTACGTGTCCATGGGCGGAGACCCGTTCATTTGCATGGAGGCGGAGGGAAACCGCTTTAACCCAATTAAAATAACATAAGCTATGCAAACCCCAGGCGCTGAAGGAGCCATCACGTTCTTCTACTACGAGGACCTCGCCAAGGCGGCTGGGTTCTACGAGAAAGTCATGGGGTTCCAGCTGGTCCAGGACCAGAGATGGGCGAAGATATACAGGATCAATGACTCCTCCTACGTGGGATGCGTCGACGGCAGCGTGGGATACCATAAGCCCAGCGACGACAAACCCGTTATGTTAACGGTCGTCGTCGAGGACCCCGACGCCTGGTACACGCACCTCAGGGAACGCGGGGTGGAGACCATTAACGAGCCCCACGACGACGAGGAGCTGAACCTCCGCATATTCCTGCTGAGGGACCCCGAAGGCTACGTCATAGAGATACAGAAGTTCTACGACGCCTTTCCCTAGCCCGGACCACCTTTTCGGGGGAGGAAACCCTGATCGCTTATAAATGAGGCGTCTATGGAATCGAAAACCGCTTATATTGGATATAAGTCACCTTTTTTAGTCGATAAGAGGATTCTAAACGCCATTTGGAGTATCCCATGATGGATCAACTTGAACAAAAGGTCAAGACCGGGTTAGGGGACAGCGAGTTTGACGCGGTCATAGCGTTCGGCGTGGACAACTTCAACTACCTTACGCGCACCGTGCTGCCCTTCGCGGAGCACCACCCGAACCGCAGGGCGGTTGCCGTGCTCCCCAAGGAGGGGGCGCTGGCGGTCGTATGCCCGTACGACTGGTCCCAAGCGCTGAAGGACCAGGGCTGGAAGGGGGAGACCGTCGCCTACGACGAGAACGAGGCCGTGGGCGTGGAGGCAATGGTTAAGAGCCTCGAGGAGCTTCTGGTAAGCCTCGGGCTGAACGATAAGAGGCTGGGCGTAGACGGCTCACGGGTAACAAAGGCGCTCATGGACAGGCTCGACACGGGGTTCCCCAACGCAGAGTGGAGGCCCGCGGACCCCCTGCTCAACGACATGAGGATCGTCAAGACGCCGGGGGAAGTCGCGTTGATCGAGAGGGCGTGCAAACAGGCAGACAGGGGCATGGTCTACGCCCTGATGCACTTGGAGGGGGCCACGGAGAAACCGGGGTATACCATAGCCGAGTTCACCGAGAGGATAAGGGTACACGTCTTCGAGAACGGGGCCAGTGGCGTCGGGCTGCTGAACACGGCCTTCGGCACCGACGGCCAGATGCACTACACGCCTCAAAGGGGCTGGGTGAAGACAGGGGAGCTGTTCAGAATGGATGTCAGCGCCCACTACATGGGCTACTGGACCAACCTGGGCAGGATGGGCGTCATCGGCGTGCCCACGGCGGAGCAGGAGGAAGCCTACAGGGAGAACCTGAGGCTCAAGGCCGCGGCCCACGAGATGCTCAAGCCCGGCGTCGCGGCCAACGAGGTCTACGCCCACGTCGCCAGGGCCGCCGAGAGGCAGGCCATTGGCTTCTGGAAGGAGGCGGGTATCGGCCACGGCGTGGGTGCCAGCCACCACGAGCCGCCGTACCTGAACCTGAGCAGCAGCACCGAGCTCAAGCCGGGCATGGTCATCGCCCTCGACATACAGACCTACGGGCCGAGGCAGGAGCTCATCCACAAGAAGGACGTCTACGTGATAACCGAGGAGGGGAACAGGAAGCTGAGCTGGTACCGGAGCTGGGACGAGCTGTACGCCGTCACAGGCTTCAGGGCCACCCACTAGGAGGAAACGATTTGAGAGAAGAGATTAAGACCAAGATCGCGGAGAGCCTCAAGGAGAGCCAGTACGACGCCGTGGTCGTGTTCGGCGCAGACAACGTCCAGTACATGTCAGGCGCCCCCCTCCACTACCCCCCGACGTTCCCGGACAGGTACATGACCGTATTCTGGGCCAAGGGAGAGGAGCCCATATGCATCGTGCCCCCCGAATGGGAGAGCAGCTTCCTCCACGTGGCCTGGGTGAGCAAGACCAGAACCTACACCGAGAAACCGGGAAGCCCCACCGGCGTCGCCGAGGCCGTCGCCAACCTGGCGAGGAACACGGTGAGGAAGACCGGTAAGATAGGTGTGGACGCAGAGAGGACGCCCCTGAACCTATACAGGAGGCTCGAGGCGGCGCTAGAGGACTTTACTCTGACGTCGTGCGACGGCTGGCTACGGGGGCTGAGGGTGAGGAAGACCCCGAAGGAGCTGGCGCTCCTCGAGAGGGTGACGGAGATGACCGACCACGCCCTGGCGGGCCAGGCCCACCATGTCTTGGTCAAGCAGGCGGCCACCGAGATGAGCAACACCGAGGGCGTCCGGATACACGCCATAGAGAGGGGCCTCGACGAGGTTGGCCACCACGCCATAGCCCAGGTCACAAGCGGCCCAAACACAGGGAAATTCTGGCCAGGCGCCCCCATGTACGGCACCGGGTACGACAGGATTCCCCAGCACAGGGAGTACATGAGGATGGAGCTCAACGCCACCCTGGACGGCTACTGGTGCAAGGGAGCGAGGATGCTCACCATGGGGGAGCCCACCCAAGAGCAGACCGCGGCCTACCAGGGCCTCGTGGCGCTGCGGGAGGTAGCGCTGAGCCACATGAAGCCCGGTGCCACGTGCAGGGACGTCTACACGGCGGTGAAGCAGGCCGCGGACGAGAAAGGCATCCAGCTGGTGCCCAACATGGTCATCGGCGCGGGCGTGGGGGTAACCGACCACGAGCCGCCGTACATCTCCGGGGCCGACGAGACCGTACTCCAGCCGGGCATGGTCGTGGTGCTGTGCCCCGTTGTCAAGGCGCCGGGCGGCGAGCTGCTCATGGGCAGGGACACCGTGTTCATAACGGAGAATGGCGCCGAGATAGTGGGCTGGTTCAAGGATTGGCGGGAGCCCTTCATCAGTAACTACACGTATTAACCCAAGTTTTTCCAGCACCGAGCCCAAGAACAGGACAGCCATGTCCTTCCAAGCAGCGGACATAAACGTCGAGCCCGGAGAAAAATACAAGGATACCTGGCCATCGCCTCAGCCTCCACCCACGAGGGTGGTGAGCTTCCTCAGGACCCACTACGGCGTCAACGAGGGCGACACCCTGTGCTGGGTCACCGAGACATAGCCGAAGGAAGTTAGATCGTGTGGCTGGGCAGCCGATCTCTTTAAAAGCCCCTCGTTCGATACGGTTTCCGCTGGGACCGTGGTCAAGCTTGGTTAAGATACGCGGTTTGGGTCCGCGTGATCCCCGGTTCGAATCCGGGCGGTCCCACCAATCACAAAGGTTAAAATGACCCTGTTCGAGTACTCAATGCTGCCGGGTTGGCTGAGCGGTTAGGCGGCCGCCTGCAGAGCGGCTCCACGGGGGTTCGAATCCCTCGCCCGGCTCCATGCTAAACCGTTATTCTAGATACATTGTCCGAGCTGCTAAAAAATCTAACATGGCTGCTTTCGTGGATGTAAGCGGCATATCTCGGCGGAGCTCCTACCCCGAAGAGAAAGAGTGTAGCTCAAACTAGTACAATGTAGAGACCTGTGAACAGGGCACCTCCTCCTAGTCTCTAATCTAAAACGGTTTGAGTCAAGTTTTCCTATTCCGCTACCTAAACTAGCTTGTGTAAGATTTGGTTGTCAGGGAAATGATAAATGCAGATAAAAATCCTCACATCAAGTTAAACCTATTCTGCGTACGCAGGCATCATCTTCCCAAAATATAAAAGGAAAATTCATCTATTCCCTATGGCTAACGAAGGTTTCTGAATGGTAAAAAAGGTTTTAAAAAAAGAAGATTTATGGCAGATGGTTTTCGGGGCCTCCGCCCTCGCAACAGGGGGTGGGGGGGCTTGTCCAACTTACGAGCGGTTCAGTGAGAGCGCCGACTCCTTCTTCGAGGAAGGATACAAGCCGACTCTCGTAAGCCCTACAGACTTGAAGGATGATGACGTTGTTCTCTGTAATACTGGCGTTGGAGGAGGAATACGCCGCGAACATGCAGAACGCTATGCACGTAATTACTTTCCGTCTAATGGCTGGTTTAAACAGATAGACCTGGTCTATCCTCTAAACAGTTGGTCAAACATACCTGAGGGCCCTTCTCAGAAACACATCAAGAAACTTTTCGAAATAACCGGGAAAAAGCCTACCGTATCTGTGCCTGACGAGATCGGTCCCCACTTAGCTGGCATGATCTACAGAGATTCGAAGATGGGGCTTCCAACTGTGGATGCCGACTGGTCAGGCTGCAGGGCAGTTCCAACGCTCTCATTATCGACTCTCAACGTCATCGACGCTCCGATAGCGCCTTACACCATCGGCACCGCCTGGGGAGATTTAATCGTAGGCTACGAGATACTGAGTTACCAGAGGTGGGAGGACGTCGTCAGGACCATGGCTGTTATGTCTGGAGGCGGATGTGCGAGTGCGATGATGATAAGTGGAGAGACGCTGAAGAAGGGGTCAGAGCACAAGAGCGTTAGTTTCTGTATCAAGACAGGTAAGGCGATGTTGGAGGCTAAAAAGAAGGGGGATGACCCAATAGAGGCTCTGATCAAGGCCACGGATGGATACAAGATCTTTGAAGGAAAAGTAGCGTATTTTACGACTGAAGCAAAGAATGCCTTCGTATACGGTCACGTGTGGATCGAAGGGACAGACGAATATGAGGGTAAGACCCTAAAGATTTGGTACCAGAACGAGAACCAGATAAGCTGGGTTAATGAGGAACCATACGTCACCTGCCCGGATCCCTTCACCGTCATCGATAAGAAGACTGGACTCGGTCTATCGAACTTCAGGCGAGAGTGGTGGATCCCGGGTAGAGAGGTAGCCGTCTGCGCCAGGAAGTCCTCCGACTTCTGGAGGACTGAGAGGGGTCTCAGCATCTATAATCCTAAACACTTCGGCTTCTACATCAAGTACAGGCCGATAGAAGAGATAATGGAGAAATGACGCCCATAAAGATCCTAATCCTCTCACCGTGTTTGGAGCGGAAACAACGACCAAGGAAGGAGAGGCAAACCCAACCTATCCCCACTGCGCCTGATGTGGATTTGACTTACAGGGGGCTTGATCGGGGCTCAGCCACAATTGAGTATTGTTACGACGAGTACGTTGGCGTCATGGATCTGGTCGAGAAGAGCATGAAGGCCCAAGAGGAGGGCTTTGATGCGATTGTGCTCAACTGTGCGATGAACCCCGGTATGGAAGGACTGAGGGAGATGTTGGATATACCCGTGGTTGGAGCCGGGTTGGCTGCCGTCCATGTGGCATCTATCCTTGGGGACACGTTTTCCATCATCGATACCGGTCCGCCGCATTTACCCTACCTTCGTAGGGTAGTACTGACGGCTGGTCTTCTCGACAAGCTCGTCTCAATCAGATACATAAACATTTCAGTGTCTGAGCTTTCTGGGGACCCAGAAGCCGTCTTTAAGAAGATTTTAGAGGGCGCAGTGAACGCCGTTGAGAAGGATGGCGCACACGTAATCGTCTTTGGATGCACAGGTATGAGACGCTACGCAGAGAAGTTAGTCAAGGAGATGGATAGATACGGCGTGCCCGTAGTGGAGCCTCTCTCGGCGGCTGTTAACTTGACCGCGGACCTCGTGCGCCTCAAATTGAGTCAAAGTAAAGTCTCCTACCCAAAGCCATCAGATAAAAAGAGAGTATTCTAGACGGGTTCATTTTTTTAATTAAACAATCCTATTGATTCGCATCATAAAGGTGGCAAGCCACAAATTGACCCTTATCCACCTCCACTAACTCGGGTCTAAGCTTGTGGCATATTTCCTTGGCCTCTGGACACCTGGGGTGAAAACTACAGCCCTTAGGAGGATCAATAGCACTCGGGATTTCCCCTTTTACATCAAGTTTCTCCGTTATCAAGTTGGGGTTTGGAATAGGGATCGCTGAGAAAAGGATCTTTGTGTAAGGGTGAAGCTGCTTTCTGAATAGATTCAGAGTGTCTGTCTTCTCAACTATTTTACCGAGATACATAACGTATACTTCTTCGCTGATATATCGAACGACACTCAGGTTATGAGATATGAAGAGGTAGGTTAACCCAAGATCTTTCTGGATGCCTTTTATTAGGTTAAGTATCTGTGCCTGAACCGAGACATCGAGTGAAGAAGTGGGCTCATCGAGCACGATAAACTTAGGGTCGAGGGCCAACGCCCTCGCGATACATATTCGCTGTCTTTGCCCTCCACTGAATTCTTGTGGGAATCTGTTCAAATGCTCCTCCTCTAAACCAACCTTTTGGAGGAGAGAGAGGACGCTCTCCCGCAGTTTTCTTCCCTTAGCTATACCATGAACTTCGAGCGGTTCACCTACGCTTTCTCTGACCGTCATTCGCGGATCTAGGGCAGATTGAGGGTCTTGTTGAACTAGCTGCATATTCATCCGCATTCTCCGCATCTCCTTCTTGCTGAGCTTAAGCAGATCCGTTTCTTTGAAATATATCTCTCCACTTGTGGGGTCTATCAACCTTAGAATTGTTCTACCAAGAGTCGTCTTACCGCATCCTGATTCGCCAACGAGTGCAACCGTCTGTCCCTCCCTGATTTGAAGATCCACTCCGTCGATAGCCTTAACGTAGCCCGATTCATGGCCGAAGAATCCCCCACCTAGAGAGAAATACTTCTTTAAATCTACTACCCGTAAGACCATTTCTCTCTCGCTGCTCAAAGGTTTCCATCTCCCTTAGAGTATAGGTGGCAAGCTACCTGATGGCCCTCCTCTACCTCAATTAGTTCAGGTTTCATCTTGCAGCAAATATCCATGCATTCCTGACACCTTGGGTGAAACCTGCATCCTGATGGAGGATTTATGAGGTTGGGAACGGAGCCCAATATCGGCTCAAGTGGTTTCACCTCTTCCGCGGGTTGGGGAATGGCGTTCATTAACCCCCTAGTGTATGGGTGAAGGGGCCTGCTGAAGATTCTCTTTGTCTCAGCGCACTCCGCGACGGTTCCGGCGTACATAACGGCTACTCTATCACACATCTCAGCAATTATCCCCATCTCATGTGTGATTATCATGAGTGTACACCTCAGGCGAACCTTGAGGTCTTTCACAAGATCGAGTATCTGTCTCTGTATCGTGACATCGAGAAAGGTTGTTGCCTCATCTAGGATCAGCAGCCTTGGGTTGCAGCTCACTGCCATAGCGATCATGACTCTTTGACGCATCCCTCCGCTGAGTTCGTATGGATATTGGTTGACGACTATCTCTGGATTTGGCATCTTCACCATTTCCAGAGCCCTCGTCGTCCTTTTCAGCAATGCTTCATTTAACTTATTCTTTGACCCCCTCAAAAAGGGTAATTGGGTCTCATTCTCATCTTCCACCGATGCCTCCTCGGAGAGATCCTGGTGCTCGAGTATCGTTTCGGCTATCTGGTCACCTATCCTCAACACCGGGTTAAGGTAGGTATTGGGGTCTTGGAAAACTATCGCGATTTCGCTTCCTCGAATATGCCTCATATCATTCTCTGACTTTTCAAGGAGGTCTTCACCATCAAAGAAAATCTGCCCCCCTATGATCTTGCCTGGTTGATCAACAAGCCGGAGAATGGATGCTACCGTCACCGATTTACCACATCCGGTTTCGCCTACCAGTCCGAAAGCTTCACCCTTATGGACCTCGAAGTTGACGCCGTCTAATGCCTTCACTACGCCGGCGTAGGTGTAGAAGTTCACGTTTAGATCTTTAACATTGATTAAAATTTCAGACATGGCATCATCTTCGTCTTAATCTTGGATTGAGTATCTCCCCTAGCCCATCGCCGATCAGATTTGAGGCTAGGACGACTATTAGTATCGCAAGACCCGGGAACGTGGATAACCAAGGCTTCTCCATAAAAAATAGGCGCCCGGCGTTGATCATGGCGCCCCACTCGGGCTGAGGAGGTTGGGCGCCTATGCCGAGGAAGCCTAGGGATGCGGTCATTAGTATCGCCCAGCCAAAATCCATTGACGCGTTCACGATGACTGGTCCAAAGGAATTAGGGAGGATGTGTCTGAATAATATCCTAAAATCGCTTGCCCCAACGCATCTGGCTGCCTCGACGAAGCCGGTTTCACGGATTGAGAGAACCTGCCCCCTGACTAGACGCGCATACCAGGGCCACCATGTTACACTTATCGCAAACATCGCGTTATCTAACCCGGGTCCTAGTGCTGCTGCAAGCGCCAATGCAAGGATCAGGGATGGAAAGGCTAGGACTAGATCTGTGAACCGCATGATTATCTCATCCACTTTACCGCCGATGTAGCCGGCTAATCCTCCTAGCAACGTGCCTATACTTAGAGAGACAGCAACGACAGTGACTCCGACGCGGAGCGAGATCCTGCAGCCCCATACAACTCGGCTTAGGATATCCCTCCCCATTTCATCTGTTCCGAATAGGTGATCTTTATTTGGTGGTTCAAACGCTTCAATCAAATTTATCTTGAATGGATCGTGGGGTGCGATGTATGGTGCAAGTATTGCTATTAATATGAATATTAGAAAAAGGCTGCTCCCAAGTAAGCTGAGGGGGCTTCTTCTTATTAGGTGTAAAACGTGTCTGAGTTCCTGGAGGAATGGTCTGTGTCTCTCATAAATACTTCCCAACCAAGTTGCTAAGTCAGAGTTCATCGCTTTTCCACTTCTAATATCGTATTCTTGGGTCTAGGTATGCGTATAGTATATCGGTGATGAGATTGGCGAATGCAAATATTAATGTAAATATTATGGTTACTCCCATGATCGCCGGGAAGTCTAACTCAAGGATCGCCCTTGAGCCGTATCTACCTAGCCCCTGCCAACTGAAGAGGGACTCTATTATGAATGTGCCGCCGAGCATCCCCCCATACATTAATGCTAACATAGTCACAACCGGGATCAACGAGTTCCTCAGCACATGTTTGTAAACGACGACTCTCTCAGACAATCCTTTAGCCTTAGCCATCTTAACGTAATCCATTGTCAAGGAGTCGAGCATGTTTGATCTGAGCAGCCTCTGAATAGTTGCCTGTCCCTGGAATCCTAATATGAATGCGGGGAGAAGTATATGCCATATACTGCTCCTAAGGGCAGGTAAATTGAGTGTTAACAGGCTGTCTAGAATATTGAATCCAGTGATTCTCTGGAGGTCGATTAACGGGTTGATTCTGTAACCTACCGGGAAGATACCCAAATTTTTACAAAATATGAGTAACATGATGAGGATGAGCCAGAAGGAAGGTATAGAGACACCTAGAAGGGAGAATATTCTGGAGGTGTGATCGAGTATCGAATCCTTTTTCGTCGCAGACAAGATTCCCAACGGGATTCCCGTTGCGATGATAATGATCATTGCGACGGTAGTAAGTTCAATAGTTCCAGGCCACCTCACTAAAATATCCTCAAGCACCGGTCTTCGGGTCATTATAGAGGTCCCGAAGTCGCCGTGTAGCAGATTATTCATGTATAAAATATATTGAATGTAGACGGGTTTGTCCAGCCCAAGCTCCTGCCTAAGAGTCTCAACTGCCGACTCTGGAGCGTGTAGACCAGCAGCGAGCCGAGCTGGGTCGCCGGGAACGAGATGAGAGATAGAGAAGGTGATCAAAGTGATCCCTAAAAGTAAGGGCACCATCAGTACTATACGCCGCAGAACGTATTGCCATAATTTCATATCTCAATTCACGGTGAGTGTAACACGCATCTTTCTTGTTTATGTTTTTCCATATAGAAAAAAAAGAAAGATATGAGTTTCAGCGGCCTTCTATATATATGTTGTAAAAGTCTGTTGTGCCCGTGTATAAGGGGTTAAAGTAGTATCCCTTTACCCAATCCCTGTAGGTCAAAGTGTTTAATGAGTCGAACACGAAGATCGCTGGAGCATCTTCAACTATTATGTTCTGAGCCTGATGGATGAGCTCAACCGCCTTTTCGTGGTCCGTCTCTCTCACGACTTCGCTGAGTATGCTGTTAAGCTCGGGGTTACTGTAGTACCCCCAGTTGAAGTAAGGATAATCTTCGATGTTTGTGGAGGATGTGGAATCGGTATAACTTTTATACATAACGTCAAGGAAGCCTATCGGGTCAGCATAGTCAGGCCACCAGTAGAGGCCAATTAGGTGGTGGGCGTCAGTTGCGTTACCTGAGCCTGGGCGTGCGGCTTCTGTCAACGTGGCCCAAGTTGTGCTATGCAGATTTATTTTTACGCCGATTTCCGCAGCGTTTGCCTGCAGCACCTCAGCGACCCTTCGTGACTCTTCTCCTTGGAACCAGTACTCTAGCTCGATGTCCTCTGGTTTGTAGCCGGCTTCTTCGATGAGTTCTGCAGCCTTTGTCAGATTCATCGTAAACTGAGGACAGTCAGGATCCCACCCCCAGAGAGACTGAGGGATCGGTCCCCTTGCCTGTGTTCCCTTTCCACGTCTAATAGTTTCTATCGTTCCAGCGTAGTCGTACATATACGAAAGCGCGTATCTGATCAACTTGTTGTCAAGCGGAGGCTTTTGAGCGTTCATGAATATCATGTAGTTTGTTAGGCCTGAAACGGTTTCAACTTTAATGCCCTCTTCTCCTTCTACCGCAAGAGCGTCGTCAAGTCCCAGTAGACCTATGTCGAGAGTTCCTTCCTCGAGTCGTAGCCGTCTTGTAACAGACTCCGATATTAGAGGCATGAAGACCTTGTCTACATGTGGGCCCTCCCATCCACCCCAATAGCTCGGGTTCTTGACCAAGGTGACATGGTCTTCACGAACCCATTCATCAAGCATGTAGGGGCCGGTGCCTACCATGTTTTCCTTCAAGTATTCGTGAGCCCATGGGTCTTCTGCGGTAGCGTGCTCCTCGCATAAGACTGGGTTAACTATTAAGCAGCCCCACTGGGAGGCGACGCAATAGATGAATGGTGCGTATGGGTATTGTAATGTGATGTTCACCGTGTACGGGTCGATGATGGAACTCGCTTCCATGTCTATAGGGTCTAGAATCCATGCTGGTCCGTAGCTCATGGATTTTAACCGGTCATATGAGTATAGGACGGCGGAGGCGTTGAAAGGTGTCCCGTCAGAGAATACAACGCCGTGTCTCAAGTGGAAAATATAACTGTAACCATTTTCTGAAAGCTCCCAAGACTCAGCCAGACATGGAATGAGTCCTTCGGGGTTCTCAGGGTCGTACCTTAAAAGCGTCTCATAAACAGGAACTAAGACTTCTTGGGTAGGAACCGAATAGCTTTCATGTGGGTCAAGTGTTATAACTATGCCGCCTCTTGGATAGTTTAAAATTACTTCTTCCTCTGGACTCGGTGAGGGCTCCGGAGATGGGCTCGGAGAAGGCTCTGTAGGCTGGCTTGGCCGTGTAACGTAATAGATACCGACGGCGGCGATAATTATTACTGCCGCTATCATTATCAACTGTGTCTGAGTTATAGCTCGTCTTAATTTTAACTTCTTCATTTTGCTATAGATACGTATCGAATTTTATTTAACGTTTTTTATAATAATTATATGAACGTAGTAATATTTATCTCCTTAACCAAAGAGATTTTTTTCAAGCTTTTAAATAGAATCAGTGGCCAATCATTTAGATCTTCAATGAGTAGTTAGAAAGAGGATCTATAATTTTCTCATTAGTTAAATGATGGTTTCAATGGGTCTATACTCCACATCATAGCCAAAGTACTTGGGATTAAGTAGCTCAAGACCACGTACAGTTCTCCACATTGCGGGGGCCCTGATACCCACAACCACGACATCTCTGCACTTCTTGAGGTCATCTCCCCAGTTAGATAATGCTTGGCAGGTCTCTGCGTCAACTATACTTATAAGGTCAGGACACGTGACATGGGGGTCTCCATCTATCCATGTCATCAGGTTCTCGTTCTTGAACCACACCCTGTAGTTTCTATCACTGAAGGCATCAAATCCCTTGAGTTCTGTTGAACCCCATATGAAGCCGTCCCTGTTTTCTCTATTCACCTCACCTATTTTACCGCGGAACAGAATGTGTCCTCCCGTTGATCCCAATAGCGCCTCAACAAGATCTGACCCGTTATCGCGGGCCTCTCTTACGCTCCTCCCTACCTCTATGCTTTTTGTGACTGTGTTGAGGATGATGGATGTCCTCAGCTTCTTCCCATCGACTGGATGGTCTATGACTGTAACGCCTCCACCAGACGCGATGGCCATAAAACGGTCAATGTCTTCAGCTCTTTGATCGTTGAGCACTCTAGTAATCAGCATAGAGTCACCAAAGGGAGTGGTGATCACAAATGGCGTTATTGGGACATCGCAGATGGTAAAAGTCGAATGGGCGACCTCAGGAACGGATCTCCCCACTGCATCACCGTCTACTGTGTACCTACCAGTTAATGCAGCCAAGTACATCGCAAGAAAGGAGTTACCAGCCCCAAGTTCCCCAGGCACAAAACCGTAAACACGTTTACCTAGATACCTCTCAAACTCCTTAACAGCGATTAAAATGATGTCATTCCGTGGTAGGCGAGGGAGAGATGCGAAGCGTTTTCTTATCTCTTCGCGCACCCCTCCCCCGACACCGTAGGGGCAAGCAATTATAGCGTCATCTGGGATCTCTGAGGGATCAACAAGATTGAATTTGATCCCCCTCTCCATCGCATCTTGAAGGAGGTTCATAGCGCTCTCGACAGAGCCGCCGCCGCCTGTGCCGTATATGCTTGCTCCGTAAATGAAGTCAACAAGATCTTCCTCAGATAGATTTTTCATAATAATACTCTCAAGAGCAAACGGTAATTACATGTTTTTAAAAACTCCTGTGCAACTATGGCTCTAAAAAAGTGGTAAGAGATAAGCGAATACATTGGTCGCTAAAATTATGAGCCCGGTAGACGAGATGAGGAATGCGCGTATATGAGTGATGAAGTAAATCCGGCATCAATTGACGTTATTCACATTACGATTTGTCTAAATTATTCGATTAAAAAATAAACACAAGATAAAGCATAAAAAATATGTATTTATGATAAATGTGAGTGGAGAAATAATCTAACGCCCGGCTCCATTTATGTGAAAGCATCGTAGCCGGCTCGAAGCATTTCCAACAATGGCAGTGCTGTGCGTCAGAGTGAACTACATCCCCTCGAGAACTGCCTCGCGATGATCGACCCAGACCTCGAACGTTGGTAGTACAGCTAGCGGCTTAGAGTGCCATCTGGGCATCGAATCCTGTAATCTATGTTCAGCAGCGACTCGAGGTAGTACTATGCACAGTTTGCGTAGCAGACACGCGCTATATTAGGGCTTCCCGAAGAAATCACAGGCGTTTTCGTAGAAGATCGACCTGGCTACGTCCAAGGCGTCCGCCCTGTCGAGAATCCTTCTCTCGATCCTGTCCTCGAGCACCGAGCACACCGCCTCTTTCGCCACCGTAACGGCCCCGACGGTGTGCTCGGGGGTCACAACGTCTCCGCCCCAGAATATCTTCCTGTGCGAGAACGTGTCCAGCCACTCGTTGAGACATCTCTCGCAGGCGGTCCTCGATATGAGGGGGAGCCAGCACAGGTCGAGGTACACGTTGTGGTACACCTTCGCCATTATCGTCAACTCGGACATGTAGGGATAGCCCCCGTGGAAAAGGTCGAAGCGCGTGTCTGGGTACTGCTTCACCACATCGTCGAGCATGTTCGGGTGGGCGTCCGTGGGGATGGCCCCCACTCCCGCGAGTATGCCCGTGTGTACCTGAATTGGGAAATCCTTCTCGCCGCACTCCCGAAGGATGTAATGGAACAGATGATCCTCTAGGTTCTTCCTCTCTGAATAGGAGGCCCGGGTCCCTTTCTCGTAGGCCTTCTCCGCGAGGCTCCGGGGGACATGGTCGAACTTTATGGTCCTGTCGTAGGCTATGGCGGACTTGGCCGTCCTCGAGCCGGCACGCATGAACCTCTCCAATTCGCTGGAGACGAAGCCCTCGTAGTCGTCGAGCCCATCGAGGGGCAGACCCATCTCCTTGGCCTTGTTGTACCCGCTCAGGTCGTTGTGGTCCGTCGCCCCAGTCCCAGCTCCCAACACCAAGGCGTTCACCCGGAGGACGGGGCTAGCCCTGCCCACAGGGGTCTCTACATCGAACGAGTCCCAGTACGGATCGTTGAGGATGTGCTTAACAAGCGCCCTGTCAAGACACTTGTCTGCCCATCCGGCTTTCGATACAAGGCTCTTCAACTGGCGGTCGTATCTCTCCCAGTTGTCGTCGGTCAGGTGTCCCTCCAAGCCGAGCAGAGACTCGAGGCTCCTCTGGACGAAGTGATGATAAGACGTGTTCCGGACCCTCCGCAGATGAGGCGACAAGGCCTGCCATCTCTCACGGGTGCCCGTTATCTTGTCGAAGGCGTCGAGGTCCATTCCCGCTGCCTGAAGATCCGTCCCAAGATACGAGAGCGCAACGAACCTTGGAAGATCTATCTCCCTTGATTCCCCGAAGTTGTAGTGTTCGTGGGTGTCGTAGACGGGGAGGTCCATGATTTCCCTGAGGAGCCCGTTTCCTTCCATGTACAAGAATTGATGACTACCCTATTATTCTTATTCGCCCAGGACAAGCCTTCCAACGCCTCCATCTGAGCCCTGCAGACTTCTTATATAAACGGGAAACGATGGGCTATTGGCGGCTTCATGAAGAGGAACTACCTGCCAGTCACAGTGGTCGTCATCGTGCTCGGCGCCGGGCTGTCGTTGATCCCTGAGACGGTGGAGTTCAGCCAGCCCTATGAGCTTGTCATGCTCTACAACCAGACAGCGACAACGAAGGCGTCCGTCGACGGCTCGGTGCAGGAGTTCACTTTCATGACGGAGCGCTTAACGGTGGACGGCTTCAGCCCCACTCTGATACTCACCAACCCGGTTGAGGGCGAGATCAACGCCACAATAGTCAACCTAGACCACCCCGACTCCCAAATAGCATACGTGAACGAGTCGCTGAGCACGGTGATCTTTGAGTTAGAGGAGGCAGACTCATATCACCTCGAGATAAAGGGGTGGGTAAACGCAGACAAGCCTGTGGAGGTGACCGCGTCGTTCATCTACTACAGGCACACGCCGCCCCAGAGATACACATACTACCCCTACAGGTACTTCGGGCTCGGCATGGCGTCTGTGGGAACAGTGGCCACGGCCATCGCCGCCTACCATAGGAAGAGCCGCGAGACCGAATAAATAGAAAGGCTACATGGGGTCTAAGATATAATCTCTGCAATCATGTATGGATAGAAAGACAGAAGAAACTACTCGTCTTTATCCTTCTTGGGCTTCTTCGGCTTCTTCTCCTTGTCGTTGCCGTTACCGTTGCCGTTGTCGTTTCCTTTGCCCTTATTCTCTTTGTGATCGTTCTTGGCTTTGTCGATGTTGCCCTTCAGCTGGTTTATCAGGTCATCATCGCCGTCGGTGTCCTCTCCCTGGGCTGCCTTCCGCTCCTTCTTCTCCACCATCTTCTCTATCTTCGCCTGAAGCTTGGTCGCCGTCTTGAACAGCTGCGCGGACTGAGGGTCATCCATGCCATCATACTCTTCGTTCAACGTGTCGGTCGCGTTCTCACAGTCGTCTATGGCGCCCTCGATGTCGCCCGCGGCGATCCTCTCCTGTATGCGTAGCAGCTTCTGCTCGGCGTGGTACAGAGCGTTGTACGCCTTCATGGCGTCGTCGGGGTCCAGGTCGTCCTCCACCTCGTTGTAGAACTGGAACATCTCCTTCACGGACTCGTTGAACCTCCTCTGGAACCTGTTGACGAGCATCTGCTGGGTCTCGGTCAACTCCTTCTCAGTGGGCTCCGGTGGAAGCTCATCCTCACCCCCCTCAACGGTCTCGTTCAGAGGCTCGGTCATGTCATCCACGACGCCCGGGTTGTCCTTTTGGTACTTCCTCCAGGTGTTCCTGAGCACCCTCATGACCCGCAGCTGCTGCTGTGCGGCCGTCTGCAGGTTCTCTCCCTCCATCTGGGCTGCCTGCGTCATCTCCATCCAAGCGTTCATGAGCTGGTTCCTCAGATCAGGGTCCAGGTCCCCGGGGATCTCGGGGCCGTCATAGTCTACTGTTTCGTTGCCGTCAACGTCTTCTCCGCTGGCGGTCCCGTTTTCGGGGCCCTGCTGACCGGTATATAGATAGTAGAGGTTCCACCATCTTGCTTCTGTGTCCTCTTTTATCTGCTGGTAGACAAGCGGATCGATGTTACCGTCTCCGCCATCCCCGGTTCCATCGCCATCTTCACCGTCTCCGGCTCCCTCACCACCGGTACCGTCACCATTTTCCTCGACTCCGGGGGTGTCCTCGGCGTACACCACCTGGGCCAGCGGGGCCGATAAGAGCAAAAGCAAAAACACGATGGCGATTAACTTGGTCTTCATCTCTTTCGCGGAGTTATGTTCCAATGGGTTTATTATAAGAACGCGATGGAACGTTTTGGAACGCTTTACCCAATATTTACTTGAGATACTCATCTCTAATCCTCACGAGGCTCTGGTTTCCTATCTTGGTCTCCTCCGCGATGCCGCTGCTCACCAGTCTCCTTATAAGTCTCCAGGCGCTGGAACGAGGGATATCGAACCTGTCCCGTATCTCGGACGCGAAGGCCTCGCCGCCGGACTCCGCTATAAACCTTATGACCTCCTTGTCGTCCAGCCTTAGGTCCTGGTGGTGCCAGAAAATCTTGTCAATGTCTACCTCCCTGGGCTGCGACAGGTCAGAGGGGACCTTGGGCAGAGGCTCCTCGGCCTTGACTCTCTGGGTGTAGTAGTATCCTCCGCCGATCAACCCCCCCAGCAAGAGTATACCCATGTATAACATGGCGTTACTCTTAGGGGCCGTGGCCAAGTTTGACTGCTGGATGGCCTGAGAAGCGTAAGAAACCGCCTCGGCGTACCTTCCCTCGCTATAGTAGGTAGACGCCGCCTCAAGGCTCGACTCGGCCTCATCGAGGCCCACGGTTCTTCCGTCACTCCTGGCCTGACTCAACGCCTCCGAAGCCAGCCCTATTTCATCGTATGCTTCAACGGCGTCCTCGACGGTCTCGTCGGCGGTGGACACGGCGAGCTCGGCCCTGTTCTTCGAGTCCACGTACTGCTCCGAGTCGTATAGGTCCTGGGCCTGGACGAGGGTTGAACGCGCCTCGGTGAGCATGTAGCCCATTGCCTCCAGGTCGCTGAGGTAGGCCTCAGCCTCCGTCAGGGACTCCTGGGCCTCCTTCTCCACGTCCGGGAGCCCTATCATGTAATAGACGTAGAGGTCGCCGGGCTCAAGCACTATGTACTGCCTGCCCCACTCCATGCCCAAGTCGGTGGGCACGTCGCTCATGTCGAATATGGCAGCCCCCTCAGGGAGCTTGATCAGCGTAGAGACGGGCGACGACGCGTTGAAAGCCCAGACTATGCCCTCCTTTGTAGTGAGGCTCATGGTGATGTACGTGAAGGTGAGCTCCAACGCGCCTAGGCTGTCCACCGTGACGTTCGGCTCGTCCGTGCTGTAGACGAGGGGGTAGCCCTCGTCGTCCCTAATCACGAGGTTGTTATAGGGAGGACCGAAGAGCTCGACCTCGACGCGGGCCTGTAACGCGTCGGACTCCACCTTGTACTCGGCTCTGGCGGTGCCGTCGGAGTAGAGAGTGAAAGTCAGCGAGACCGGCGTATACTCTCCCTGGGCCAACGTTAGGGGGATCGTCGAGAGGATCAGCGACAGAAACGCGATGAAAAACAGGTTACGTCTCATGGGCCCCATAGAGATACGCTCCAGCGGTTATAAATGAATGATTGTCTGTTCAGCCTTTTATACAATATAGGCGTTTTTCTATCTTGTATCAAGATGGACTCCATTATGATAATCGGGTCGGCCGGCAGCGTCGGCCACGACATGATGTACCAGATAGCGTGCATGGGGCTACCCGTGAAGGTCATCGGCGCAGACGTTGACGAGGAGAAGGGCAGGTTCGAGGTGGAGGAGAGCATCCACGTCGCCCATAACCTCGGCTACTACCCGGACATCAGCTTCCAGAAGATCAACCTCTTCGAGGTAGACGAGACAGCTGAGCTGCTCAAGGAGCATAGGCCCAAAGTGATCTGCAACCTAGCCAGCCTAGGCTCATGGTGGGTCACCCGGCTACTGCCCCCCGAGGAATACAAGAAGATAGGCCCCATCGGGCCGTGGCTCCCCAACCACCTGACCCTAGCCCACAAGCTCATGCAGGCTGTGAAGAAGAGCGGCGTGGACGCCAAGGTGGTCAACGGCGCTTACCCCGATGCCACCAATGTGGTGCTGAGCAAGCTGGGGCTGGAGCCCGTCTGCGGCGGAGGCAACATGGACCTGGGCATGAGCAGGGTCAGACGCATATTGGCCCGCGAGCTGGGGGTGCCCTACAGGAGCGTACAGGTCTACGGCGTCGGCCACCACGGCACGTACTACACGGCCCGCATGGACGGCCCTTACTGGGTCAAGATACTGGTTGACGGCGTGGACGTCGCCGACAGGTTCCCCAACAAGAAGATAACCGAGCTGTACGTAGAAGCGGGGTACGGGGCGCCGGGCCAGTTCAAGAGCGCCCTCGTGGACCAGATGAGGACCGCCTCAAGCTTCCTCAAACACGTGCTGGCAGTATACTACGACACCGGCGAGGTCCACACCTGCGTCACCGGCGTCGCCGGGCTCCCCGGAGGCTACCCGTGCAGGCTCTCCGAAAAAGGAGCAGAGATAGTGCTGCCCGGTATCAGCAGGGAGGAGGCCATACGCATCAACGAGGAGGGCGGCAGGATCGACGGCATCGAGAGGATCAAGGACGACGGCAACGTGGTGTTCTGCGAGGAGAACGTGGAGCACATGAGGGAGGTGGTGGGCTACGAGTGCGAGGAGCTCAAGCCCAGGGACTCCGAGGAAAGGGCCAGGGAGCTCAACAGGCTGCTCATGAAGCTCTACGACAAATACAACGTTGAGAAATAGCATGAGTCCTTCTAGGGTCCTAGGGCGACCTCTTTTTCTTTTACCCACGCGAAGGCTGAGCGGTACCGTCCCCCGAGGACGTCGCATAACAGCCTCTCAAGGTCGAGGACGGCCTCCTCGACAGCCGAACGCGGGACTCCCTCGGGCCCGTCCGCGAAGAACGCCGCGCATCGGGTTCCAGTTGTTATCTTGGTCTCGTCGCAGTCCCTATAGTTCCAGCGCCGGGTGAGTATCCGTGTGTCGTCGGCGTAAACCACCTCGTCGGGGTAGGTCAACTCTGTCTCGCTTGACCCGAGGGGAGTGAACTCCTCGCCGCCCGGGGAGAGCCTGAGCCTTATGTCGCCGGCGACGCGGTCGAGGTCGAACCCGCCCATGGGTATGAGGTGCCGCACGGAGACGGCGTTGTACGCGTCCACGGCCGTGTTGATGGCCGGGAGGACGCCCCTCTTGAGGGCTCTCCTAACGAGGGCCTCGGCTGACGGCCTGTAGTCGCCCGGCTTGGAGCCGAAGCTGCGGTACATCTCCCTCCACGACGCGATGAAAGGGTGCCTCGTCGCGGGCATGTCGCCCAGCTTCTCCTTCGCCGCACTCAGCGCCCGGGCCTTCACCTCCTCCAGGGCCGAGCCTCCCCTCGCCACCTTGATGTCCTCTGCCACCAGCACGCCCACGTGTGCCTCCGGGTACCTGTCTAAGACCTCCGCGATGAACCTCATACGCAAGGGATCGCCTCATACACGTAAAAACTGTCCTAGAGTATCCTCACTCGGGTGGAGTTGAACGCAGGACCGCCTCCCAGCGCCTGCGCCTTCCCAAGGGTGAGGGCGTTCTGCGGGTTGCCATCATCGTCCACCAGCTCCCTCGGCGCCCAAAGCACCCCCCGGGGGACCTGATCCGTGACCACCGCCGTGAGAGTGAGGCGGCCGCGCTCGTTTAACAGGGTCACCTCTGATCCCTCTTCGACGCCGTGTCTCTCCGCGTCCAAGGGGTTCACCCAGACCTGGAGAGGCGGAGCCCCATAAACGTCCCTGAACTGGGTGTGGGTGTACTTCGGGAGGCTGCTGCTGATGAGAACATACATGTTCGGGGCGCGGCCGAGGCACATTTGGGCTGGCAGCGGCGACACTCCCTCACCGGCCGCCGTGGAGAAGAACTCTATCCTGCCGGAGGGCGTCTGGTACTCGTCGGCGGGCCTAATGCGAAGCCTCACCGATGAACCGTTCATCAGGTCCCGGTAGCCGCCATCCATGAACGCTTCCTCCAGCGTGCGCCCAACCTCGGCCCACGGGTCGTCGTAGACCCACTCGTCCTCGACGCCCATGCGATGGGCCAGCTCCCTCATGACCCAAACCTCATCCCTGCTCCTCCCCCAGGGCTCCACGGCCCTGCACGCCTTCCTGACGTAGGGGTGGGAGTCGCTCAGCACTATGTCGTCCTTCTCCAGGTAGGTGGCGGCGGGGAGGACGACGTCCGCGAGGCGGCACGTCTCGGTGAGGTGGGTGTCGTGGACTACTAGGAAGACATCGTCACGCGTAAGCCCAGCCTTGATGCTGCCCGAGTCGGGGAGGGTGAGGGCGGGGTTCATGCCCTGAACGTAGACGAAGCGGAACTCGCCGGCCTTGAGTCTCTCGCCTATGGATATCTGGCTCACCACGCGTGGGGGTTTGCTTGTAAGCGTTTTCCCCTCCAGGTCCCCGGCGAGGTACCTGCCCCTGCTGTTGGTGTAGTAGAGGCCTCGGTGCTGCCCGAGGAGCGCCGGGATGAGGGAGACAGCCCTGACTGACTCGGCGCCCTGGAGACTCTTGTTGAGGCCGATACCTATCATGAACACGGGGTCACCGTACTCGACCAAGGCGTCGCCCAGGGACTCCACGCCCGTGGGTGAGACTCCGGTCATGGCCTCAACCCGCTCCGGGGTCCACCGCATGGCCTCCTCAGCGTAAGCCTCGTAGCCCGCGCAGTGCTCAGCGATGAAGCCTTCGTCCACATGGCCACCCGTGATCAGGTGCCTCGCCAACCCGTAGCAGAGGGCGACGTCGCTGCCAGGCTCCGGGAACAGCCAGAGGTCGGCCATGGACGTGGACTCGGATCGGCGAGGGTCCACGACCACTATGGCGGCGTCGTTCTCCTTCTTGGCCCTTAGCGCCAGCGCCCACGTGTGGGGGCTGCTGTTCTTGGCGTTGAACCCCCAGAAAACGATGATCTTACGGTCCAGCAACTCCTCCGGCTCCACGCCGTAGCTTAGGCCGTAGTGGAGCCCTAGGGCGGCGTGGCCCGAAGCGGAGCACACCGCCCCGTCGGTGCGTGTGGCACCCAGCGCCGACCAGAGCCGCCTGCTGAACCCGCTTGACAGGAGCCCCGTGTTGCCGTAGTAGTCGAGGAGCAGCACGGACTCCGGGCTACCCGCGTCGAGGGCTTCCCTGAGCCGCCGGGCGACCAGGGCCAGGGCGTCGTCCCACGTGGATAGCTTGAATCGCTGCCCATCCCGGGTCTCCCTGACGTAGGGGTTCAGCACTCGGTCCATGCTGTAGAGCCTCCGGGGGTCACCCAGCGCCCTGGGGCACGTGATGCCGGTGGTGACGGGGTTCTCCCTGCTCGCCTTCACGGAGACGACTACGCCGTCTCTGACCTCGACGTCGAGGAAGCAAGCGTCCGGGCAGTCCCGGGCGCACATGGTCTTCACTAGGGGCAGGGCCTCATCCTCCTACCTTACCTGACCCCCGCGGCCGCATAAAACATCAATGAAGGCCATGTTGCATCTTTAGTATAATTTTCTATCTCTGTATACCCAAAGATATATTAAGCGCGTAAAGGAGAGGGGTGTCTAAAATGGTGTAAGGAATGGGTTTCCGTCAAAAATTCGAAGACGCGGAAAAAGCCCTCACCTTCAACGACGTTCTTCTTCTCCCGGGGTGGACCAACGTGGAGCCCGGCGAGGCCGACGTGAAGACGCGGTTCAGCCGAGGCGTAGCGCTCAACATCCCCCTGGTGGCGTCCCCCATGGACACCGTCACCGAGGCCGAGATGGCCATAGCCCTCGCCAGGGAGGGGGCCATAGGTGTCCTGCACAGGAACTGCAGCGCCAAGGAGGAGGTGGCCATGGCGCGCAGCGTCAAACGCGCCGAGGCCGTCATAATAAGGGACGTCATCACCGTCAGCCCGGACCACACGGTGGACGAGCTCCTGAAGCTCATGGAGGAGCACAACATCAAGGGGTTCCCGGTGGTTGAGGACGGGGACAGGCTGGTGGGGATAGTGACTTGGAGGGATGTCCGCCTCGCGGAGAGCAGCCTCAAGGTCAAGGACGTGATGACCGAGGAGGTCTACACGGGCACGGAGGACACGAGCCTGGAGGAGGCCATGAAGATCCTCCACGAGCACAGGATCGAGAAGCTCCCCATCGTCAACGGGGACAGGAGGGTCAGGGGCCTCATCACGATGAAGGACATCACCCTCAAGGGGACGTATCAGGACGCCGTCAGGGACGAGGAGGGCCGCCTCATCTGCGCCGCGGCCATCAGCCCCTTCGACCTGCCCCGGGCCAAGGCGCTGGACAGGTACGTGGACGTGCTGGTGCTGGACGTGTCCCACTTCCACAACAAGAACTGCTTCGACGCGGCCAAGGAGATACTCGGGGAGGTGGAGGCCGACGTGGTCGTGGGCAACATAGGCACCTACGAGGCTGCTGAGGACGTCGTCACCAAGCTAGACGGCGTCGCTGGGCTCAGGGTGGGCATAGGCAGCGGGAGTATCTGCAGCACCAGCGTCGTAACACGTGCAGGCGCCCCCACCCTCTACGCCACCAGCAGGGTCGCCGACGCCGTCAAGAAGTACGGCGCGGAGATACCCATAATCGCGGACGGCGGCATGAGGAACCCCGGCGACATAGCCGTCGCCATGGCCGTGGGCGCCTCATGCGCCATGATGGGCAACGTCTTCGCCGGCTGCAGGGAGAGCCCCGGCAGGCTCGTCGCCATGGAGGGACGCTACTACAAGGAGTACTACGGAATGGGCAGCGAACGGGCGCGCAAGAAGCGGTACGCGCAGGACAGGTACAGCCAGCCCTCCAAGTCGGTGAACGAGGGCGTCGAGGGTTGGGTGCCCTACAGGGGCCCCGTGAAGGACATACTGGGCGAGTTCACGGGCGGCCTCCAAGCGGCCATGGGGTACGTGGGAGCCAGGACCATACCCGAGATGTGGGAGAAGGCCAGGCTAGCCCTAATAACGGAGAGGGGAGCCCAGGAGGCGGCGCCCCACGACATCATGCGCCCCGGCCCAAGCAGAAGACTCTAACCCTCTTTTCTTCTTAGCAGGTTTTACATCCGCATCCGTCTAGTATAATCGTAGGTGACTGTC
The DNA here is from genome assembly GCA_964529745.1 of uncultured Candidatus Bathyarchaeia archaeon. Taxonomy (GTDB): domain Archaea; phylum Thermoproteota; class Bathyarchaeia; order TCS64; family TCS64; genus RBG-16-57-9. Next base: position 34,999 of record CAZGZR010000016.1, read on the forward strand.
TTGAACAGGTCATGGCTTGGATGGGCCGAGATAAGGCCCGAAACCGATGTAATCGCCGGGAGCATGGCGACCTGGACCCTGGTCTACCACGTGGGCAGGTACGGGATAGACGACGGAGGCAGCGTGAGGGTGGCTCGGAGAAGCGTGAGCGACGAGGAGGCACCCCAGTTCGGCGACCCAACCCGGTCGGGGTACACCACCGTCTCCACGGACAGGGACGTGAGGCTTGAATGCTTCTTCAGCAGCCGCGGCCACATAAGGCCCTTCAGGGCCGCACTCCAGGTGGACGTACGGGACGGAAGCCTCTACGAGGGAGACACCGTCACCATAGTCTATGGTGACAGAGGAGGCGGCGGTCCCGGCCTCAGGGCCCAGACCTTCAGGGAGCAGGAGCACGTCTTCAAGGTACTGGTGGACCCCTTCGGCACCGGCAGGTTCGAGGAGATCACGGAGTCTCCCCACGTGAGAATAGTCGGCGGCCCAGCGGAGAAGCTAGAGGCGGCGGCGCCTTCGGGGGCGGCCTCGGGTGAGCCCCTCGAGGTGGTGGTGAGGGCGCTTGACAGCTACGGTAACAGATGCGAAAGGTACAGGGGGACCGTGCGGTTCGAGGGGCTTGACGTGGGGCCGTACACGTTCAAAGAGGAGGACAGGGGGGCGCACCTGTTTAGCGTGACCCTCAGCGGCGAGGGGCTACAGACCTTGAAGATAACAGACGACAGCGGCCTCGCCGCGGAGTCAAACCCCATCATGGTCCAGCGGGAGCAGCCCAGGTATAGGCTCTACTGGGGAGACATGCATGGCCAGACCAAGCAGACGGTGGGCACCGGTACAGTGGACGAGTACTTCCGGTTCATGCACGAAGTAGCCAACATGGACTTCGGGGGCTGGCAAGGCAACGACTTCCAGATCACCAAGGAGCTCTGGGAGGAGGTGAAGGAAAAGACCAAGGAATACACCAAGCCCGGCAGGTTCCTATTGTTCCTGGGATACGAGTGGAGCGGCCTCACCCCCGCTGGAGGCGACCACAACATCTACTATCTGGGCGACGACGGGCCCCTCCACCGCAGCGACCACTGGCTCATCCAGGATAGGAGCGACGAGGACACCGACAGGTACCCCATAGACAGGCTCTGGGACGAATTCAGGAGCAGGAACGACGTAATGGCCGTGGCCCACGTGGGGGGCCGCCACGCCAACCTGGACTACTGGGACCCAGAGATGGTGCCCCTCATCGAGGTCCACAGCCACCACGGCACCTTCGAGTGGCTCCTGGAGGAGGCCCTCCGCCGCGGCTATAGGGTGGGGTTCATCGCCGCCAGCGACGACCACACCTGCAGGCCCGGCCTGACGCTCACCAGCGAGAACTTCACCACGAAGGGGGGGTACACGGGGGTCTACGCGGAGACCCTCACCAAGGAGGCGCTCTGGGAGGCGTTCTGGTCTAGGCGGACCTACGGGACCACGGGCGAGAGGATCATACTCGGTTTCGAGGTGGACGGCCACGTGATGGGTGAGGAGTACGAGGCGACCGACGCCCCAGCCATCAGCGTCAAGGTGCACGGGACCAAGCCGCTGCACGCCGTGGAGGTCATGAGGGGGACGGAGACCATCTACAGACACCCCTTCGCCGCCCCGGACGATGAGGACAGGCTCATAAAGGTGGAGTGGATGGGCGCCCGAGTCAAGAGCAGGCCCAAACGGGTGAACTGGGACGGCGGTCTCTACCTCGATAAAGGCATGATACTGTCCTTCAGCGGCTATGCGTTCGACTACCTGGATCAGGGGGTGCGGCGGGTAAACAACCAGCGGCTGGAGTGGACCAGCACCACAGGCGGGGACCCGGATGGAGTCATAATGAGGCTGGACGCGCCGTTAGACGCCGAGGCCACGTTCTACAGCAGGCCTGTCAGCTTCACGTTCCGGCCCGCCGACGTAGGGTACGAGCCTACGGTGATCGAGGTCGGCCCCGTCAACAGACGCGTAAAGATACAAGCGATCACGGGCAAGCCGCTGCCAAGGGACCTGGAGTTCACCATCGTGGACGAGTACGTAAAGGAGGATGTAAACCCCTACTGGGTGAAGGTGACCCAGTGCGACGGCTCCATGGCGTGGAGCAGCCCCGTCTACGCGTCGCACCAATAGTTTATTTCTTCGTGCAAGTTTACAGCCCCGCGAAAGGCAAATCATTTAGCGTCGGCGCCTTTGCGTTAACCCGTAAGGGTGAGCCGATGATAGAGAGGGCGTTGATAAGCGTCTACGACAAGACCGGCCTCGAGGGGCTGGTGGAGTCTTTGGACGACTACGGCGTAGAGATAATCTCCAGCGGAGGCACCGCCAGACGCATCAGAAAGATAGGATACGAGAGGCTGGTGGAGGTAAGCAGCTACACGGGCCACCCCGAGAGCCCCGGCGGCCTAGTCAAGACCCTGCACCCCAAGGTCCACGGAGGCATCCTCCTAGACAGGAGTCGCCCCGACCACAGGAATTGGATGGAGGAGAACGGCATAGAGCCCATCGACATGGTGGTATGCAACCTCTACCCCTTCGAGAAGGTTGTCGCCGGTGGAGCGGACCTCGCCGAGGCCGCCGACAATATAGACATAGGTGGCCCAACGTTGACCAGGTCAGCCGCCAAGGCGGCTCTACTATACGACAGGGTCTGCGTGTTGACAGACCCGGCCCAGTACCCCGAGGTCGTTGACACCCTCAAGAAGAACAAGGGAGAGCTCACCACAGAGCTGAGGCAGAGATACGCCATGGCCGCGTTCAAGCGGACGGCGGCGTACGACTCTGCCATAGTAACCTATCTGGAGGAGAACCTATGAGCAAGAAAAAGTCCATGAGGAGGAAGTACCGGACTGCCCTCGAGGAGTCGTTCCCCGAGGAGATGACCATCAAGATAGGCGGCCGCGAGACGGTGTACAGGAAGAAGATGAGCCTACGCTACGGCGAGAACCCGCACCAGCCGGCCGCGTTCTACGCGCCCGTGGGGAAGCCGCTGACCGTCGGCAACGTCGAGATCCTGAAGACCGGGAAGAAGGGGCTGAGCATGACCAACGTGGAGGACGTGAACAACAGCCTACGTATCGTCAGCTACTTCGATGAGCCCGCATGCGCCGTCATGAAACACGTGAACCCCAGCGGCGTCGCCGCAAGAAACAGACTGGACGAGCCGCTGAGGACGACGTACGCCAAGGCCAGGGACTGCGACGCCCTGGCGGCGTTCGGCAGCGTCGTAGGCTTCAACACCGTGGTGGACGAGGGCACCGCCGAGGAGATAATGACCAGCTACGTCGAGGGCGTCGTGGCACCGGGCTACGAGCCGGCCTGCATGGACCACTTCCAACAGAAGAGAGACATTCGCATAATGCAGGTGGACAGCCTAGAATCGCTGAGCAGGTACGTGGGCGACCCCCCTGAGCCGCTGGACATCAGCGTCCAGACGGACGGAAGCATAGTGCTACAAGCCCCCATGCTCACCAAGATCAGGGGCCCAGACGACCTCAGGTACGTGACGGAGCGGAAGGCCACGGCCCAAGAGGCCAAAGATCTGGTGTTCAGCTGGTACGTCTGCATGAACGTGCGCAGCAACGGCGTCGTGCTCAGCAGGGACAACGCCACCATCGGCATAGGGACAGGCCAACAGGACAGAGTCACAGCCGTGAAGCTGGCCCTAGACAAGGCGAAGATGAGGGGACACGAAGAAGCGATACCGGGCTCCGTGCTCGCGTCGGACGGGTTCTTCCCGTTCAGGGACAGCATCGACCTCCTGGCAGAGCACGGCGTCACGGCGTGCGTCCAGCCGGGCGGCAGCCTCAAGGACAAGGAAGTCATCGAGGCATGCGACGAGAACGGCATAGCCATGGCGTTCACCGACGAACGATGCTTCCGCCACTTCTAACAACCATATAAACCTACTTACAATGACAAGGATATTGAATTTCTCGCAGTAATACGAACAATACTGGAAGGCTTAATAGTTTAATTGGCTCTCGTAGGTCTTTGTCTAAGAACCGCGCCCACACAGCGTCAAATGCATAAAGTATAAGGTGTTCAGAGAATGAAGGAATTAAGATTTGGGATTCAATCAAGCGCCCGATACTACGCACCCACCGACTGGGGCGACTTGAAGACAACCACTCAGTACTGCGAAGAACTCGGCTACGACTCCATCTGGTTCGGCGACCACCTCACCACAGGCGGCTCGCGGCTCGAGGTCTGGACGATCCTCTCTGCCCTCTCAACCATCACCACGAAGATACGGCTGGGAACCCTGGTTCTCTGCAACAACTGGCGGAACCCTGCCCTCCTCGCGAAGATGGCCGCGACGCTAGACATCGCATCTCAGGGACGCCTCGAGTTCGGTATAGGATCCGGCTGGAACCAGGAAGAACACGAGACCTACGGATACGACTTCCCGAGCCCACGTGTCCGCGTGGAGCGGATGCGGGAAAGCCTAGAGATCATCAAGCGCATGTGGACGCAGGAGAACTCGAGCTTCGACGGGAAACACTACCACATACGCGATGCCGTCTGCTACCCGAAGCCCCTGCAGAAGCCGCATCCCCCCATAACGATAGGCGGAGGCGGCGAGACCTATACCCTGAAGGCCGTGGCGGCCTACGCCGATCGATGGAACGGGTTTGGCCCCCCAGAAGAGTACCGACGAAGAATGGGCATACTGAAGAAGTACTGCGCCCAAATTGGACGAGACCCCGACAGCATCGACATGACCTACTACGCCTCCATGGACCTCTACCACAGCGAGGACGACCTCCTAGAGGCGATGAAGGAGATGTATCTCACAGGCCAGCAACGAGGGCGCCCGATACAGGACCAATACCCGTCTTTCGACGAGTGGCTGAGCCTGTACCGGACGCGTCACCTCATCGGCACCCCCGAGGAATGCTTGGAAAAGGTACAACACATCATAGACATAGGCGTGACGTACTTCATATTCAGCATCAGAGCCGCACGACGCGTCCCGGACCTCGTGGCGCGCAAAAACAGTCTACGACTCTTCGTTGAACACATCATCAACCCACTCAAAGACTAGGAAAAAAGTTTGCAATGCCTCACGTATTCAAGTCTCACTTCTAAGCCAGATATTTTTTTTCCATAATTACAGGTAACATGATACAAGCTCGGATCAGTGAGCCACGTCAGGGTCCCTTACAAACAAGACGAGAACAAACACCTGCAACAACGTCGCGGCCAGAAGACAGAGCCAAGTATAGACCGGGTTCATGGCATACAACAAACCACCCAAGACCGACGCAGCCACCACAGGGACAGTGAACAAATACCCCATCCCAGGACCACCCGTGCCGCCGCCAGCCGCCGCCCCCCTCCCGCGGCCCCCCCCCCGCGGCCCCCGGGCCGGCCCGGGCCGGCCGCGGGTCACCTCTTTCCGGGGCCCGCGGTAGCGGGCGCGGCCGCCGCCCCTGCTGATGGACTTGGAGACGATCGTAG
>CAZGZR010000017.1:0-37900 GCA_964529745.1 uncultured Candidatus Bathyarchaeia archaeon
CCCTACCAGACGTGGCCCGTCGCGGTGCTCGTCTGCGGCTCGTTAGGCGTGCTACTCTACGTCTGCGTCGTCCGCCCCATAAAGGCGTATGGGACGAGGGAGATCACGTTGACGTTCACGTTCTACATAATGTCGCATCTGATCTCCGTGTCGCTGGCCATCTTCAGCTACTGGCTCCTGGTGAGCAGGGGCGTGCAGTCCTCCGGGTTCATGCTCCGGAGCTACGACTTCAGGGTCAACGGCGTCTCAGGCATCGGCGTCGTGGCGCCCGTCACGGTGCTGCTTCTCGTCGCCGCGCTGAGCGCCTTCCTCTACGTCTCCAAGTTCGGCGTGGCCATGAGGGCGACCGCCGAGGACGAGTTCCTCGCCGCGAGCCTGGGCGTGAACATCCAGCGCGTCCACGTCGCGTCCTGGTTCCTCTCGGGGGCCCTGGCGGGCCTCGCCGGCGCCATAATCCCCCTCATGACGGGCACCAGCATCAACTACAGCGACACGCTGCTTGTGAACGTCATGGCGGGCAGCGTCCTGGGCGGGCTCGCCAGCATCAACGGCGCCATCGTCGGCGGCGTCGTTGTGGCTCTGGCGAAGAAGAGCCTCACTTATACGCTGATGACGACCCTCGGCACGTGGGTGGGCATGTACGAGGAGATGATCCCCATAGTGCTGCTCTTCACGGTGCTCGCGATAGAGCCCAACGGCATCACGGCCATCAGGTGGAGGGAGGCATCCCTGCACGGCATCAAGGACTCGCTACGCAGGCTCGGGGAGACCCTCCGCAACCTGTTGACGGGGTGAGGCCGTCACCCCGGAGCCACTGCCCTTCATCAGTTCGTTTAAATCGAGAAATCGTGTATGTGTACTGCTATGCCCTTCATCACGTGCCCCCGCTGCGGCAGAGAGCACACCGTGGAGGAGTACGAGGAGGACCGGTTCTGCAGTGCCTGCGGCACTCTTCTCAAGGTGACAGGGGGCAAGGGTGGGGGAGGCGGCGAGGGGTGGAGGAGGCTGTTCCCATACAAGCCCTACCTGCCGCAGGTCGAGTTCATCGGGGACATCCAGGAGACCGCAGGAAGAGGCGGCGTCCTCGTCGCCGAGGCGTGTAACGGATTCGGTAAGACCGTGAGCGTCCTCAGCTGCCTCCTCGCGATGGGCAAGAGGATCATCTACGGCACCCGGACCCATGAGCAGGTGCGGCAGGTGCTCCTGGAGCTGGAGAAGATCAACGAGAAGTCAGGGGAGAGCCATACGGCGGTGAACCTGGCCAGCAGGAGCCACCTCTGCGTGAACCCGGAGTGCAGGGACCTGCCGAGGAACGAGGCCCAGGAGCTCTGCAACGCCCTGCGGAAGGACGACGAGTGCCCTTACGCCAGCGACCTTGAAAGGCCGCCCCGGGGCCTGCCCTGCATCCTGTCGCGGGAGGCGCTGGTGAGGGAGGGGCGCCGCCGGGACGTCTGCCCATACTACCTCGCCCGGCGCATGATGAGGGAGTCCAGGGTGGTGGTGGCGCCCTACCCGTACATATTCAACCCCATGATCAGGCGCACCATCGGCCTCGACCTGGAGGGCCGGGTGCTTGTTCTGGACGAGGGCCACAACGTGGACCAGGTGGGCCAGGAGGTGCTCAGCGACACCCTGACGGAGAGGGGCCTCAGCGCCACCGCCGAGGAACTAAAGCTCATCGGGGAGTCGCCCCGGTTCATTGAGCGCCTCGGCCGGCACCTGCTGAAGAGCGACGAGGGCAAGCCCCGCCTAGTCTCTGCGGAGACTCTTCAAAGGGAGCTGGAGCAGGCACTAGGCGTGGAGATAGACGAGTTCATGGACGGCCACTCTGCATTCGTCGAGCCTATCAGGGCCAAGAAGACTCAGAGCGGGAGCCCGCCCGTCAGCTACCTCAACGGGCTCCTCGGGTTCTTCGAGCTCCTCCAGACCAGCGTCAAGGAGAAGTACATAGGCGTCTACACGCGGAGCTACTACGGGGCGCCGGTGATAGAGTACAGGTGCCTGGACCCGAGCCTGGCCGTGGCGCCCCTGGTGGAGGAGGCCAGCGGAGCCATAGTCATGAGCGGCACCCTCACGCCGCTGGACACTTTCAGCGAGATAATCGGCCTCGGCGACGCCGCCCAGAGATCGTACCCCAGCATACAGAAGAGCAAGAAGATCAGGATGGTCGTGGAGACGGGGGTGACCACCTCCTACCGTGAACGCACCGAGGACATGATCGCCCGCATAGGCGACGCCGTTTCACGGGCCGTGGAGTCGGTGGACCAGGGCGTCCTCCTGTTCTTCACCCAGCGGGGCTTCATGAACAAGTGCTTGGACGTGTGGGCCTCTAGGGGCCACGTGACGGGCCGCGGCGGAAGGCTCTACCTGGGCGGCAAGCAGCTCTATAGGGAGGGCTCCGACGCCAGGCGCAACAGGGACGCGGTGGCCAGGTACAAGCGGATGGCGGTGGGCGTAGGCGGCGCCGTCCTCTGCTGCGTCTTCAGGGGCAGGAACAGCGAGGGAAGCAACTTCCCGGGGGACCAGGCCAGGGGCATCGTGCTGGTGGGGGTCCCCTACGCCAACTACGGCGACCCCCTAGTTAAGGCCCAGATAAGGTACTACAACGGGTTAAGGCAGGGCCTCGGTAATAGGTGGTACACTATGGACGCGTTTAGGGCTGCCAACCAGAGCCTGGGCCGCGGCATCAGGGGCAGCGACGACTGGTGCCGCTACTGGCTGCTGGACAGGCGGTACGCCGAGAACCTGGGCCTCGTTTCCCGTTGGGCTCAGGGAGACGGCGCCGAGGTGCGGCGCGGTGGAAGCGTACAACAGACGTTTTAAGCCGTCGAGACGCCAAAGGATCAGTGAAAACCGTGCCAGGGGGACACGTTCTAGGGGTAGACGGCGGAGGCTCGGCGACTCGGTGCGTCATAATGACCACGGGGGGCGTTGTGCTCGCCACCGGCAGGGCTGGGCCGTCCAACCCCATCACCGTGGGGCCGGAGAGGGCCCTCGCCAACATCCTTGAGGCCATCGACCAGGCGTCTTCCCGCTGCGGCGTCCACGAGTTCCTGGCCAGCAGGCTGGGCGTCGCCGGCACGGACAGGTCCCGGCTAAAAAAGAGGCTCTTGAACGGATTACACGGCTCCTATGGGGACACCGCGATCATCTCGGACGCGGCTTCAGCCCTCGCCGGCGGAACGGGGTGCAGGCCCGGCGTGGTCGTGATAGCCGGCACCGGCTCCATAGCCTACGGGGAGAACAGGCTGGGGGAGACGGCGCGGGCGGGGGGCTGGGGCTGGAGGCTGGGAGACGAGGGCAGCGGCTACACCATCGGCCTCAAGGCCATAATGGCGGCGCTCGGGGCCCACGACGGCAGGGCACCGGAGACCCTGCTCAAACAGAAGATAGTCGGCCACCTGGGCCTCGACGGCATCGAGGGCATCGTGGACTGGGTCTACGAGCCGGGCCGTGAGCCTCGGGACATAGCGTACCTCGTGCCCCTGGTGAGGGAGGCCGAGGCCGCTGGCGACGAGGCGGCGGCGCTGGTGATGGCGGAGGCGGGCTCGGAGCTGGGGCTGGTTGCGAACGCCGTCGTCAGGCGCCTGGGGCTGAGGGGCGGGTTCCCCGTTTCCCTGAACGGCGGCGTCTTCAAGCAGCCCAGCGGGTACATCATGGCGTTCGAGGAGACGGTGAGGCGGGAGGCCCCCGAGTGCGAGCTCATCATGCCGCGGCTGCCGCCGCTTCTGGGCTCCGGACTCCTCGCCCTGAAGGCCGCCGGGGTGACGGTGGACGAGGCACTGCTCAGGAGGGTGGAGACTAGCTACAGGGGGCTGGGTGAGGCGGATGAGTAGGGTGACTGAGGAGGTGAACCCCAGGTCTCGGGGCATCGACGCCAAGGCCACGGCGGAGGTGCTGAGGATAATCAACTGTGAGGACGGCCGCGTAGCCGCCGCGGTGGCGGAGAAGCTGGCGGAGGTGGAGCGGGCCGTGGAGCTGGTGGTCTCTTCGCTGAGGGGTGGCGGCCGCGTGTTCCTGGTGGGGGCCGGCACCAGCGGCCGCCTATGCGTCTTGGAGGCGGCGGAGATACCGCCGACCTACGGGCTGGCTCCGGAGAGGTTTCAGGCCGTCATCGCGGGGGGCCGCGAGGCTGTGTTCCGGTCCGTGGAGGCAGCCGAGGACGACGCGGAGGCCGCTGGAGCGGAGCTGGCTCGGCTGGGGCTGAGCGAAGGCGACGTGGTGGTCGGGGTCTCGGCGTCCGGCTCCACTCCTTACGTGCTGGGGGCAGTGAGGTACGCGGGGAGCCTTGGGGCGTCCACCGTGGGGGTGGCCAACAACGTGGAGACGCCTCTCTCGGGGCTGGTGGACGTGTATATCGAGGTGGTGGTGGGCCCCGAGGTGGTGGCGGGCTCGACCCGGATGAAGGCGGGGACGGCCCAGAAGATGGTGCTCAACATGTTGAGCACCGCCGCCATGGTGCGGCTGGGGCTGGTGCACGACGGCTACATGGTGGGGGTTCAGGTCACCAGCAGGAAGCTCGTGGAGCGAGCCGTGGCGATGCTTACGGAGATTACTGGCGTCGAGGAGGCGATGGCCGAGGGCCTGTTGGAGGTCGCCGGCGGCGCCGTCCGCGTCGCGGCGCTACTCGCGTTGACCGACATGACGGCAGACGAGGCGAGGGCGTCCCTGGAGGGATGGGTCTCGCTCCGGGATGTGCTGGAGAGCAGAGGCGTAAGACGTGAAAGGCATTCATAATAGCTCAGCTGGGGGTCTGGCTTGGCCGTAGCGACGGGGCTCGACCGGCTGTTAAAAGACCCGGTGAGTTATCTGGGGTCCCAGTCTGTGGCCCTGGTAACCAACCAGACGGGTGTGACACGTGGCCTGAAGCCCGCGTTAGATGCGTTCCACGAATCACCCGGGATCAGGCTGGTGGCGGCGTTCGGCCCCGAGCACGGGGTGAGGGGCGACGTGCAGGACGCGTTGGGCGTCGAGTCCAACGTGGACGCGTACACCGGGGTGCCCGTACACAGCCTCTACGGCGACCACGTGAAGCCCACGCCTGAGGCGCTGGACGGGGTGGACGCCATGGTGTTCGACATCCAGGACTGCGGGGCCAGGTTCTACACGTACGTGTCAACCCTCACCTACTGCATGGAGGCGGCCGCCGAGAACGGCGTCTCCATGGTGGTGCTGGACAGGCCCAACCCGGTGAACGGGCTGGCGGTGGAGGGGAACATACTTGAGCCGGGCTACGAGTCGTTCATTGGGCTGCACCCTGTGCCCATACGCCACGGCCTGACCATAGGCGAGCTCGCCCTGTTCATCAACCGGGGCGTCGGGTGTGACCTCACCGTGGTGGAGATGGCGGGCTGGCGGAGGGGCATGTGGTACGACGAGACGGGGCTGCCGTGGGTGCAGCCCAGCCCCAACCTGCCCACGCTGGACACGGCGACGGTGTACCCGGGGACATGCTTCTTCGAGGGAGTCAACGCGTCCGAGGGCAGGGGCACCACCAGGCCCTTCGAGTACCTGGGCGCCCCCTGGGTGGACGGCAGGGCGTGGGCGTCCGCCCTCAACGGCCTCGGCCTCCCCGGCGTCGGGTTCAGGGCCTGCTACTTCACCCCCGCCTACTGGCGGTACAAGGGTGAGAGGTGCGGCGGCGTCCAGGTGCACGTCACGGACCGCGACTCGTTCAGGCCGGTGGAGACCGGCCTCCACATGTTGCGGACCCTGATTTGCCTCCAACCTGACGGCTTCGCCTTCAACGAGCCCACCTACGAGGAGAGGCGGCACTTCGACCTCCTCGCCGGCACCGACCGTCTGAGGCACAGCCTCATGGAAGGCGCAACGGTGGATGAGATAGCCGCCTCGTGGGAGCAGGGGCTTACACGTTTCAGGGACGAGTGCGACTCTATCCTGCTTTACGGGGAGGCCGCGGCTTGACTGGGTACACGTTGAGGGGCACCGTGGTGACGCCCTTCGAACTCATATCCCACGGCCAGGTGGAGACCGCCGACGGCAAGATAACTTACGCGGGTCCACCGAGGCAGCCCCTAGGCGAGGTCAGGGACCATGGCGACCACCTCATATGCCCGGGCCTCATCGACGTACACGTCCACGGCGGGGCCGGGCACGACGCCATGGACCGGGACCCCGCCGCCATGGAAGCCGTCTCGAGTCACCTCGCCGCCGGCGGCGTGACGGGGTTCCTGGCGACGACGCAGACCGCCCCCCGCGGGGAGCTGCTCGAATCTGTGGAGCGCTTGGCGGCGGCCGCCGAGACAGGGCTCGCCGGGGCCACGTTGTCGGGGCTTCACCTGGAGGGCCCCTACCTCAGCGAGGAGAAGCGGGGCGCACAGCACGGCGAATACATACGCGCCGCCGACACCGAGGAACTCAAGGCGCTTCACGACGCGGCGGGCGGCTGGATGAAGATAATGACCCTGGCCCCCGAGACGCCGGGCGCCCTGGACGCGGTGGGCTGGCTGGTGGAGCGCGGCGTGGTGGCGTCGGCCGGACACACAGACGCCGACTACGAGACCGCCTTGGAGGCGTTCGGCCGCGGCCTGAGCCACGTGAGCCACCTCTACAACGGCATGAGGGGCCTCCACCACAGGGAGCCGGGGATACTGGGCGCCGCCCTCACCGACGGGAGGGTCTCGGTGGAGCTCATCGCCGACGGCCTGCACGTCCACCCAGCCGCGCTGCGGCTCGCCGCCCTCTGCAAGGGGCCGGCCAAGACGGTGCTCGTCTCGGACGGCGTGAAGCCCGCGGGGCTGCCCGACGGCGAATACACCTTACGGGGCAGGAGGGTGACGCTCCGTGACGGCCTGGCTTGGCTGCCCGGCGGCGTCATCGCGGGCAGCACGATAAGGCTCAACGACGCAGTGAGGGTGATGGTCGAGGAAGCCGGTTTCTCGGTCTCCGAGGCCGTCCAGATGGCGTCCACCACGCCGGCGCGGGTGCTCAGGCTCGCCCCAAGCAAAGGGAGGCTCACGGAAGGCTCGGACGCCGACATAACCGTGATGGACTGGCGCTTCAACATCGAGGAGACCATCGTGGGCGGCGAAACCGTGTACAGGGGCGCAGATTGATGGGCTATAACCATGTCCAGATGCTACGCGGGAAGAAGGCGCGCATCATACTTGGCCTCATGTCGGGGACGTCGGCGGACGGCGTCACCGCCGCCGTGGCGGAGATAACCGGCACAGGCACGGACACCGGGGTAAGGCTCATCGCATACAGGACCTACCCATATCCACCTGAGGTCCGGGGGAGGCTGTTCACCCTCTTCGGAGACGGCGCGTCGGGGCTAAGCGAGGCGTCGGAGCTCAACATGCTCATTGGCCACGTCTTCGCGGACGCCGCCGAAGCCATCGTCGGGGAGGCGGGACTCGACGGAGAGGTCGATCTCGTGGGCAGCCACGGCCAGACTGTCTGGCACCAGCCGGGGCTCAAGGAGGCGGCGGGCTACAGCTACCGCTCCACCATGCAGATAGGTGAGCCGGCGGTCATAGCCGCCCGCACGAGGCTGCCGGTGGTCGCGGACTTCAGGAAGGCCGACGTGGCGGCCGGCGGCGAGGGGGCTCCCCTGACGCCGTACCTGGACTACGTGCTCCACCGTTCACCCACAGCGCATAGGGTGCTTCAAAATATAGGCGGCATAGCCAATCTCACCTACCTGCCTGCCGGCGGCGGGCTGGACGACCTGGTGGCGTTCGACACGGGACCCGGCAACATGGTCATAGACGCCGCGGCGGGGCGCTACGCGGGCCTGAGCCACGACGTAGACGGGGCGTTAGCGAGAGCCGGGAACCCAGACGAGGCCCTGCTCGACAAGCTTCTCAGTCACCCGTACTATGATAGGAAGCCCCCTAAGAGCACCGGCCGGGAGGAGTTCGGTGAACAGTACGCCGCCGATGTTTTCCACCAGGCCGAGGAAAATGGGCTGAGCTCCGCGGACACGGTGGCCACGGTCACCGAGCTCACCGTCGAGTCCATAGCCCGGGCGTACGAGCGCCACCTCCCGGGCCCGGTGGACGAGGTCTACGTCAGCGGCGGCGGCTCACGGAACACCTACCTGTTGGAGCGTCTGCGGCGGAGGCTTGACGCCCCGGTGCACGACTACTCGCGGCTGGGCTACCCGTCGGAGGCCAAGGAGGCGCTGCTCATGGCGCTGTTGGCCAACGAGCACGTCATGGGTACGCCGTGCAACGTACCCGCCGCCACCGGCGCAGCCCGGAGGACGGTGCTGGGCTGCCTGACGCTTCCCTGAAATGCTTTATGCGGGCACGAGCCATTCAATGCCGTGAGTAGTTTGGATCAAACCGTTCTAGAGGAGGCTTTGTCGAAGGTAGACGAGGCGAGGATCGTGGAGCTGGCCAAGGAGCTGGTCCGGGTGCCCAGCGTCTCCGGGGAGGAGAAGGCCGTCATGAACCGCGCCAGGGAGCTGCTGGAGGAGATGGGGATAGGCGTCGAGATGCACGGCAGCGATGAGCGGCCCATAATCAACGCCGTCCTGAACCCTGGCGCCGGGAGGCTGCTGGTTTTCAACGGCCACCTGGACGTGGTGCCCATAGCGAAGCCAGACGCCTGGACCACCGAGCCCTGGGACCCGGTGCTGGTGGAGGGGAGGCTCTACGGCCGAGGCTCCAGCGACATGAAGAGCAGCTGCGCCGTCATGATCCACGTCCTGGAGATACTGCGGGACATGGGGCTGCCCCTCGCCGTGGGCGTCCACCTGGTGCCCGACGAGGAGAGGGGCGCCAACTTCGGCTCCAGGGTGCTGGTGGAGAAGATAGAGAGGGGCGAGATGAGGCGCCCCGACTACGTCGTGATAGGGGAGCAGAGCAACCTCAAGGTCCGGGTGGCGGAGCGCGGCATGTTCGGGTTCCAGGTCAGGTTCTACGGGAGGGCGGCCCACACCGCGGCCTCCCGCACCATAGGAGTCAACGCCATCGCCAAGGCGAGCAAGGGGGTGCTGGCGCTGGAGCACCACATAGACAAGTTCCACGAGTGGATCGGGCACCCCATGCAGAGCGTCAACATCATCGAGGGGGGCACGGTGAGCAACCAGGTGCCCGCCGAGTGCACCATCACCGTGGACCGACGCCTCATCATCGGTGAGACCGCCGACACCGCCGTCGCCGAGGTCACGGCCGACCTTGACGCGGCGGGGGAGGGGGACCCCAACTGGAGCTGGGAGATCATAGCCCCCAAGGACGAGGAAGGAAACTGGATATACACGCCCGCCAACTACACGCCGCTGGAGTCGGAGCTGGGCCAGGCGTTCATGGAGGCCGTGCCGGCGGCCCTGGGGATCGAGCCGGAGCTTTACGTGGAGTGGGCGGGCTGCACCGACGGACGCCTATACAGGCAGGCCGGCATCGAGACCATCGGGTTCGGCCCCATAGGGTTCGGCGCCCACGGCCCAGACGAGTTCGTCTTCGTGGACAGCCTCGTCAAGACGGCCAGGGTCTACCTGGCGCTGGCGTTGCGGCTGGCCGAGGATTAGCCCCCCAGTTCTATCCCCAGCGTCTTCGACACTTTCCTCATGAACTCCACGTACTCCGGGCCCGTGGAGTCGAGGCATTTGACGAACTCGAAGACGAAGTAGAAATCGACGTCGTTCTCGATTATTAACTCCTCGTTTTCCGCCATCCAGTCTGCCAGCGCCGCGTCGCGCCTCTGTAATATCCCCATATACTCCTCGGCCAGCTCCTCGACGACGCCCATGTCTAGCCCCGGCCGATCAGCCTTCGCGAGCCTGCCCGCCTCCTTGAAGCAGCGTCTATACTTCTCCAGGTTCTCCTCGGGGTCCCGGTGTATGAAGCCCCTGGCCGTCCGCCCGTAGTACGCCACGTTGTGGCGGCCCTCAAGCACCTTGGCTACGACCTTGATGAGGCCGTGCTCCTCCAGGACGCCGAGGTGGAAGTAGAGGCTGGTCTTGCTCACCTTCACTCCCCGCTCCTTGAGGCGTGCCCTGATCTCCTCCGCCTTGAGGGCGCGGCGCACCCGTCCCACCGGCTCCTCATCGAAGCGGTCCACGACGCCCTCCCTCAGTACCCTGAGTATCGCCGGGCGCGCCGGGTGGCTCGACATCACGTTGGATGGGAGCGCCAGCACGGTGACCGGCGGGAGCCTCTCCCAGAACCCGTATAGTATCTCTCTCTCGTCGCCGTGTTCATCTTCTTTAACAGTCTTCATCTGCGTGGCCTCCATCATTCATTGTTGAGAAACACTTATTAGGTTGACCATTCAAGCGGTATTTGAATGGTTTACGGTTCAAATGTACTTTGAACCGTGGCCAGGTGTCCGGAAGCAGGCGCTAGACGCGGAGCGGACAGTACGACCATCTATGTTGAGAATGAAGGGTGTGGCGGTTTCATGAACAAGATTGGGAACGTCGTCGTGGAGGAGTCGGTGAACAAGGAGTCCTTCACCGAGATCCTCGAGGGACTTGACCTGAAGCCCCCTGTGATCATCAAGCCGAACTGGGGCTTCTCCGTCTGCTTCACCGAGGCGGAGGTCCTCGACTGGACCCTGGAGGCATGTGACGGGGACGCCCTCGTGGTGGAGAGCTACGGGTGGGCCCGGTCAAAAGACATGCTCACCAAGGGTGAATGGGGGTCGTTTGAGAGAGCTGATCTACGGAAAAGCGACGAATGGTTCATGGAGTATTCAGGCATAGGAAAGGTGCTGGAGAAGCACGGTGTAGAGTACCTGAACATAACCGAGGAAAACTGGGCCGAACGAACAGCACCACCAGACAAGATAAAGAGGCTCGTCGAGGCGAAACATCAGCCACTGGTCGAGACAGACTTCTTGGGGTTCGTCCCCAGCAGGCTGTGCGAGATGAGGGATGGGACCCTTCTGAGTCTGGCCAAGGTGAGGACGCTTGAGGCGCCCATGTGGGTCTCGCTGTCCGTGAAGAATCTGTTCGGAATGATACCGGGTCCAAGCAGGGGCAAGTACCACGGGAGGAACCATAGCAGGCTCGACCAGAGCATCGTGGACATCTACAAGGTCTACGACTCGTTGTTTGGCGTCAGGGGCGTCGTGGAGGCCGTTCACACCGCCTCCGTGAGGAATCGAGACACCCTGGAGTGGCGGAACGTAGAGAACCCGGGCTTCATGTCGGCGTCTATGGATCCGGTCGAGTTGGACGCCGTCATCACCGGCCTGCTTGGCACGGATCCAAACGCCGTGGGGTACCTGAAGCTAGCCTCGGAGACCTTCGGTGCCTGGGACGATGAGGCCGTCAACAAAGGAATTAGATCCGCCCATGATTTCACGTACCTCACGGGCTGAAGCCATGCCGAAGCTCACACATAATGGGAGTCCTAGAGAGAACAGGTTACTGGGTGAGGAGTATCCCGGTTCCGATCAGATTCAAGGCATACTTTTCGTCTTGCTGGTTGTGGTTTGGGGTCTCGATAGCTTCATTCTTAAAAGATACATGGTTTCTCAGGTTTCCGTTGCTCCTAGGCTGATAGCGTGCATCGTGTTTGCTGCGTCAGGAGCCTATCTGATGTATTCCTCCCACAAGCTGGTCATAGAGGCAGCAGAGCCTGAGCTGGTGGATTGGGGGGTGTATCGAGTCGCCCGGCATCCAATGTATCTCGGGATAATGCTGTTTGAGCTCGGTTTGGTATCTTCAACGTTATCCATTCCCGCTCTCCTGTTGATGACGGCGATATTCGCTGCGAACGACAGATTCGCTGAATACGAAGAGAGGTCACTTGTTCAAGAGCTGGGTGATGAGTATAAGACGTATTTATCAAAAGTAAAACGATGGGGACTGGTGTGATTATTCAATAATGGTTAAAAATGGATGTACAAAATGAGGGCGTGATTCCATGGTTAAGGACGACGGGCTGTTCGAGCAGGGAGGGGATCCGCATAGTGTCTAGTGTCTCAGGCTGGCCGCGGAGACTTTTGGGCGGATGGAGCGAGGAGACCGTCACCCACGGCCCAGACAGTTCTTGTGGACAGTCTCGTCAAGACGGCGAGGCATCGCTCTAGTCAGCCAACTCCTCGGGGTGTAACCGCGTGAGCATAAATCCAGTGACAGGCTTTATTTAACAGTTAGTAAAGAATAAATGCAGGAAATATTCTACATGTAATGGTTCTGCTAACTGAAAAGATAGGTAGAACCTCGCCCATATACACTGTGTGTGGGTAATGGAGTGTTGTAGATGGACGAGACCATAGAACCAAAGAAGAAAGATGCCTTAATCAAAAAGGCTTACGAGAAGATAAGCGATTTCCAGAGCAAGGGTTACGCCGCCGAGAAACAGTCGACAGACATAAAAAAATGGCTGGAGGAACAGGAAGAGGTTGAGTCTGTCTCTGTGTATGGAGAGTCAGACATCACTGTGAAGTTCAAGGACCAGACCCATGTCGGCATACTGTTAAACAGGAAGAAGATCTATGGCGGCGACCCTAGTTTTTCCGGCTCAACTCTACCCATGGCTTCGCATCGGGTTGAAGATCCCTACCCCATATCCCAGAGAGCCGCCGTAATAGACACCCTCAGAGACGATTGGCCCCCAGTCTCCACACCCGACAACATCATAACTTCGTTACAAGCAGCTGGATACGATATCGATAACATACAGAACGACAACGCGAGCCTCCAGTTCTTCTCCACCTTCGACGACAACCAATACGGAGTCGTCTTCATAAGGTCACATGGAGGTATGATTAACATCGCCGGAGACGACAAGCTGCACATAATGGTGAGGCCCTTCTTCGCCACCTTTCCCCCGGCGAGTGGGTACACGGGTGTCAGCGTCTTCACCGTGTCCACGGATGTCCTGCCTCAGGGGTACGCCTACGCCTACGCCTTCAACGACGGCTTCGTCAAACAGTACATGAACAACAAACACTTCCCGAACAGCCTGTTCCACCTACTGGTCTGCCACGGCGGGAACCCCCTGGCCCAGAACGACATGATAAAGGCGTTTCTCGACCGAGGGGTAGGATGCTACACGGGATGGACGAAGAACGCGAGTCTGGCCCACGGCGACCCGGCTGCCGTCCAGTTCTTCCAGGTGCTCTGCGACTCCACGGCGAACCCGGTGAACACGGCTTCCGACGCCATAACCCAGATATCTGCGTCGGGACACTCGCCAGACAACCAGACAGGGGCTTCCCTGGTTGCGTACGGGGCTGACACGATACAAGTCATCGGCTGTTACATCGTGAAGGAAGTGTCACACATCACTGTGCGCACCCCCTCGGGGATGGTCGTTGGACGGGGCTTCATCGACATCCTCGACGCCGTCGAGTACGCGACGAACCAGATCATCGGCGGGAAATACTCTAGGCTACGGATTTACCAGGACGTCGACCTGAGAAAGATACATTGGTAGCCAGCTTACACCCTTTTTTTTCGTTGAGTTGAAAGAGGTATGGCCGATGCTGTTGGAGGATGTATCCGGGTGGGCCCGGAGAGAGGTTAAAGTGAAGACTAGGTGGGCTAGCCCAGCTCCGCTATGGCCTCGACGAGGTTCATGGCGAGCCTCTGGTTGTCCCCGGCGTATATCCACGGCTCCATGAACCACGTGGCGTCCGCGAAGGCCACCACCGTGCTGTTGCCGGCCTCGATCACCGAGATCGTGGCGTATACCCGCGACTGCTCCGTCACCGAGTCGTAGGTGCTGTACGAGGCGTAGGCGGCGTCGGCGTCCGTGGTGCTCATGTAGGTGGACGTGAAGAAGACCAGCTCATCCAGCCCCTCGGTGAGGAACGTTTCCCTGAACTGGGTCACCTTGACGTTCCTGTAGAAGCCGTAGAAGTTGACCATGTTGTATAGGTAGCCCTTCCCGTAGTGGAGGCCCCAGCGGTTGGCGAGGCTGTTGATGGCTCCCTGCATCACGCCGGTGTCTAGGAACTCGACGCTGGCGTCGCTGATGAACACAAGCATGCCGCCGCCCTCCACGAACTCCTTCACGGCGGTGTACTCCGCATAGGTGTAGGCTTTGGTAGGCGCTACTATGAAGAGGCAGGTGGCGTTGCCCAGCGCCCCCTCGACGCTCTCCCACTCGCTGCCGTACCCCACGAACGAGCCGCGCTTGGCCAGCTCCGCGGATAGGTAGTCGAGGATGTAGGGGCTCACCCTGTTGCCGTGGCTCCTGTCCACCACCACCTGGCCGATGATCTTAGGCTCCTCGGTGACGTTGGCCTCGGGCTCCTCGACGCCGTTCTCCATGACCACGTCCCTGGGCATGTACAGGTAGTAGAGTGCCGGCGGCGGGTTCGCCTCGTTGAGCTCGCCGATGCTGGGGTACTCCAGGTTGACGGTCACCGTGGTGTCGGCGACCCTCTCCACCAGGCTCTCCACGGTGTACGTCTCCAGGCCCGCCTCCCCGGCGGCGTAGCCTATGGCCGCCTGCCTGCTCCCTATCTCGTCCACCAGGCCCTGGTTGACGGCCTCCCGGCCCATGTAGACGCCGCCCTTCTTGAGCTCGCTCAGAGACATCGTGAGCCTGGTCCCCCTGCCCTCCTTGACGGAGGAGGCGAAGCTGTCTAGGGCCTTGGTGATGTTGAACGGGAAGAGGGCGGGGCTGAACCCCGTGATCTTCTGGGGGCCGGACTCGAACGTGTACTCGCTGGGCACCAGGAACCCGGGTCCCACGCCTATGACGCCCACGTTGCCCACCATGGACGTGGGCTGGGTATAGATCTGCTCCGCCGCCACGGCCAGGTAGTAGCCGCCGCTGAGGGCCATGGACGCCGAGGCGACGACGGGCTTATTCTCCCCAAGCTCCAGGAGGTCCAGGTAGACCTGCTCGACCAGGTACGCCGTGCCGCCGGGGCTGTCTATCTCCAGCACCACGGCCTTGACGCCGTCGTCCTCGATGGCCTCGTGCACCGCGGCCGAGAGGATGCCCGCGTACTCCGTGTCCTCGATGACTCCCTGGATCTCTATGACTCCTATGACCCCCCTCTTCTTGGTTGACACGGGGGACTGGGGCTCCCACATGAATATCACCGCCATCGCCGCTATCATTATGAACGAGAAGACCGCCAGCGCCACTGCGGCCCGGTTCCTGTTAAGTCGCTCCATCTTCACCGCCAATACTGAGCCTCGGGTTTAATAGGGTTATTCCCGTTGCCTCGCCCAGCTGAAGCGTCTCGCCGCTCCATGCCCAGCATGCTTTAAATTCGGGGCCGCGAAAAATACGACATCCCTTATCACTAGTGATACATTGTGGCCCTCGTCAGCGTCGTCATACCCGTCTACAGAGGCTCGGTGCACTTGGAGCCCCTGCTGGAGGCTCTGCGCAGGGATCCCTACGAAGGTAAAGAGGTGTTGGTGGTCGTGGACGCCCCGCTGCAGGAAACCCGTATACTCGCGGGGAGGCACCCCGAGGCGAGGGTCATCTTCAACGAGACCCGCGTCGGCAAGGTTCAAGCGCTGAACGACGCCGTCACCCAGACACGTGGCGAGTACCTGCTCTTCTTGGACGCCGACGTTGAGATACGTCAGGAAGGGTTCCTTGGGCGGGTCGCCGAGGCCCTGGACAAACACGAGCTGGTGGACATCAAGAAACTCGTGGTCTGTGACTCGCCGCTCGCCCGGCTCGTGAGCTACGACTACCTGAGCAGCAGCCTCACCAACCATATGTTCAGCAGGCTCCTGGGGAGGTGCCCCCAGCTCAACGGCGCAGCCTTCGCTGTGCGCCGAGACACCCTCCACCGCCTCGGCGGCTTCCCCGAGGCGATATGCGAGGACCTTGAACTGGCGTTCAAGGCGTACAGCCTCGGCGTTAGCTACCGGTTCGCCGATGACATCGAGGTCCACAACGCCGTGGACCCGTCCCTCCGGCAGTGGGTGCAGCAGAGGCGTCGGTGGGGCGTCGGGCTGGCTCACTGGGTCACGGGGCACATCGGCGCGCTGCTGGTGAACGCCGCCAGGAACCCCCACGTCTTCGCGGCCGCGCTGCTCATCATCTTCCCCAGCGCGCCGCTCATCGTGGCCAGCTTCCTGGTCCCCAACGGCCTCTTCATGAAGCTGCTCTCCCTCGTCCTCATGCTGCTCTCGGGGCTCAACGTCGTGCTGGTGCCCCCGGTGTACGCCATCACGGTCTTCCTCGTCGCGGCGAAGACCCTGACGGCGGCGACCGTGAGCTTCGCGGGCACGGGCGTCGCCCTGTTCTTTGCGTCGAGGAGCCTCGGCTACAGGTTCAGCGTTGTGGAGTACACGGCTTACTATCTGCTCTACAACCCCGCCTGGTTCCTCATGACCGTCATCACCCTGATGCACGTGCTGGCGAGGAGGAAAAGCCCCGAGCTGGACTGGAAGGTCTGATCAAAAGGTGGGTTGCCGCGTCTACTTGCCTCTGGTGAACAGCGTGAGGCCCAGGTACGCCGCCAGCGTGAGGGCCACGCTGTAGAGGCTGGACGCCCAGAGTCCCTGGCTCTGCCAGAGGCGGCCCACCACGGTGTTGGAGACGAAGAAGGCCGAACCCACCACCAGGTAGTAGACGCCGTAGGCGGTGCCCAGCACCCTCTGCTCGACGTAGCCCGGGATGAGGGCCCTCTGAACGGTCTCCACCACCCCCATGTACACCCCGTAGACAGCCGCAATCAAGTAAGCGAAAGGCACGGACTTGGGTGAAAGGTAGAGGAGCACGGCCGAGGCGACGAACACCAGGTACCCGAATCCCAGCGTCCGTGCCCTCCCCACCCTGTCCGACAGCCTGCCCGCCGGGATGGCCACCAGGGTGTGGGCTACGTTCAGCGCAGCGTACACGATGGGGATCATTGGGTCGCCGACGCCCATTAGCCGCGCGTTCAGCAGGATGAAGCTGAAGTTGAAGGCGCCGAGGCTGAACAAAGCGACTATCACCAGGAGACGCAGGAAGTTCCCCCTGACCACCTCCCCCAGGCCCTCCAGGAACTTGAACTCGCGCGTCGATTCGCCCACGATCTCCTTGACCCCGAGGAGGATTACTATGAGTGCGGCGGTGCCGGGCACCAGGGACAGCCAGAACACGTCCCTGACCGTCCAGCCCAGGAGCACCATAGCCCCCGTGGCGGTGAGGGGGCCCACGATGGCGCCCATCTGGTCCAGAGCCCTGTGGAGCCCAAAGGCCTCGCCCTGCCTCCCCTTGGGGACCGAGGCGCTTATCAGGGCGTCCCTGGGCGCCGTCCTGACGCCCTTCCCCATCCGCTCCACCACCCTTATGGTCATGACGTGGGAGATGTCCGTGGCCGTGGCGAACAGCGGCTTGGCTATGTTGGACAGCGCGTAGCCGGCCAGGATGAAGGGCTTCCTCCTCCGGAACTTGTCGCTGAAGAAGCCCGAGACGGCGCGCAGCGCGTAGCTCACCGCCTCCGCCGTGCCCTCCACGAGGCCGAGGGACGCTATGGTCCCCCCGGGCAGCCCCAGGATGTACACCGGCAGCAGGCTGAACACCATCTCGCTGGAGCAGTCCGTGAAGAAGCTCACCAGCCCAAGCATGTAGACGTTCTTAAGCTCGCCTTCGCCGTCAGACATGAGGGCTAAGATGTGTGAGGTGGGAATTAAGGCTTCCACCTAGCCGTCAACGTAAAATCAAAGTAGCCGCCATTTCATCATGGTGGAGGCTTTGAGCGGGGACGGTGAGAAGGAGTACATCCACATGGTGAAGGAGGCCGCGAAGACCATGTGGGGCCCGGAGTCGGCCGAGAAGTTCAACGAACACATCGAGCGAACCGCGGCGGCGGTCTACGCCGTGAGCAATTACCCCCTGGAGCCCAGCGTCGAGCCCGTCACCAGATTTATGCCGGGGGAAGGGTGATGGAGCCGTACAGGCTGAGCCTGGCCGAGGCGTCCCGCATGATCAGGGACGGCGGCCTCACCCCGACGAGGCTCGCCGAGAGCCTCCTAGACAGGATCGAGCGCCTTGAGCCCGTGGTCGAGGCTTGGGTCACCGTTGACCGTGACGCCGTCGTGGAGGCGGCGGACGCGGCCACCATGGAGGCTGAGGAAGGTAGGCTGAGGAGTTCCCTCCACGGCGTCCCCTTCGGCGTCAAGGACATATTCTACACCCGGGGCATGAGGACCACCATGGGCAGCGCCCTGTACTCGGGCTACGTTCCCGACCATGACGCCGCCGTAGTCAGATCCCTCAGGGAGGCCGGCGCCGTGGTACTCGGGAAGACGGAGACCACCGAGTTCGCGCTCCACGACCCCGCCCCCACCAGGAATCCTTGGAACACCCGTCACACCCCTGGCGGCAGCAGCAGCGGCTCCGCGGCAGCCGTCTCCTGCGGCATGGCGCCCATGGCCCTGGGCAGCCAGACCGGCGGCAGCGTCGTCCGGCCCGCCAGCTACTGCGGCGTCGTGGGCTTCAAGCCCACCTACGGCCTCCTCAGCAGGGAGGGCGTCTACCCGTTGAGCTGGAGCCTCGACCACGTGGGCTACATGACCCGCACCGTCGAGGACGCCGCCCTGACGCTGAAGACCCTGAGGCCCGACGCCGCCCCCGCCGTGGAGACGGAGGACACACCCCGGATGGGGCTCCTGGCCGGCTACTTCAAGGAGAACGCTTCGGATGAGGTTTGGCTGGGCTACGAGCAGGCGGTGGGCAAGCTGTGGGGGGAGGGCGCCGAGTTTATCGATGTGGACTTGCCCCAGAGCTTCGGCATGGCTCCCAGCGTGCACAGGGTGATAATGGCGGTGGAGGCGGCTGCCGTCCACGAGGACGGCTTGAGGGCCAACCCGGAGGGCTACCGTGAGTACATCAAGGGCTTCGTCTCCAGCGGCCTCCTGGCCCCGGCCACCGCCTACCTCCGAGCCCAGAGGATAAGAGGCATCATACTCAGGGACATCCTATCCTTGATGGGGGACTACGACTGCCTGGCGTGCCCCTCCACCGTGGACACCGCGCCCAGGGGCCTGGGTTGGACTGGGAGCCCCGCGTTCAACGCGCCGTGGAGCCTCACCGGCCTCCCCAGCGCCACGGTGCCTTCAGGCATGAGCGAGGACGAGCTGCCCCTCGGCCTGCAGCTTGTGGGGCGGCCGCACCGCGACCACGACCTGCTGGAGGTTGCGGCGTGGTGCGAGGAAGCCCTGGGGTTCCCAGAGGGGCCCATGGACCCTTACACGCCTTAGGCCTGGAGGGGCTTCACTTCCCTGCCGTCCATGACCGCGGATACCTCCACGAGGTCCCCTAGACGGCTGGACTTGAGCTTCCTGCCCAGCACCTCCTGCACCTGGAAGATGCCGGCGGGGTTGGTCATCTCCACCTGTATCTTCACGGGCTTCTGGTCTCCCTTTCCAATGTTCACCCGCTTGATGGCTAAGGCCGAGACAGAGTGGATGTCGTTGCTGCCTCCCCTGTAGGGCTCCCTGGACCTGCCCTCGGCGAGGTCGGTGCCGTCCGCCACGGTGACCACGCCGGCCTCGACGCTGAGGCACGGCACCTCGTCGTCGCTGGCGTAGATCGTGTGCAGCGTCTCGGTCTTGAGGCGGTAAACAAGCTCGGCGTCGTACGGGTATATGCGTCCCAGCGCCCGCTCCAGGATGGGCGCCGCCAGCACCAGGCCGTTCTGCTCGTGGCGGTCCCTGTGGATGGCGTTGCCCACGTCATGGAGGTAGGCGCCGCACAGCACGATTATCTTGGCGTTCTCGTAGTCGCCCACGCCGTCGGCGACACAGCTGGGCTCCACCGCCTCCGAGATCAGCCTCAGTATCTCCAGGGCGCTGCCCGCCGTTATCCTGGCGTGTACGGGGCCGTGGTCGTTGTATACGAGCCTCTTCACGGCCATGACGTTGGCCATCCTTAGGTAGCTCTGCACCTCCGCGTCGCCCTCCAGCAGCCTGAACGTCTCCAGGACGGCGGGCTCATCCAGGTTCCTGTGGATTAGGCGGCTTGAAACCGTGTTCATGTTGCTCAGGTGATATGGGCGGCTGCGCAGTGAAAAACCCTTAGCCCTTGGGTATGGTGAAAGTGAACGTGGTGCCCTCACCCGGCCTGGTCTCGAAGCTCATGGCTCCGCCGTGGGCCTCCACTATCCGCTTGCAGGCGGGCACCCCTAGGCCCCGCCCCCTCTTGTTCCTCGACTTGAAGGGCTTGTAGATGAGCTCCGCCACGTCCTCAGGTATCCCGAGCCCGGTGTCGCTCACGCTTACCTCAACGTGGTCGCCCCCGTCCCTTATGGCTACCTTGACGGCGCCGCCGTCGGGCATGGCCTCCAAGGCGTTGCTTATGAGCTTCCTGAACACCATTGCCAGCTTGGTGGGGTCCATGCTGAAGCTCTCGATCTCGTCGGCTTCGAGGGTGAGCTCCACGCCGGCGGGGACCTCGATCTCGCTGACCCCCAGCTCGTAGACCTTGACTATGTCGGCGTCCACCTTTTTGAGGATGTGGCCTTTGTAGAAGTCCCTGAAGCCGTCCAGTATCTGGGTGGTCTGCCTGAGGCTGTCACGTATCATCTCGTAGAACATGGGGTTCTCGGGGCTGCGTTCCAGGAGGTATATGGCGTTCTGGATGGTCTGGAGGGGGCTGCGGAGGTCGTGGGTCAGCTCGGAAGATATCTCGCCCACCGCCTCTATGAGCCGTCTCTCATACTCTTCCTCGGTAAGGCTGTTTTCCTCGTCTGGCTCGCCGCCACTCAACACCGTTTTCCCCCAGATAGATACTGAGGGATAGGTACTGGTAATTCAATTTATTGTTTAACCCTCTTACATGCCCACGCACTACGGTGGGGACGTAAGCCGGCAGCCGCTAAACGTATAGGAGATAGTAGACCGCCACGCCGGCGGCGGCCTCAGCCACCCATGCAAGGGTTAGCAGCCGCATCTTGTTCTTCTCCTTGAAGCAGGGTCCGGGTTTACCGAGCCTCCATACCCACATGAGGTAGATGCTCCCCGCGAGGACGATGGTGCCCGTGACGGCGTGAGCGAGCACGAGGACCAGGAAACCCGAGAAATCCACGCCCCACACTAGACCCCACGCGACCGGCACCATGACGACGGCGACGCTCGCGGCGTTCAACACGGTGCACGCCAGCATCAGGTACGCGTGCTGCATGTAGAGCCTGCCTTTAGCCCTGTAGACCGACGCCGACAAGGCCAGGACCATCGCCACCTGGAATATCAGGCTGACATCCGAGGACAGGGGCGCGCCGGTGCCCAGGATGTTCGACACGGTGATGGAAGGGATCAGGCTGGGATAAAGGTTCCCTGAGCCTGGTTTATTCTGTTTATATTAGCCGGTTCCTCTGGGTTCTTGTCCGATTTGAAGACCAGGATCATCGTTATGGGCGTGTTGCTCGCACTATCATGCCTGGCTCCGTCCGTAGTCACCTACGCTAACGTGCCGACGGTTCTGAGCCTCGAAGTGGTCGAGCGTGGAGACGACGACGTGCTGGTGATCGAGATCAGCCACTCGTCGCCCTCGTCATCACATTACATCGACTCCGTTGAGGTCGAGGTCGGCGACCAGGTCTACACCATCGAGGACCTGGGTGGGCAGTCTACCACGGTTTTCACGGTGGAGCACGTCCTAGATTCGCCGAGCGGTGATGTGAGGGTCAGGGCTCGCTGCAACGTTCACGGCTGGAGCCAGTGGATGGGGCTCGGCGAGGAGCCAGCCGACACCAGTGGAGGCATCCCGGGCTTCGGCTACGCGGCCACACTCATCGGGTTGGCAGCGTACATCATGGTCACCCGTATCAGTATGCGTAATTAAAAAAATGGGGAAGATGGCGCTGTGCCCGTCTAAGCTATTTGTAGGGCACGAACCGCCTGTAGAAGCTGAGGACCCTGACAAGCACTTCCTCGATGCTAATTGCCTGTCCTTCCTCCTCGAGTATTACGTGTTGAATTAAGTGAAGATCGTTAAAGCACTCCTGTAGCGTCTCGAAGTTTCTCTGGCTGGCCGCGGTGTGTGCGCTGCAGGGTTGTGGCCAGCTGTTTTCATTTAATTGGCTTTCCGTAGAAATACCCCCAGACATAACAAAAGTATTTCTTTTAGTATGTCTAAGGGAAATGCCCAGGGGGTTACAGATAAACCTTTTCCCCCACGCCTCCAAGAGTAAACGGGGATCAGATGCTCGAAGGAAAGGGAAAGTACTGGAAATCGGACAACAAGCTCTACATATACGTGCCGGTCGGGGTGGCGACCGACTCCGCGTTCCCGTTCAGGGACGAGAAAGGATACGTCAAGGTAAGGATAGACGGCGACAGGCTGGTCGTCGAGCACCTGCACGAGAAGAAGTGAGCCTCAGAGGCCGGAAATAGACCCACACTCTTATACGGTTAAATGTGTTCCACATGAGGAACGCCATGGGGGACGACGGTTACAGCTTCAGTAAGCCATGCACCGAGGCCGAGTTAGAGCAGGTGTACGCGCTCATGAGGACCGTCTTCCCCGGCGAAGGCGTGGACGGCATCGTCAGGCGTCTCTTGGACCACTACCCGCCCATGACCCTAGACCACGTGTTCACCGTAACTTACGGCGGCGAGGCCGTCGCCTCCCTCATCCTCATACCCCAGACCTGGGTGATGGACGGCGTGGGGCTCGGAGTCGCCGAGATGGGCTGCGTCGCCACCCACCCCGACCACCGGAACCGGGGCCTCCAGCGGATGCTGAACGAGAGGTTCGACGAGGCCGCCGAGGCCGGCGGCTACGACCTCTGCGCCCTAGCCGGGATACCCTTCTTCTACCGCCAGTTCGGGTACGAGTACGCCCTAGACCTCGACCACAAATCCACCGTGGCGGTGAGCCGTTTGCCGGATACGCCTCCGAGCCTTGAGCCCCGGAGGTTCACCGAGGCCGACATACCGGCGGCAGCCGCGTTGCTCGAGGCAGTCGCCGATAGGTACCTGGTGCACAGCCGCCGGTCGCTGCCTGTCTGGAGGATGCAGCACGAGACGGGCTTCTACAAGGGGGAGCCCTACACGGGCTACTCGCTCCACGATGGCGGCGAGGTAAAGGCATACGTGAGGGTGCAGCCCCGGCCGAAGGACCGGACCATGGTTCTAGTGGAGGCGGCCTCCGCCCCCGGCGTCGAGGTTGAGGTCTTGGCTTTCCTGAGGTGTCTCTGCGTGGAGAATGGGGCCGAGACGCTGATCTCGGGCCTGGGGTATGCTGACCCTCTGTCGGAGCTGCTGGCGGCGCGTGGTGCCGAGCAGTCGCGGCCCTACGGCTGGCAGGTCAAGATAGTGGACCTTGTGAGGCTGCTGAGGAAGCTGGCGCCGGTGCTGGAGTCGAGGCTCAAGGGGACGGGATTCGATGGGCTCACGGAGAGGCTGAACCTGAACTTCCGTCGGTTCAGCGTGGACATGGTCTTCGAGTCGGGGAAGGTGGTAGGCGTCTCCATGAGCGGCGACTGCAGCGACAGGGCCGTCGGGCTGAACCCCTACGTCTTCCCCCAGCTTATCCTCGGCTACCGGAGCCGGATGGAGCTGGAGCAGGCGTACCCCGACATCAGGGTGGCCCCGAGCCGCAGTGAGCTCGTGGACGCGCTGTTCCCCAGGAGGCCGTCGTACATCCACCACGTCTACTAGCCACCTAAATACCGGTGAAGCAGATAGTATGACGCCCGGTCGATCACCTTGGAGTACACGGATTTCACGGACCTGCCCCTGAGCCCGGAGGTGCTGCGCGGCCTAGACAGGATGGGGCTCACCCGCCTCACCCCCATCCAGGCCGCGGCGATCCCGCTGCTGCTGGAAGGCAGGGACGTCGTGGGGCAGGCGGAGACAGGGACGGGCAAGACCGCGGCGTTCGGCGTCCCCATGGTGATGAAGGTGGACCCCTCCCGGCCATACACCCAGGGGCTCGTCCTCTGCCCCACCCGGGAGCTCTCCGAGCAGGTCTCGGGCCACATCAGGGGCTACGCCCGCTACCTCGACACCAGGGTGGTGACCCTGCACGGCGGCTCCAACGTGAAAAGGCAGATGGAGGTACTGGGTAGGCCCGCGCACATCGTCGTGGGGACCCCCGGCAGGATGAACGACCTCATAAGGAGGAAGGCGCTGGACCTGTCCCGGGTCCGGGTGGTGGCCGTGGACGAGGCGGACAAGATGCTTGAGCTGGGCTTCATCGGGGACGTGGAGCGGGTGCTGGGGGAGACGCCCTACGTGAGGCAGACCAGCCTCTGGTCGGCCACCCTGGGCCCCGAGGTCCTCCACCTCTCGGTGAGATACATGAGGCACCCCCGGAAGGTCATCGTGTCCAGGGACGAGGTGGCCCAGACCAACGTGGCCCAGTACATAGCGCCCGTCACGGAGAACCGGTTGGAGAGGCTCTGCGGCGTCCTGGACTCCATCGAGGCTAAAAGAGGCATAATATTCTGCAACACACGTGAGACGGTTGACGAGCTGGCGGAGTCCCTTCGGGGTGAGGGTTACCTGGTGGAGGCGCTGCACGGCGGCTACACCCAGAGCCAGCGAAACAAGGTCGTCAGGGACTACAAGCTGGGCAAGGTGAGGTACGTGGTGGCCACCGACGTGGCGTCGCGGGGCCTCGACATCAGGGGCGTCACCCACATAATCAACTACGAGGTGCCCGAGGACCCAGAGGTCTACTTTCACCGCATCGGCCGCACCGCAAGGAGGGGCGAGAGGGGCGTGTCCATCACGCTGGTCTCCCCCGGGGAGGAGGCTCTCTGGCGGCGCATCAGGGAGATGACGGAGACCGGGGTAGCCGAGTGGCGGTGAAAACCCCCTAGTTACCGTTAACATATGGATAATTTTTTACACTAAACCACCCTAGACAGTTCAGGGGGTTGCATGAAACCTAGGCTTCTACCCTTATTGTTAGTCTTGACCTTCCTGGCTTCCGGGCTCACCATGGCTCTGGCGGCTCACAGCTTCGAGTCCATGCCCTACTCCGACGAGCTGGGCGACGGCTTGGACTTCGACATGTGCTTCAACATGGAGACCATCGCCCCCATGCCCGTCTCCATGGACGTGGAGGCCGTCGCCGTCACCTCCAGCGATGACTCGGGGGAGGCCACCATCAGCTTCCACGTGACCCTGGCGGAGCCCCCGCTGCCCCACCAGACCTACACCATCGAGGTATGCGTGGACGTGGACAGTGACCCCTCGACGGGACCGTCCACGCACGCCTGCTTCTACAACGGCCAGGGAGCCGACATAGACATCGGCGTCGAGGTGCAGGCGGGGGCCGTCGAGTCCGTCTGGGTCGAGCGATACCAGGACGGCGCGTGGGAGCCGGCGGGTGAGCCCACCTGCGACTTGCTCGAACAAAAAGTGGTCCTGGGGGTACCCGTCTCAACCTTCGGCTCGCCTCTGGACTCGGGCGTCATGGTATACCTGATAACCGAGGGGGGCCTGGACATGGCCCCGGGGCCCGGGGAGCCCCCCGTGACCTTCACGTTCAACTACCTGCCCGAGGCCACCTTCGAGGCTCCCGCATCCGTTGACGAGGGCACGGAGTTCACGCTGGACGCCTCGGCCTCCGCCTCGCTCAACGGCGACATAATCCTCTACGAGTGGGACCTGGACGGCGACGGCGTCTACGAGCTGAGCGGCCCCGACGCCACGCCGCCCCACCAGTTCGCGGACGACGGCGTCTACAACGTCACCCTCACAGTAACCGACAAGGCGGGGTTCGGCTCCACCTACGACACGCCCATCACCGTGTTGAACACCCCGCCCTACGGCCTGGCGATAGACCGGACGGGTGAACCCGTCGAGGGCACGGAGCTGGCCTTCACCGGCAGCGCCTTGGACCTCGGCGACGACCAGCTCACCTACGGCTGGGACTTCGGCGACGGAGCCACCGCGGCGGGAGCCGAGGCGACCCACGCCTACACGGCCGAAGGCACCTACACCGTCACCCTGACGGTAACCGACGACGAAGGCGCCTCGGCCACAACGGAGACGGACGTCCCCATACTGGTGTCGGCGCCCACGATTGAGCCTCTCCGCATCTCCGGCAAAGACACGCGGCTCACGGTAGATGACCCCGTGGAGGGGGACGACGTGGCTTTCGTGGTCACCCTGGAGGGCGAGGGAGACATCGTGTCCCCCGGCAGCCTGAAGCTGTACATCGACGACGCCGAGAAGCAGGGCTCACCCTTCTGGGAGACCGAAGCAACCCTGTCGCCTGGCGTCAACGAGTTCACGTCGCCGACATGGGCGTCCGAGGCAGGGGACCACGTGGTCTCGTGGACGGTTGAGGGCGTCGAGGGGGAGCCCGGGCCCGTCACCGGGGCCCTCGACTTCAACGTCGGCAGCGGAGCAGGCGCCGGCGACGGTGGCCTGGACCCGCTATTGGTGATCCTCGTGTTCCTCTTCGGTATAGCCGGCCTGATCCTGTACAACATAATCAGGGGTAAGAAGAAGGACGAGGGCAAGAAAGAGAAGGAGCCCGAAGAGGAGAAGGACTTCTGCGAGGAGCACCCCGAGGTGGTGGAGGAGGAGAACGAGAAATGCGAGGACGCCATGTGGGAGCTAGATGAGGCCCTGGGTCCCATCGAGGACGACCTGGACTCGTCACGGAACCAGTGGCGGCAGGACATGAGGGAGGTGAGCCGCCTCATAATGGAGTGGGACACCGCCTACGCCGTCATCCAGAGCCTCACAAAGTCCGAGGCGGAGATCAGGGAGGAGGCCGAGAAGGTGCAGAAGGTGGCCGCCATAGTCAAGCCCGGCGCCAGCATGGGCAAGACGGCGTTCAAGAAGGGCGGCGAGGAGGCCATGAAGGAGATGGGTAAACACATCGGCACCGAGATAGGGAAGGGCTTCGCCAGCGAGGCCAGCCAGACCGTGAAAGACCTCCTAAGCCTCGAGGGCTGGGCCATGAGCGAGATAGGCATAGGCATCGCCAAGCTCATCACCGGCGAGGATCCCAAGCAGGAGGCATCCGACATACGCAAGGAGTCCATGAGGACCTGTACCCTGCTCCAGAGCTGGGTGGATCATACCCTCGCCCGCACCGAGAGATACACGTACAGGACCCTCCACACATGCGTAGACGAGGCCCAGGGCCTCATAGACAGGATCAACGACGCCCTCAAGGCTTTCGACGACGCCGTCGCCGGCTTCCGCTGCGTCACCTGCGAGCTCACCCCCGAGTACATGGAGCACATAAACGGCATGATCGACGAGCTCAACGACTTCATCAAGTCCTTCAACGAGCTCATCGACCAGGTGGAGCAGCGGTTGGAACAGGCCATAGAACTCTACAACAGGGAGGACGTCTACGACAGCCCCTACGTGAGGGTCAACGTCCAGAACAACAAGGTCCCTAACATACAGAGATCACTGGACCAAAGCGCGGAAGCCAAGAAATAACGCTCACCGATGTCACGGGCTCGCCCAGAACTCGTCGGCGTATGCCTCCACCCGTCCCGTGTTGTAGGGGCAGACGCTGATGCAGGTGCTGCAGTCGGTGCCGTTCTCGCACCAGAACCTGTAGCACCTCTCGCCGTCCACCGCCCATTTCAACACGCCGGGGCTGCTGCTCTTGCAGACGCCGTCGTAGCTGGGCTCGTCCTCGAAGCTTATGGCCTCAACCTCGCACGCCTCCGCGCACCTCTTGCAGGTCCTGCAGAACCCATGCACCCCGAACTCGATGGGCTTGTCCGGCACAAGCGGGAGGTCCGTGTACACCTTGCAGAGGCGCACCCTGGGCCCGTACTCAGGGGTGATGAGCAGCCCGTTCCTGCCCAACTCGCCGAGCCCCGCGTCCACCGCAAGCGGGACACTGAGCCCGACGCCGTTGGAGGCGGGCACCGCAGTGTACCCCAGGTTCCTGATGAACTCGGCAAGAGACGACGCCACGAACGCGAGCCTGCTGTACCCGACGCCCGTCGCGGCGGCGGCCGGCGCCTCCGGGCTCGTCGCTATCCCCAACTCGTCCATCTCCACCGCCATGACCACGGCGTACCTAACGCCCGGGGGTAGCTCCAGGGGTTCAAGGCTCTCCCGGTGGTTGGCGTACAGCCAGGCCACGTTTACCTCGGTAATGCCGACGAGGCTGGCGCCGAAGAACCTGGCCGCCTTCTTCAGCTTCCCAGTCATATCCGCCACGTCCTCGACCTCGTGACGCGTCCTGTACCACTTGTCTCCCATGAGGCTGGGGCCGCCGGGGCGCACCAGCCGGTCCCAGCTGAAGGAATCAGTCCAGACGTCGTGGACGGTCCACGCGGCCTCAGCCAGCGCGTAGTCGATCCTGTCGTACCCCGGCTTAGCCTCCCGGATGTTCCTTAGGCCGACCTCCTCCTCTGTGTGGAGGTAGCATTCCCAGCCCGGGTCGTTACCTATCCTGTTGAATATGAGGTTCACCTGGTCGTACCGCTCGACCCGTGACCAATCAACGGCGTAAGGCGGCTCGTCCACCCGCCTGACCCTCAAGCCCCGCCTCGACCCAGCTTCCATGTCCACCACTCTTACGCGTATCGGGGGCCGCAGCCTTAATAATTATGCGAGCCTCTGCCCAACGCTTTTCACCTAGCCCACCGTATACATGGTCGAGTTGTCGATAACAGACAGAGTAAGCCTGGTGGAGGCCGTCGAGGACGACGCCTACCTCCTCGCCGAGATATCCAAGCGGGCCTTCGAGAGCGACGTCGAGGTCGGAGCCAGGGAGCCGGGCGGGCCCCCGGGCTACGACTCACCCGAGTTCCAGATACGCGCAATGGGCTGGGCGGACTACTACACTATCCTTCTGGACGACGGCGTCGTGGGGGGCCTGATCATAGGCCCGGTGAACGAGATGCACAAGGTCATGGAGAGGATATTCGTGGACCCAGACCACCAGAGGAGGGGGATAGGCACCCGCTCCATGGAGCTCCTCGAGGGCCACTACCCGGACGTGAAGCTCTGGACCCTGGGAACCCCCGAGTGGAACCAGAGGACCGAGGCCTTCTACGAAAAGCAGGGCTACGTCCAGGTGGGCTGGGACCTCGGCGACCCGAACTGGAGGGGGCGCTGGTACGAGAAGGTCATGACGCCGGACGACCCCTACACGATGACTCCCATCGCCGAGCTGCGCGACGGCATGAGGAACCTGGACGTCGAGGGTAGGGTCCTGGAGAAGGGGCACGCCCGCATGGTGAGGTCGAGGAGGAGGTACGGCGAGACCCTATCCGTCGCCAACGCCGCCGTCGGCGACGACTCGGGCAGGGTGGTCCTGGTGCTCTGGAACGAGCAGATAAGGCAGGTGGAGGTGGGCGACCGGCTGCGCGTGGAGAACGGGTACACCTCGACCTACCAGGGCGTTCTCCAGCTAAACGCCGGCCGCGCTGGGAAACTCGTCAAATTGATATAGACGACGTGAATCACCCGTGTATACCCCTACGTATTGTTGGCTGTTAGCCGGGGTTCGCTGGGCGCTGTATCTGCTTGGAACGATGGTTTCTCCGCGTTCATCCGGGTTCTTATTATAGGAAACAGGCCGTGGCTATTCCGGTGAGGCAGATGGAGGCCTCCGAGATGGACGAGGTACGGGTGTTCCGTCTAAAACATACAGGGCCATCCAGTGACAGTCACCCGAACTCAGGCGCCCCTCGAACCCCTCTGCCCCTCTCCAACTTCCTGAACAGGAGACGCGTCAAGAGGTATAACATGGTCAACAGCCGCCTCAAGAGACGCGGTCTGTGAACCTGATCAAGGTCTGGCGCCGGCCTGCCTAGTGGGTATATCAGATAAATTCCTATACCTTGAACATCTCGTGTCCCACGTTACGGGCCTCGACGCCCAGGTCGGTGGCCCTGAGCCTCCGTCCGCCGTAGAGCTCGGCCTCCTCCTCGCCCGAGTGGATCGCGGCCACGGTCCTCCCGAGGGCGTCGCTCTTCGTGATACCGTACCCCGACGCGGAGCCCCACGTAGATCATGCCGGGCGCAGGGGCGATGACGGGCGTCCTGTCCACGCTGTTCACGGCGCGCTGCCCTGTCCACATGTTCACGGGCCGCAGGTCCCTGAAGCATGGGAGGTACTTCACCAGGGCGTGGTAGACGTTGTTGGAGTAGAGCCCGCCCTGGGCTCGGGGGTCGTCCTCGAGCCCGTACCTCCTCCCGAAGTCGTCTGCGCAGCCGAGCCAGACGCTGCCTTCCGTCGGCTCGGCCTTCAGGTACACGCTTATCCCGGGGATGTGGGTGAAGGGCAGCATGTTGAGGCCGCTGAACCCCGCCGTCTCCCGGAGCCTCCTAAGCCTCTTGTCCTTGAAGACGAAGATGGACCGCGACTTGGGCCTCGCAAGCGTGTCGAAGCCGATGGGGTCGAGCAGCCTCTCAGATCAGGTGCCTGCGGCCACCACGGTCGTCTCGGCTTCAACTCGTCCCCTGCTGGTCTCGGAGCCCGCGACGCGTTTATCCTGCCAGACGAAAGGCTCTCCGCGGACCCCCAGCTTATTCTCCGGCTCCAAGATGAGCCTCTCGGCCTCGGTGCCGTAGCTCACCTCCCCGCCCAGTTTCTTATACTCTGCCTCCAGGCTCCGCGCGAGGGCGTCCGTGTTGACGCTGCCGCACCTCACGCCCAGGACGCCGCGCTCCACGGGCTTGAGACCCATGAGCTCCGCTTCGTCGTCGAGCTCGGTGGCCAGGTCAGGGATCATGGCCTCCAGCTCCTCCCCGTCGTAGGTCTCGACCTCGACTCCTCTGCCACGCATCTCCTCCACGGGCCCCCTCAGGTTCCTGTAGCTGTCCTCGTCTAGGAGGTAGAG
Source organism: uncultured Candidatus Bathyarchaeia archaeon (assembly GCA_964529745.1). Taxonomy (GTDB): domain Archaea; phylum Thermoproteota; class Bathyarchaeia; order TCS64; family TCS64; genus RBG-16-57-9. The sequence goes on from CAZGZR010000017.1 coordinate 30,622, forward strand.
GTAGCCGCACTGGTGTACGCCCAGGTCGTAGCCTAGGTCATCCTGGAGGTGGAAGAACCAGTCGATGGTGGAGTCGCCGAGGAGGCGGTTGACCTCCGTGGTGAAGAGGTTCAGGAAGATGCCCGCGCTCTTGGCCGTGTTGCCCTGCCCGGGGCCGCCCAGCCTGTCGATCACGGTGACCCTCTTATCGGGGTTCCGCTTCTTCAGGTGCAGCGCCGAGCTGAGGCCCAGCACCCCGGCCCCCACGACAAGCACGTCGCACTTCATTTGTTGATACTCGTCGAAGGCGCTACTATAGTCTTTCACCTGAAGAGGGGTCTCTGCTCTTTGACGCTCTGCTCCGTGAGCCGCCTGACGCCGTAGAGGTGCAGCCACCGGACTATCCTGAGGTTCTGGCGGAGGTGGGCCTCGATCCCCCCGTAGTCCCCGTCCTCGTAGAGGTCCTTGACCCTGGCGCCGGACGTGGGGTAGTCCGGCGGGTTCAGGCCGAGCCTTATCGCTGTGGATACGACGTTGCTCAGCCCGGCGCCCTTGAAGCCGCCCATGTTCGCCACCAGCAGCTGCTGCATGAGGTCCACTGCGAAGCAGTCGTGCCACATCTTGGAGATGTACTCCAGGCCCGACTGGGTGGCCCTCCCCGACTTGGCTATGAGGAGGGGGACGTCGAAGCGGAGTATGTTGAACCCCACAACCGTCGTGAATCTGTGTTCGCCGCACGCATTGCGTACGGTTCTCTCGACCTCGGAGACTATGGCTTTCTCGTCCAGGCCGTCCCACTCGCTGTAGAGGACCGGCTCGACCTCCCTCTTCAGGCTCCTCTCATGGTACGAGGTCCTGTCAACGGCCACTCCAGCCGTTATTATCCTCTCGTTTATGAACGCCTCTTCGACGTTGGGGCGGTACGTCTCCAGGTCCAGGTACAGCCGAACCATGATAATTACTTGGAGATAAAAAAGAAAAAGGTTCGCGAAAACAAAATTAAGAGGTTGAAGGAGCGTCTACCTGATTACCTGTAGCTCCGTCACGTCCCTGTAAAGGGAAACGTTCTCGGCTGGGCCCTTGGGCTTGACCACGAAGGAATCCTCCGTGTGGATCTTAGCGTCACCTATGAGCATGCTTGGCTCTACCTGGAAGAACATCCCGGGCTTCAGCACCCAGTCGCCGTGCGCGGGGCCCAGGAAGGGCCACTCGTGGACGCCTATGCCGATGGCGTGCCCGATGAACGCCCTGTTATACTCGTATCCCTTGGAGTTATAGAACTCCTTCACGGCGTTGTGGACGTCCATCACCTTCACCCCCGCCTGCATCGCTTCAGCCGTGGCCTGCTCCGCACCCACGGCGATGCCGTAAGCCTTCAACTGGGTCTCGTTGGGCTCCCCCACCACCGCCATCCTCGAGATGTCAGAGCAGTAGCCGTCGAAGAAGCACCCGAAGTCGGTGTGAACCAGGTCCCCTTTCTTCAGCTTGTAGTCCCCTGGGACGGGGTGGGTCTCGAAGATGTTGGGACCGGCCCCGAAGCACATGAACGCCACGGTGTCCCCGCCGTACCCGAGGGTGAGATCGATCATGTTCAGGGCCACGTCTCTCTCGGTGTCCCCCGGCCTGGCCATCTCGAAGGCCACCGTGATGGCCTTAGCCGTCGCAATGTTCGATGCGCTGAGGTGCTTTATCTCTTCAGGGCTTTTTATCGACTTGAGCTCGTCCAGTATGGGCTTGGCGTCTACGAACTCAGTCTCCGGCAGCAGCTTCCTCAGGTGGTCCAGCCAGAGGCCGGGCATCTCCATGAGCTCCAGCCCGATCTTCTTGCCTGCCAGCCCTTTGTCTTTGATCACCTTCGCCAGGAAGTCTATGGCCTTCAGGGACTCCCACTCGCCTCCCTCGTAGACCCTTAGATCCTTGATCCAGGTCGAGTTCCTCGCGGTGACTTCCTCGTTTCTGTGTACGGCGAACAGGGGCTCCCCGTCGAGGGGCAGCACTATGCCTGCGAACCGTTTCAGGTTGGTTATCGTGGATATCGGCGCATTGGACGTATAGTAGACGCTCTCCTGCGAGTTGGCTATTATGCAGTCGATCCCTTCTCCCTGCATCAGTTTTCGTGATTTCTTTAAATCAAACCCGGTTTTCATACCGGTTTAATATTAGATTAACGATTTAAGACTACGTGCTTCTTTTTCGCTTCATCTGTTCAGTGCCTAGTTTAATCATTTTCCATACGTATTTTACCTTGTAACAAGAGAAAATCGAATCATCTTATTCAGTGAACGACGTGGTTAATGATTTAACGTCTCCATGTCGAGCCTCTTAGCTTGTTTAATGTGGTGCTTGAAGAGCTCTCCCCCCCACTCGATGGCTTCAGGGCTGTTGGACACCAGGTCTCTGGTGTAGTCGTATACCCCATCAACGGTGTAGAGGCCCATGGAGAAGCTGTTCTCGGTCACGGTCAATGCGACACCCAGCCTATCGGTCAGGAATATCCTCAGCTTGTCCCTCGTGACGTAGTCGATGATCTGCTCGGTGTCCGCCAACGCCAGGGCCCTGTCGAGCACGCCTTTGGTGAGTATGAGGTCAACTGTTGCACCTCCTTCGAGCAGCCTCTGGAACATCACCACGAAGTCCGAGTGGAAGATGGGAGACATCCCCCGCACCCTCCTCGACTCCATGAGGAGCCGCTGAAAGGATACGTGGACCCTGTCCAGCGCCGTGGAGTTGTCCTGGATCAGGGTCGAGTCCCGTAGGGCGCCTATCCTCTGCAGGAGGTGGCTGGGGATGGCGGTGACGTCGTGCTGGAGCCAGAAGCCTTGAAACCTTTCGAGAGCCTCAGCGGCTGAGGCCGCCTCACCGATGAGCGTGGCCTCTATGACCCCTAGGGACGTGAGCTTGTAGTGTTTGTCCTCCTGTCTGGTCAGTTTCATGGCCTCCAGGTCTTTGAGGGCGTGGATGATGGTGGAGCCGCTGCTGCCCAGCTCGTCCCTCAGGGCGCCCAGCTTCTTGTCCCCGTCTAGAAGACTGGAGAGTATGTTTAACTTGAGCTCGGATCGAAACAACTTGAAGTACGTTGAACCCAACGTTAACCCCCCACCATGTTGTTTAGCCGAAGCAATATTTATTCACTTGGTCAATCAGGTCAAAGCAGCTTCATGAGCGCCACCAGGGGCATCCACTCCCCGTCCACCGCCAGCTCCACTAGGAGCCTATCACGCCCCTTCTCGGAGAAGAGCCAGATTATCAGGTAGCCGTACCCCACTCCGAAGAAGAGCGACGGAATATACTCCTGGAACAGCCCCTGCGTGATGCAGTAGAGCAGCCATGGGAACAGCAACGTGTTCGCGGTCAGCAGGAGTCTTCTCGTCGCAGCCAGGCCCAGGGATATGGGCAGCGTGTTCACCCCTGAGGCCATGTCGCCGTCCATGTCGCGGATGTCGCACAGGATGGTGTTCACCAGTATCTGGATGAATATGTACGTGAACGCTAAAGCTATCTTCGAGTTATCAACGGCTTGTCCGCTGGCCGGCAGCAGGGCGCCCGTGAACCCCCAGCTGAAGGCCACCAGGACGCTCTTCAGGCCCACTATCTCTTTGAGCCGGGGTACGGACGGCGACAGCTTGAAGCTGTAGAGGATGGACGCGGCGAAGGATGCGACAACCACCGTGAGGGCTTGGGCCCCCACCGAGGCGCTTAACAGGAGGCAGAGAGCGGAGGCGATCATCGAGGGTACTAGGAAGAAGAGGATGTTTCTCGAAGCCGCCTGTGGCCTGTTTATGGAGTCCTCTCTTCTGTCGGTGGCTCTGTTCATGTTGTATACTGAGAAGGTCGCGAGGAACGCTATGAAGAGGATTATGGGCCTGACTTCGAGGCTGTAGAGGAGGGAGCTGAACGCTGCTACTATGGAGGCGTTCAGCGCCAGGAATATCGACGTTGAGGTTAAGAGCTCGAGTAGGCTCGATAAACCTCCAAGGGTTTTCGGTGAGGACGGTGTAGACCTCGTCTCACCTGTAACAACCGTTTTGCTCGCCATAGCCCCGGTTCCCCTTTTTGGGGATCTTAAAAGAGGTTTGAGGAGGTTGAATCTGAAAGACGAATCCCTAGGTGGGCTACGAATCAAACGGCCGTATGGGTGAAGGAACGGTTAACGGAGGCGTTCTGTCTCAAGGCACGGTTGTTGTTTTAACGTGATCCCTCTTCGCCATCACTTTTATCAGATACGTGTCAAGTCGCGGGTTCATCAAGAATCCTATTTACATGTTATGTGGAGGTGGCTCTCTACTTTATGGCAAGCTTCAAATATGTAGAATGGAACATGATAATTTATAGCGCATTTAATGCCTTTATAGCCATTATTTATTATTCCCATATATGAATATTCTCCAGTTATAACAATATTGTTATAATTCAACAATGCGTTAGTTTCTTAATTGTTATATATCATGAAGATATTTAATGATCATTTAACGTATCCATAATCATCGATTAAATGAAAGCCGCAACGCGGTAGGGGCTGGGGGAGAAGGCGGAGAAGAAGTGACCGAGGAAGAGGTGAGCAACGAGAAACCGATACGGGTCCTGCACGTGGACGACGAGGAGAGCCAGCTCGAGTTCACCAAGATGTTCCTGGAGGAGTTGGACGGGGGTGTCACGGTGGACTCCGTGCACGATCCCCTGGAGGCCATCCGGCTTCAAAGCATGAACGGCTACGACGTCATCGTCAGCGACTACAAGATGGTCTCCATGACTGGCCTCGAGCTGCTCCAGAGGGTGAGGGAGGGGAGCGACGTCCCCTTCATCCTGTACACGGGGAGAGGCAGCGAGGAATTAGCAGAGTCAGCCTTCAAAGCAGGGGCGGACGATTACCTGAGGAAGGAGGCCGATCTAGGCCACTACCAGGTTCTATCGAATCGTATCAGGCAGGCGGTTAAGAAGCATCGGACGGAGGAGCTGTACCGCAGGGTCGTCGAGGAGAGCAGGGACGGCATCGTCATCCTCTCCGACGGTAGGGTCGTTTTCGCGAACGACGCCATGTGCCACATGCACGGCGGCGGCGTACCCGAGAGCCTGGTCGGTAGGACCTTGGCGAGGTTCGTGGTCGAGACCGAGGAGGAGATCAACCGACGCCTTGACTCGGTGGGGGACGAAGAAGTGAACCGTTTGTTTGAGGTCAACTTCATTACCAGCATGGGAGAGGTGATGACCGCCGAGGTCTCGGCGTCAAGGATCAGCTATCTGGGTAAACCGTCTATCCTCTGTTACCTCAGGGACGTATCCGAGAGGAGGCGCATGGAGAAGCGGCTGGAGGCGCTTGTTGAGAGAAAGCACCCTTAGAAAAGAGTATTCCTTACTTATTTGTATTACAGGTAATACTTATTAGTAAGGAAATCAGTGTCGTTCATGGATGTGTTCGAGGTAAGCGTCGGTTCGGTCACCTCCAAAGGTCAGGTGACGATACCAAAGGAGATAAGAGACACCCTGGGTATAGGCGAGGGCGACAAGGTGATCTTCCTCTTGGACGGCGAAACGGCGGTCATCAAGAAGGTGCAGGACGAGAAGCTGTCCGACATCCTCGGCAGGCAGAGGCCGTGGCCAGAATCGAGTCTGGAGTTCCAGCGGAGGCTGCGGGGCGAATGGCAAAGACGGTAGTCCTTGACACGAACGTGTTCCTAAACGTCATCAACAGGGAGGAGCCCATGTTCATCTCGTCTAGTAGGATGCTGGATCTGGTTGACGAGGGAAGAGTAAACGCGGTCGTTTCAACGGTGACGCTCGCTGAGCTCTGTACCGGCTACTATGTTGTCGGCGACGAGAAGGGGTGGAAGGCGTTGCTTTTGCACCTGTTGTCCTCGGAGCATTATCGTGTTGTTAACGTTGACGTCGATGTCGCTGATAGGGCGGGTAGGGTTAGAGCGGAGACCGGGCTCAGGATGCCTGACTCCATCATCGTAGCAACGGGGCTTGTGAGTGGCGCCGGCTACGTGGTTACTCATGACGAGGAGTTCAACAGGTCGTCAAGCCACATCCAGCCCATCGCTTCAAAGGATTTTATCGAAGAAGCGACATGACCAAGGTGGTTGGTGTGCTGGGTGTAACCCATCTTCTGTCGTGGGCGGCATTCAGCTATGCGGGCTACCCGCGCCCCCCGTAGGAGGGTATCGGCGCCTATTCGCCCTTGCACCCTGCGGGTCAGTCGTCTCACCCGGGCCCGTGGCGATCTCGTCCTCCGAGGATTCACGGCGCGCCACGGGAGGTCTCGTTTCTGTCCGTTGCCAAGAGTCTCCCCTTACGCCTCGCGGCGTCGCAGCCCTACGCGGTGGATGGAGTTTCCTCAGACCAGTGGCCCGACGGCCGCCCCCCAGCTCACCAACCACTAGCGTAGAGAAAACAGTCGAATAAATATATAGTGGACGTTCCCCGTGCATATCAATATGACAGACGTACTGCTCGTGGGTGAGAGCTGGATGAGCGTCACCACCCACTATAAGGGCTTCAACCACTTCGTCAGCGGAACATACGAGACGGGGCTCAGATGGTTCAGCGAGGCCATGGACGGCCACGGCGTAGAGGTAACCCACATGCCGGCCCACGTCGCAGCCAACGAGTTCCCGTTCGAAGCCGAGGCGCTCACAGGGTACGACGCCGTTATACTCAGCGACGTGGGCGCAGACACTTTCCTCCTCCATCCAAGGACGTGGCTCCACGGCGAGAGGACACCAAACCGCCTCAAGACCATCGCCGAGTACGTGAAACGCGGCGGCGGACTGATCATGGTGGGAGGCTACATGAGCTATCAGGGCATCAACGGCGCCGCCATGTACCAGAGGAGCCCAATCGCCGAGGTGCTGCCCGTCACGATGATGGCCACGGACGACAGGTGCGAGCGACCCGAGGGCGTGCAACCCGTGAAGACGCGCAGCCACCCCATCATCGACGAGCTGCCCGAGAAGTGGCCCCACATACTAGGCTACAACTTGGTGCAGCCGAAGAAGGGGGCGGAAACCCTCGCCGAGGTGGGCGGAGACCCCCTGCTCGTCGTGGGCAGCCACGGCGCGGGCAGGGCTGCCGCCTTCACCACAGACATAGGCCCCCACTGGTGCCCCACCGAGTTCGCCGAGTGGGACGGCTACGGCGTCCTATGGAGAAACATGGTGCGGTGGGCGGCGGGGGAGCCGTGAAGAAGACAGGAAACCAATCGCTCACGACGCCTACGAGAAGCTGGCGGATGCATACGCCTATAAGTAAAATCGACCCGCCAAGCCGCCCATAAACACCCTCACGGGGGGGGGGGGGGTTA